>NZ_JBXWNE010000003.1:0-403666 GCF_059610225.1 Ruegeria sp. YTSA105
GCGTCCGGCCGTCTCTCCAACCCGTCCCACCGTCTCTCCAGTGTGTCACAAGCGCCTCAGCAGCGCCGGTGAAGGGGGTTCTAAGCATTACAAACATACACCGCAAGCAGAAAATCACGCCCTGAGAAACTTTTTTGCACTTTCTT
The DNA here is from genome assembly GCF_059610225.1 of Ruegeria sp. YTSA105. Classification (NCBI taxonomy): domain Bacteria; kingdom Pseudomonadati; phylum Pseudomonadota; class Alphaproteobacteria; order Rhodobacterales; family Roseobacteraceae; genus Ruegeria; species Ruegeria sp. YTSA105. The sequence goes on from NZ_JBXWNE010000003.1 coordinate 147, forward strand.
ATTTTACTCAATAAATTCAGATAATTAAGGTGACAAATTCGACCGATGCACCCAGGAAAGCCCATTATCACGCCTAAGGTATCCACACTGCTTTCCGTACGAGCTATGCCCGATATCAACATATTGTTGAGCTCCCCACGTCTACTACAAGACTCGTATGAGTCGCCCGGTATGAAACACACCCGCACCGAGTCGGAATTTGCCTGCACGCGGTCTGAAACGGGGATGCACCGGCAAATACTTTGCACCCTCTCTTGCGAAACGCTCTGGATTGCGTTCAGGTCACCTGACTAGTTACATACTGGCACGCAGCGAGATGACACGAACACACGCCGCCATCTTCCCACGCATATGCACCGTCGGCTTTGACGGCCTGCTGGTCTCTTTCGCCGAAACCATGGCCGAGCCATCGAACCGGGCAGCATTGGCGTTTCGAGCTGCGGTGGATTCTGAACGGTGGGAAGGTGTCATTGAAACCTCTGCGACGCTGGCGTCGACTTATATCCGATTTGAACCATCCCAGTTTGCCCACGCAAACCTTCGCGACCGGGTCGAGCAGCTGTTGCGGCGGCAGGATTGGTACAAAGCGCCCCTCCCCCAGGGGCGCAGGTTATGGCGTGTCCCCACGGTTTATGGCGGCGCGCTTGCCCCTCAATTAGATGAGGCTGCGGCTGCGGCCAGGCTGTCCCCCGATGAAGCCGTTCATCGATTGAGCGCCACAACCGTCCGCGTCCTGACGATCGGATTTGCTCCCGGTCAGCCATATCTTGGCCCGCTCGGCCCTGAGTTCAACATACCGCGCCTCAAGAAGTTGACCCCGATGGTGCCCGAGGGCGCTTTGGTATTGGCGATTTCGCAATTTGTCCTTTTCTCGGGACCCACACCAACCGGGTGGCGACATATTGGCCAAACCGCTTTTCGCTGTTTTCGTCCTGAAGCACAGAACAGCTTTGCCCTGAAACCCGGCGACGAAATGCAGTTCGTGTCAGTCACGCGTGAGGAATTAGAGGCGATACGCGCCAATGACGTTGATGGATCAGGCGGCGCGACCTGTCAGGAGATCGCGGTTTGAGCCTGTCTGTCCTGCGCATAGGGCCTGCTTGTACAATACAGGACCAAGGCCGCCACGGATATCTGGATCAAGGGCTTTCCCGATCTGGCGCAGCAGATTTACTGGCCCTGCACGAAGGCGCCGCATTGTTGAGGCAAAGTCCTAAACTTGCCGCGCTTGAAATGGCCGGAATGGGCGGTGAGTTTGAGGCCACTCATCCCATACAGATTGCACTGACGGGCGCACCGATGCAGGCCAGTATTGATGGCGCTGCCATTTCGTGGAATGCCTCTTACCGCCTTGAGACCGGACAGCGGGTGATAGTCGGGGCCGCCACACGGGGAACCTATGGATATTTGCACCTGGGCGGCGGTATTGAGGTGCAGGAGTTTCTGGGATCCCGCTCAACTCACCTTACTGCCAAAATCGGGCGCGCCCTACAGGCCGGAGACAGCTTATCCGCCGGGGCAGCGTCACAGCAGGCAGGACAGAAGTTGCGCGCTGAAGATCGGTTCTCGGGCGGTTCGCTGCGGGTTGTGGCCAGTTTTCAGACCGAACTGTTCGACCGGCAAACGCTGGACCGCTTTTTGCGCACGACATTCACTCGCGGGTCCCGCGCAAATCGCATGGGAATGCAGCTGGAAGGCGACGGAGAGGGTTTCGCCGCAAAGGGGCAGCTGAACATATTGTCCGAGGTCATCGCCCCCGGCGACATTCAGATGACCGGCACTGGCAATCCCTTTATTCTGCTGCCCGAGTGTCAGACAACCGGCGGGTATCCCAGAATTGCGACCGTCCTTCCCTGTGACCTGCCGCGGGCTGCGCAAACCCCGGCGGGCGTACAGCTTCAGTTCAGGCTGGTCGAAATGGACGAGGCCATTTCCCTGCAGGCGGCTTTTCAAAAAGAACTGGCCAACTTGCCATCCAAGGTCGAACCGCTGATCCGTGATCCTCATGACATTGCTGACCTGCTATCTTATCAACTGGTCAGCGGAATGATCTCTGCCACAGACTAAGGAGTTTGCCGATGCCCAGCGTAGATCTTAATGCCGATATGGGGGAAAGCTTTGGCCCCTGGAGCATGGGCGATGACAAAAGCCTGTTGCGGATTATCACTTCGGCCAACATTGCCTGTGGCGTTCACGCGGGCGATCCGGACGTCATGGCGCAAACGATGACCCTGGCTGCGGAAAACGGTGTCGGCATTGGCGCGCATCCCGGCTTTCCTGACCTACAGGGATTTGGCCGCCGCAATATGAAAATACCCCACGATAGCCTGCGAAATCTTGTTCGGTATCAGTTGGGATCGGCGATCGGTATGGCAAACGCCGTTGGAACGCAGGTCCGGCATCTGAAGCTGCACGGTGCATTGTCCAACATGTGTTCGGTCGATATCGACATGGCGCGGGCCTGTTATCAGGGCGCGCTGGACGTGAACCCAGATATCATCATCATGGTGCTGGCCGTCACCAAGCAGGAAGAAGCCGTTCGGGAATTGGGCTGCAAGTGGGTCGGCGAAATCTTTGCCGACCGCGCCTATAACGACGATGGCACTCTGGTCGACCGAAGCTTGCCCGGAGCCGTCATCCACGACCCCGAAATTGCAGGGCCTCGAATTCTGGAAATGGTCCGCGAAGGGGCCATCATTACCGAAACCGGCAAAAGGCTTGAAACCGCGATCGACACGATCTGCCTGCACGGGGATGGACCAACCGCCGTTCAGATTGCGCATTCGGTCCGCGAAAACCTGATCGCGGGCGGGGTCGAAGTGACAAAGTTCCTGCGGTAATCCCGCGGGTGCAATGCGTCCGCCCGTACTCAGACTGTTGCCGAGGCTGAATTCCCTCCCTAGCATGTCAGCAAGCATATGTTCTGAATACCACAATCCCGGCAACGAACCGCACCTGGTTTGCCTAGTCTGGGCAAGGAGTAACTTTATGTCTTTTGATTTAGCGTCTTACGAACCACGCGGCGACAAGAAGAATACGGACTTCTTCAACGAGTATTTGCCAAAAATTTACGAACGCCGTGCCAGATCTGGTGTCGCCCAGCAGGTTGGGCCCATGCGCGCTGTCGTGCTTCAGGTCGAAACTGACGTTCTTTTCGACACTCTGGTCGAGCTATATGTGATGTCGCCATACCGTCACACGGCCAGCTATCTTGGACGGACGCATAAATACTCGGTCCTGCATTCACACCTGGACTACCCGGCGCTCATCGTGATGGCTCCGCTTAGCCCGACATTCGAAGACTTCATCCCGCGCATCAACCGCATGTACCCGTTGGCACGAAACACGCCGCAAACGCGCTATGTTGGCGAAGTGTTTGGCGCCACTGACCTGAACACGCTGACCAAAACGCTGGAGGATCAGAATATCCGGTTCGAATATTCCGGCGACACCGAGAACCCGTTTTACACGCTAAAGGGCCTTCGGTTCACCACCCCTTCTGATTTCACCTGCAACCGGGTCGGTTATTCAACGCTGGATTTCAACGATACCGACAGTTTGGGTCTGGGCGACAGGGTATTGCTCAGCAGCGCAGAACAAGCGCGACTGGATGAGGCTGCTGCCTTTGGTGCCGATAGCAATATCTCTTCACTGATGTTGGGCATCGACCATCTGGCGACACGCGTTCTGGCTGGTGAGCGCGAGGATGCGATCCTCGAATTTCTGACGATGGTGCCCTACTATTTCTGGGGGGCGTACAACATTTTCGACATGAATTCGTCGACCAATGTGAACCGCAATGCCGGTGTGGATGATGACAAGAAATCCCCGGCTAAGGTATTTACAGCCAATAATACGCCTTCGTTTGTAAACTCTTTTGCCAAACGGCCCATGCCAACCGAGGAATTCGTCCGCAATTTCGGACGTCGGCTGCATCACATGGCGATCGAGATTCTGGACGGCGATCACGGTGCGGGCGAAAAGAATGTGGATTTCGTTGTGAACACTCTGAAAGACCAGGGGGTGCCATTCCTGGCCCATGTGGTTGGAGAGTGCAAAGACGATCCGAACCTCAAGCAGATTTTCTCAAAACATTCGAAGAACACTCTGCTGATCACCGAGTATATAGAGCGCTGTCATAAGTATGATGGGTTCTTTACCAAAGATAACGTCGCGGCCCTGACTGCGGCCGCCGGTCAGGATGAGCAATATCAGCACGGCCACGTATTCGACTGACCTGACCCCTGCCACCTACTACGGCACGCTCGCTCAGAAAAAAAGGGCCACGGAATTCCGTGGCCAGACCCATCCAGGAGAGTATATGTCGGGTCTTATGACGGCCCGATCATGAAACAGGTGACATTGCGGGCCTGAAGTCTGCGGCAGGCCAGATCGGCTTGCTCTCGGGTCATGCCCTGGAACGTCGCGTCGAACCCGCGTGAGTTTTGATTGACCTTGCGCAGCGTGCCTTCCAATGTAGTCATTTCCGACAGGGCCGTTTTCAGTAGAACCTTTTCAGCCTCGTACCGGGTCGTATAGCGCCCCACATTCACGCCCCACAAATGACCGCCAGAGGTCGACAAGCGTGTGACGATTTCCTGCTCTGGCTCGGGCTGTTCTGCCGAGGCCAGCACCAGATCATCCGTGCGGACCGTCGGGCGCGTCGTTCCTTCGGTCGGCGTCTCTACACCGGCCGAGGCGATGGCTGCGGCGATACCGTCCTGAATCCGCGCGTCGTTCTTGGCTGCGGTTGCGGCGACATTGTTCGCCACTAGAACGGTACTCCCCCGCTGGGGTCGAAGAACCGGTCGCAGGCTTCTTGTGGGCGCGCCGCTTACGCTGGCGACTTTCGCATTCAAACCTGCATTACCGGCATAGGCCGGCCGGGCTGGTTTGCGGATCGGCGCGCGCGACGGGGCGCGGCGGAAACCCATGTCCAACAGCTCGGCTACTTTGGCATTGCGCGATGCGCCGGATTTGCCACCAAAGACAGTCGCGATGATCCGTTCGTCCTTGCGCTTGGCCGAGGCAACCAGATTGAACCCAGCTGCACGGGTATAGCCCGTCTTGATCCCATCCGCACCGCGATAGGCCGCTAGCAGGCGACGGTTCGTATTGGGAACGGTTTTGATCCCCGCATTCGTGGATTGGCGCGAAAACAGGTTGTAATATTGCGGGTAATCATACAGCAGATGCCGTCCCAGCGTGGTCATGTCCCGTGCGGTCGACAGATGTCCGGCCTCGGTCAGACCATGTGCGTTCTTAAAGGTTGTACGGCTCATTCCCATCGCCTTGGCGGTACGTGTCATGCGGCGCGCAAAGGCAGCCTCGGACCCGCTGAGGGCGACACCAATGGCAGTGGCAGCGTCATTGGCCGACTTCACCGCCGCCGCACGGATCAAATAGCGGAAAGCAATTTTCTGCCCCGAACGTAAACCCAGCTTTGAAGGCGGTTCAGAGGAAGCCTTTTTGGTGATGGTCACCTGCGTATCGAGAGTGATTTCGCCGTTCCGAACCGCTTCAAATGCGATGTACAGTGTCATCATTTTGGTTAACGAGGCCGGATGGAGGCGTGTATCGGCGTTTCGGGAATGCAGCACTTCGCCCGTTCGCGCGTCGATCACCATCGCCGCATATGGGGCAGCAATGCCCTGCACCGGAGCGAAGGAAAACAACAACAGGAATGCTGCAAGGAATACGCCCATAGGGGCCGGAACTGTCCGCCGTACCTGCACGATTTTTGCCTCTGTCTACCTCAGGCCGCCGGGTTTTCCCGGTCAGCTACTATTTATTTTATTACCCATCAGCGTAGCACAGCACCCCCGCGAAAGAAACCGAAAGCTCATAACTTTAGCGCTTTCAGCGTATGTCAAAGACCCACTAGATGTGGCGGTGCAAACGGCGGCGCACCGCTAAACCTGCCATTTCGTCAAGACTGTGTCGTCGGCCGGCCCCTATTTTCGGAAACTGCGACCAAATGGCAACATCAACTCAAAGAGCGAACAAGCGCCGTCAATCCACCAAGATCGGGCAATTCGTGGTATCTGGAACTGTCGGCCGGCACGTCGGCCTGCTCGATCTCCCAGACCAGCCCATGCGGCACGTATACGCCCCAGCATCCGGCCTGAATCGGAGCAACCACATCGGACCGCATCGAATTTCCGACCATCATAGCCGCAGCGGGCCCCTCGCCATGCTGCGCGAAGATTTGGCGATAGATTTCCGGGGTCTTTTCAGACACGATCTCGACCCCGTCGAACAGATCGCCCAAACCGGACTGCGCAAGTTTGCGTTCCTGGTCTATCAGATCGCCCTTGGTGATAAGAATTACGCGGTGGGTGTCGGCAGCGCTTTCGATGGCCTGCCGGGCATAGGGCAACAGCTCGATCGGATGGGCCAACATCTCTTGCCCCGCTTCGATCAGTTGGCGAATGACCCCTGCAGGAACACGGTCTTCGGTCACTTCGATCGCCGTTTCGATCATGGAGAGGGTGAAGCCTTTGATTCCATACCCATAATGCCGGATATTGCGTTTTTCGGCAGCCAGCAATCGGTCCTTCAGGTGATCCGATTCGGCATGATCTGATAGCAGGTCGACAAAATGTGCCTGCGTCAGCTGAAAGAACCGTTCGTTGTGCCACAGCGTGTCATCGGCATCGAACCCGATTGTGGTTAGTTTTTCGCCCATTTGGATAACGTCCTGCTGGCTCTTTTATCTGACGCATTGGACGTTATATAAGCGCACAGATAAACCGAAGCCTGAATCGGACGTTTGCGCCTAATGTTTGAGAACCAATGGATGATGTCTGACAAACCGGACGACGATGCAGATTCGTCGATCCTGGTACAGACGCGCCCCAAGACCAAACGCCCGCCGCTGTACAAAGTGCTGCTTTTGAATGACGACTACACCCCGATGGAGTTTGTCGTTCACGTATTGGAACGTTTTTTCGGCATGACCCACGCAGAGGCGTTCGAGATCATGCTAACCGTCCACAAGAAGGGCGTCGCCGTTGTTGGTGTCTTCAGTCATGAGATTGCCGAAACCAAGGTCGGGCAAGTCATGGATTTTGCTCGCCGCCATCAACACCCCCTGCAGTGCACTATGGAACGCGAAGAGTAAGGCGACGCCTGACCTCTTTTCGGAATTGCCAATGTCCCCTCGCCTAGACCTTGCCTTGCAAAGCGGCCTTGAAATCGCGCAACCCCTGTCCGTGATTGGGCCAACGCCCGAGGAAGACCTCTCTGGGCTGGCCTCAGAGACGCAAGTGGTTCAGCCCTTCAAGCCGTTTCACGACCATTTTGCAGACCATGGGTTCACGGCCACGCCCGAGGCTGATGACCCGTGCCAGGATGCAATCGTGTTCCTGCCCCGCGCCAAGGCCTTGGCCCGCAGCCTTGTGCATCAGGCCTGCCAGCGCGCGGACGGGTTGGTTGTGATTGATGGCGCCAAGACAAATGGCGTCGACAGCCTGTTGAAGGATATTCGCAAACGCGTAACCGTGCAGGGGCCCATCGCAAAAGCACATGGCAAGATCTTTTGGTTCCAGTCCGACGTAAACGCGTTCGAGGACTGGGCCGCACCCGCCACCCAATCCGCCGACGGATTTCAGACAGCGCCCGGAGTATTTTCTGCAGACGGGGTCGACCCGGCCTCAGTAATGCTGCTTGCCGCCCTGCCTGAAAAACTGGGCGGTCGGGTCGCCGATCTGGGGGCTGGCTGGGGATACCTATCCACAGGGCTAATGGGTGCAAAGGGGCTGCAGGAATTGCATCTGGTCGAGGCCGATCACATCGCCCTGCAATGTGCTCGTGCAAATGTAAAAGACGACCGTGCACAGTTCCACTGGGCCGACGCGGTCACCTGGCGCGCGCCTGAGCCGCTGGATACGGTCATTATGAACCCGCCGTTTCACACATCGCGCAGTGCTGATCCCACGTTGGGTCAGGGATTCATCAAATCTGCTGCGCGCAGTCTGACACGGGGCGGTTCCCTTTGGATGGTCGCCAATCGACACCTACCCTATGAAATTACGCTGAACGAGGCCTTCGCGCAGGTGAAGGAAGTGACCGGGGACAATCGTTTCAAAGTCTTCCACGCCTCTCGCCCTCGGCGGTGATACCCGCTAACCTGCACCGCACATCAGGAGAACACGCATGTCCTTTTCCATAGCCGGCAAGACCGCGATCGTCACAGGTGGTGCAAATGGTGTCGGATTGGCCATCGGACGTCACTTCGCGGATGCCGGGGCCAATGTCATGTTCGCCGACATGGATGAAAAACGACTGGCCAATGAACTGGGCGAGCAGGCAGATGACAGCAACATCCGTTTCTTCGCCGGGGATCTGCGTGAAAAGCTGACGATTGCGAACCTGCTTTCGGCCACGATTGACGCTTTCGAACAGGTCGACATCCTGATAAATGGCTCGCGCCAGGTAATTCCGTCTGATCCATTGGATATGGAAGACGACTCGGTCCGCACCTTGTTGAACCAGAACCTGATGCCTGCCTTGCGACTGAGCCAACTTGTTGCCAAACGGATGATCAAGCAATCCGGTGATGATGAAAACGAAAACCCTGCGGGATCCATCATCAATTTATCTTCGATTGCTGCCCGTCGCACCCATCCCGATCTGATGGCCTATTCGGTGTCTACAGCAGCGCTTGATCAGTTGACCCGATCCCTGGCCGTTGCCCTTGCCCCAAACCGCATCCGCGTGAACTCGATCGCGCTGGGATCGGTGATGAGCGCTTCGCTGCAATCCACGCTCAAGGAAAATCGCACATTTCGGGATGATATCGAAAAGCACACACCCCTTTCCCGGATTGCCGCGCCAAACGAACTGGCCGAAACCGCACAGTACCTTGCCTCGGACGCCGCAGGTTTCATCACTGGACAAATCCTAACCATTGACGGTGGACGCACTTTGCTGGACCCCGTCGCAGCCCCGGCCCATTAAACAGATGTTCGATACTGAAAAAGCCACCGCCGCAGCCTGGTTTCGTGACTTGCGCAATGAAATCGTAAACGCTTTTGAGCAGCTTGAGGATTCCCACGACACCGGACCTTTTTCCGATGCTCAACCCGGTCGCTTCGAAGTCAAAGAGACCAAACGGCATTCGGATGACGGGGCGGACGCCGGTGGCGGTTTGATGTCCGTGATGCGCGGCGGCCGCGTGTTCGAGAAAGTCGGCGTCAATGTCTCGACAGTATTCGGCCAGCTCGGGGAACGGGCGCAACAGGCAATGGCTGCCCGAAAAGGCATTCCCGGAATGACCGAGGACCCGCGGTTCTGGGCCTCGGGTATCAGCCTGGTTGCCCATATGCAGAACCCGCACGCTCCCGCTGTTCACATGAATACGCGCATGTTCTGGACACCTCACGCCTGGTGGTTCGGCGGCGGATCAGACCTGAACCCCTGTATCGAATATGACGAAGACACTGCCCATTTCCACGCAACCCAGAAGGCCCATCTGGATCCCCACGGACCGGGCCACTATCCGCGTTTGAAAGAGTGGGCCGACGAGTATTTCTTTATCCCGCACCGCAAGCGCGCCCGCGGTGTCGGCGGTATCTTTCTGGATGACTATTGCACCGGAGACTGGTCATCGGACTTTGCCCTGACACAGGATATCGGGCGGGCCTTCTTGCCAGCCTTTCTGCCTTTGGTTGAAAAGCGCAGGCAACAGAGCTTTGACGCCGCCGATAAGGATACCCAACTGATTCATCGCGGGCTCTATGCCGAATACAACCTTGTCTATGACCGCGGAACCAAATTCGGGCTAGAGACCGGGCACGACCCGGACGCAGTGCTTATGAGCCTGCCGCCCTTGGCCAAATGGGTCTAACGCCTGACCTGCCTCTGCGGTGCTTTCTACTTCCGGGGTTTCAGAACCCGAAATCCATGAAATTGTCAGAGCAATAGCGCTGCGCCGATGCCGCTGACATGTTCTCGCCAACGCGTTTGACAGTAACCGAATAGCCCGGCGTCGTATCAACCCCTTCGGGCGCAGTCAGCGAGAATTGCACCGTCCGTGTCTGTTTGTCATAGGCACGGGTTATGTAAATACGCTGGTTCGATTTGGTTCTAAGCGTGCGTATCGCAAAATCCCCGATCCCGCACCAGTAGGCCACAGGCGCAGAGCTGCCGCTGGTTGCGACCTCGTAAACGCCATTGTCACGTGGTGTCACTGTCGTTCGGAATGCGGGGTTTATACCGACCCCGAACCCAACAGCCTGGGCCATGGCAGGCACCATCATCAGCGTTAGAGCACATGTTGATATTAAGTATTTCATGATGCTTGACCCCGGGCAAAAAAGATTTCCTTGGGAAATCATAGAACAGATACTCTTTCCGTAAAGCGCAGTTTCAATTCTCAAAGTGCAGCCGCCCACCGACATCCTGCGGCGCAAGCGCCACGGTTTTTATCACCGCAAAGCAAGGTTTACCCGCAGCAAGCCCAAGGGCTTCAACCGAACGTCGGGTGATCCGAGCCAGAATAGTCCCTGCAGGTGTAATGACAGAGACGATCGCACCGGGGCCTTCCCCGGCTCGGATCGTATCAACCCTGCCCTCCAGTACATTCAGCGCTGACAGGCCCTCGGGCCGCTTACTGGCAAGGATCACCTCTTGTGCGGGGATGCGAATACGCAGGCTTTCACCGACCCTATGGGGAATACGCGGCAGAAATAGGCGCGCCTCTTCGGCTGCCAACTCGGTCAACCCATCTGCATGGTGAGCTGATACCTGCACCTGAAGCACCGCACCAACGGCTCTGACACCGAGCGGGGCCACAGAAGGATCAGCCATCACTTCGGAAGCCGGGCCTTGCCGAACCACCTTACCGTCCTGCAGGGCTACGACAGAAGTTGCCAGCCGCGCAACTTCGGCTGCCGAGTGGGTCACATAAAGGATCGGCACCGAAATCTCATCCCGAAGCCGTTCGAAATAGGGCAGTATCTCGGCCTTCCGTGCATCATCCAATGCGGCCAGAGGCTCATCCGCGAGGATCAGACGCGGGCTGGCCAATAAGGCGCGGCCTATGGCAACACGCTGCTTCTCGCCACCTGACAAGCTCAGTGGACGACGGTCCAGAAGATGCCCGATCCCCAACATCTCAATTACCTTATCGAGGTCTTCGCGCGGCACGCTTTTGGGCGCAAACCAGCGTCCATAGGACAGGTTCTGGCGCACTGTCAGATGCGGGAACAGCCGTCCTTCCTGAAAAATATACCCCAAGCGGCGTTTATGCGGAGGCAGCCAAAGGCGCTTTTCCGTATCGAACAACGTCCACCCGTCCACGGATACGCGACCAGCTTTGGGCTCCAGCAATCCCGCAACAGCGTTAACGATTGTCGTCTTACCGGCGCCGGACCTTCCATACAGAACCGTCACCCCGGCAGGCGCATCAAATTTGGCATCCAACTGAATACCTGGCAGATCATGTTGCAGATTGACGGAAAGGCTCATGTCCCCGACACTCTTGCCGCGGCGCGACGACCGACAAACTCTGACAACAGCAGCGCCCCCATCGCGATGATGACCGATATCACCACTAGCCGCATCGCCGCCGCCTCACCACCCGGAACCTGCAGAAACGCATAAACGGCCGATGGCAACGTCTGTGTCTGTCCAGGTATGTTCGAAACAAAGGTGATCGTCGCGCCGAACTCACCCATGGCTTTTGCAAAGGCAAGGATGGTCCCGGCGATTACCCCCGGCAGAATCATCGGCAAAGTTACGGTGACAAAAACCCAAAGACGCGAGGCACCCAGCGTGGCTCCGGCCTGTTCGAGCTTAGGGTCGACGGCTTCGATCGAAAGGCGAATAGCACGGACCATCAGCGGAAACGCCATGATCCCAGCGGCCAGCGCCGCGCCGGTCCAGCGAAACGCAAAGACAATTCCAAGCCCCGCCAGAGGTCCACCAATCGGGCCCTGAATACCAAAGGTCAATAGCAGCAGATATCCCGTAACAACGGGCGGCAGGATCAATGGCAAATGCACCAACCCATTCAACACTTGTCGCCCGGGAAAGCGCCAGCGCGCCAGTGCATAGGCAACGAATACACCAAAGGGCAAAGTAACCAGCGTTGCCCAGAAAGAGACACGCAGCGACAATTTCAGCGCCTCAAGTTCTTCCGGTCCCAGCCAACCCATCGGCTAGTCGCCCGGCAGGGCAAATCCCTGCTCTGCAAAGACTGCCATCGCTGCGTCGGTCTGTAGGTAGCTTAGGAATGCATATGCCTCGGCTGAGGCTTGCGTTGTTACAGCGGCCGGGTAGACAATTTCCGGGTGAAGATTTGCAGGGAAAGAGGCCACAACCCGCACCCGATCCTCGGCCTGGGCATCCGATCGGTAGACAACACCCAAGGGGGCAGCCCCCGCGGCAACCAATGCCAGAGCCGCGCGTACATTGTCGGTCTGCGCCACCTGCTGCTGAACACTATCCCAAAGACCTAGGTTTTGCAGCGCCGCTTTGCCGTAAATTCCTGCAGGCACGGCATCGACCAGGGCCATCGCAAGATGCCCACCTGACAAAGCGGCTGAGATGTCCGTCTGCGGGGAAAACCCCTCAATTTCAACGGCCGTCGGCCCACCGATCAGGACAAGCCCATTTCCCAAAAGGTTAACCCGCGATCCAGCATCAATCAGCCCATTCTCATGAAGGACGTCCATCCAGTCACTGTTGGCTGAAATATACACATCCGCCGGGGCGCCCTGTTGAATTTGACGTGCCAGTATAGAAGACGCCGCATACGATATGACAACCTCCTGACCGCTTTGCCGTTCAAAACCCGGTACAAGTGAATCCAGAGCATTTTTCAGACTGGCAGCAGCAAAAACTAAAACATCGTCGGCCTCTGCACGCAGCGGAGTCGATATCAAACTACCCAAAACAATAGCAGCAGCCAGAAAACGGCTTGCGGATGACAGGGTCATATTGTTCCCGTCTCGTAGGTTAAGGTTCCATCAGGGGATATCTGAGGCGGCGGGGGGCGTGCAAGCATCGATAGGACGCATCGTGAATAAGAACCTTTGAAACGGGCAATTCATAGCCGCTACAACACCCAAGATATTTTGGAGGTGCCTGGTCCGAAACGACCGGTTCAGATTTCGTGATCCCTCAGAAAGTCTGATAAATCAGAGCCTGGTTGGCGGTGATATCACCCCAGATGCCCGCCTTGTCTAAATTCAGTGAAAGAAATTGTGCCAGACCCTCTTGCGCCCGCGCGCCGGCTTGGCTAAATGCAGCCTCACGGGTGATTAGCTCAGTTGGTAGAGCGCTTCGTTTACACCGAAGATGTCGGGAGTTCGAGTCTCTCATCACCCACCATTCTTTCCCTACAATGTATCAAGGTCTTACGCGGCTAGCACCTTTTGCTGTGCTGCGCATGAAACTGTGTCCGCTGCGCCTCCGCTGCACTTAAACGGAGATGATGTCTCCAACACAGGAGATAAGCCACATGGGTTTCGCACGTATTCAGAAGAGGTCAACCTTGAGCCTGGGACTTATGGCATCGAAGTCCGATATGTCGAGAACCACGGCCATGCGGGGCTGAAGCTGGAATGGGACGGTCCGGATACCGATGGCCGTGAGGTGATGCAGGCCGATCCCGGTTTGTCGGTTCCCAAGGACGACGCGATCCAAGTTGGCATCCAGGTGTCGCATGCGTCTGATCAGGCGAGTGTTACACTGGAGGGGTTACCGGCAAATACCCTGATAATCAGTGGTGAGCATTCGGTGATCACCAATGGTGATCCGGTGGATTTGTCGGGTTGTAACCTGAACCACCTGGAGCTTTCCCCGCCAGTAGGTTTCGAGGGCGTAATTCATGGTCAGATCGTTGTGTCAGACATAGACAGCGCCGGCACTCTCATCACTTCGGAAAACCCATTTGCCCTGACCGTCGGTGACGACCCTGTCAGCGCAGGGAATTCTTTGGACGAAGAACTGGCTTGCGAAGCGCTGTACACGAGTACTCTGCCTTGGGATGCTATCCATTCGACCGACAATGCCCCAGAGGTGGATGTTCTGGACGAGCCGATCTCAACCTTCGGAGATGCAAATATTACTTGTATTGAAACAGATACTTATGAGAGATTTGATTGGTAGTGAATGCAATGCTCAGTTGAGCCGACCTGCATTCTGTTCTGGGATGCGATCTTTGCCACAGGCTTCTTGCCGAGACGCTAGAATCTTGATTTTGCAGACGGTCCAACACCTATATTTTCTTTGGTTGTGCCCAAGGCACAGTCTGGCCAGAATTTCAGCAAATTTATGACAGAAATCACACCTAGCTGCGGCGTTCGAAACGAATCTGCTCTAGGTGAGATCAAATGAAAAAGTTGGCCATTCTTCTTATATCTATGCCCTTCACGGCGCTTGCAGAAGAGCGGGTGTTTGAATGTCAGTCGCCAGACGAACAGCATCCCGAAATGGCTGCGAAACTGATCAAATATGAAGATCAAAATAAAGGTCGTATCAAGATCGGTGACATCGACAAAGAGGTCGATGTTTTCCCGGGGCTCGATACCTTGACCTACCTGTATATCGGCGAGGATCACACGCTGAGTTATAACGTCCACCCCCAGAAAGGCACGTTCGATTTCTCTGCCTCTGGTAGTAGAACCGGTTGGGGCAAAGGAACTTGCACGGAAATCACAGGGCAATAACCCGCATCTCCTCCCAACAATGCACCGGCCTGTTCCATGGGCGTGTGCTTGCGGCAAACAGTGGCTGCACCCGCAGTAGCGCCACATATCTATCGGCGGACCAACCAGCACTGTGCCTTTTTCAAGTATACGCATCGCGCCGCTTCCTTCCCGAAACGGCGCGATGACATTTCAGTTAATGCGCGCCACTGCGCTTGGCGTTGACGACCGTCTGCTCCAGGGGGTTATAGCCTTCGGGAACAGGCACAAGATTTACCCTTTTTGCATAGTCCTCAAAATAGGCCCGCATCGCTGCGACACGCTCGGGCATCTGGTCCGCCAGATTGTGTAATTCCGACGGATCAGCTTCGATATCAAACAGCTCCCATTCGCCTGTGCCTTTAGGGGCCAGATTCTGCATCAGTTTATATTTTCCCTGAAATACTGCCGAGGACCCTGCAAGCTCATATCCGACCGGGTTGTTATCGTCGCGCACGGTTTCCGTCTCACCCTTCAGGACCGGCATCATACTGATACCGTCTGGCGTATAAATTTCGCGACCGTCATAGACCGGTCCGGGAACGTCTACGCCGGCAACGTCAAGAAGTGTTGGAACGATATCGCGAACAAAGGCAAATTTATCGACTTGCGATCCGGGCTCGACAACACCCGGGAATTTCACGATCAAAGGGACACGCAAACCACCCTCGGTCGAGAATGTCTTAAAGTAGCTGCCCGGAACCGCTGCGGCTGCCGCCCAGCCAGGGCCGTAATCAGCATAGACACCCTGCTGCCCCATATCCGAATAATCGCCGTCAAAATCCTCGATATAGACCTTGTCGTAATGGGCTTTGTACCAATCACGATAGGCTTCAGACAGCGGCAACTGGTTCGGATCCGGGCCGTTATCCGCAAGGAAAATGACGATGGTGTTGTCCGCAATACCTTTTTCATCCAGATAGCTCAGGATCCTGCCGATATTGACATCCATATTGTCCAGCATTCCGGCATAGGTCTGCATCCGTCGCGCGTTGAATGCTTTTTCTTCGTCGTTAAGCTTTTCCCAATCCGGCATCTGCCACGGTTCATAAGAGGTTTTCGCAAACTCCGGGTCCAATTCCACATCCGGAGAGATCAGCCCAAGTTCCTTCTGCTTTTCCAGACGCGAAACCCGCAGGGCCTCGAACCCTTCGTCATAAACGCCGTCATATTTGTCGATGAATTCTTTTGGCGCCTGATGAGGGTAATGGACGGCCTGATACCCGACCCAGGCCAAAAATGGTTTACCGTCATCCAGGTTGCTGTCGATGTAATCGATCATCGTTTGGGTATAAAAATCGGATGAGAAGTAGTCGTCCGTTGGCAGGCTGACAAGCTTGTCGTCCTCGTAATAGTGCACCCGCGTATAGAACGGGGCATACGGCTGCTCGACCCAGTTATCCGCACCGCTTTCGCCCAGCATAAAGGATTTCTCAAATCCGCGGTCATAAGCGATCGTGCCAGGCTCATGACCTAGGTGCCATTTGCCGGTCATATAGGTGTGGTATCCTGCGTCGCGCAACAGACGCGGCAACGCAACAACTTTGTCGTTCAAATGACCTTCATAGCCAGGCTTGCCGAATTGGTTATCGGCCTGAATCTCTAACATATTGCCGAGGCCTGCGAGATGGTTGTCGACACCGCTGATCAGCATAGTCCGAGTGGGCGAGCAAGACGCTCCGACGTGGAAATTGGTGAACAGCATACCGTCATCTGCCAGTTGGTCGATCGAGGGCGTTTCGATTTCACTGCCAAATGCGCCAACATCGGAAAACCCCATGTCATCTGCGATTAGAATAAGAACGTTTGGGCGTGTATCCTCAGAATCGGCAAGTGCTGCAGTCGTTGATAACGCCGAAGCGCCAAGCACAGCTAATATATTCCTTAAAGGAACCATTGAATCCTCCGTTATGTGGGAAGTCCGGGGCGTCGTGCCACGGTCGACTATAATGTCGCAGGAAACGACAATTCCGACTACAGAAAGAGACGACCATTCCATCAATTGGTATGAGCGTTCTGAATATTGGAACGAGGGTGCAAATGATTGATTCCAAAGCCATAGATGCGGTGCGCTCATTGGCCAGACACGGCAACTTTCGCGTGGCAGCGGATGCAATCGGAACCTCTCCTGCAAGTTTCTCACGCTATATCGGCCAGGCAGAAACTTATGCCGGTCAGGCGCTATTTGAACGGACAGGCCGCGGCGCAACCATCAGACCGGCGGGGAAACGCTTTCTGCAACTTCTGGACGCGCTGCACAATGCGACCAGCCAGTTTGAAGCAGGAGTCAAACGGTTGCGTTCGGTCGGCCCGGAGGTGCTGAATATCGGCTGCGGACCCCTGACGACCCGGACGATCATCACGCCGCTTCTGGCAGAGCTGCTTGATAACTGGCCAGATCTTCGTGTCCGCGTTGATGTGCGGGCCACCATGGAACCCCTCGAAGCATTGCGGATAGGGCGTCTGGACGTGGCGGTTTGCGATCTTACGCACACGCCCAACCTAAGCGATCTGGACATTCAGGTCGTTCGAAAGGAACCCGTTTTCTTCTGCGCTCGCCCCGACCATCCCATTCATCAGGCTACTCCGGTCTCAATCGCGGAGGTGTTTCGGCATCCGTTTATAACCGCGCATATGCATCGCCACTGGCGCTCTGCTATTGCCGCCACTCTGGGGAATGACGAGAAAGCCTGGCATATTGTTGACCGATTGCCCCAGGTCGAAAGTGACGATTTCTCTTTAGTGACCGATATGGCCTGCAGAGCAGACCTGATTGCCGGAGGAATGAAGGAAGATTTTGATCAGCACCTGAAATTGGGGATGTTGAAAGAGATACGAACCACGCAACCTCTGACCTGGAACATATGCGCTGCCCGTCGCAAGGGCGTCAAATTTGCCGCGCTTGATATGTTCTGGAATCGATTGTGCCACCGGTACGGGGCGGAATAAGCCCGCCGCATGACCGGAATACCCGGCGGTTAGTCTACATCGCGGACAACGCGAAATCCGACATGATTGCTGCCCAACGACATCTCAACCGGCTGCCGCGCTGCAGGTCGGTAACGCAGACAGAAATTCGGCGCGCAAAGCCATGAGCCCCCTTTGACCAACCGCATTGCACCCATCGATGCGCTACCGAACTGGGCGGCAAAAGCCTTTTCCGGGCCGGTAGGATCAATTTGGTCGCCAGGAATGTGCCCCGGCACCCACCAGTCGGCCACGTGCTCCCAGACATTGCCAGCCATGTCATACAGGCCGTAGCCATTGGCCACATATGAAGCTACGGGTGCGGTTCCGACATGGCCATCGTCAGCCAGGTTTTCGCTTGGGAACTGTCCTTGCCAGGTGTTTGCCTTCCACCCATTGCTGGGATCATAGCTGTCACCCCAGGTGTAGTCGGCGCCTTCGATCCCGCCGCGAGCTGCAAATTCCCATTCGGCCTCGGTCGGCAGACGACCTCCGATCCACTCTGCAAATTCTGCGGCATCCTCGGGTGACACATGCACCACCGGATGGTCGCCCAGTTCCGCAATCGAACTGCCCGGTCCTGCCGGGTGTTGCCAGCTTGCACCTTTGACATAGCGCCACCATGCGTTGGGATTATTCAGCGACACCGCTTCCTTAGGCTGGGCGAAGACCATCGATCCAGGCTCAAGCAAATCTGCAGGCAGACCCGGGAAATCCTCCGCCGACAAGCCACGCTCTGCCGTTGTCTGATACCCGGTTTCTTCGACAAATTTCGCAAATTGGTCGTTGGTAATTTCTGTCCGCGTAATGTCAAAGGACCCGACATTCACTGGATGGACCGGAGTCTCTTCCGCTTGAAAGTTTTGCGAACCCATCAGGAATTCTCCACCATCCAGCCGGACAAACTCAGGACCTGGTTTGGAACCGATACTGGTATACCAAACGGCAAAGCATACAATCGCAACCACGGGAACCGAGCCATAGGCTAGCAATCTTCTTGAAAGGGGCATGTAGCATTAACCTGTTGGATCTATCAGGGGTGAATGTAGTGATTTGGTACGGTTTTCAATCCCCTACTGTGAATGGGCAGCATTTCCCCCTTCGACCTGAGCTTCAACGAAAGGCGCGCGCCTGCCTGCTGCGAAGCAAATCCACCTACACTTGTAAATTCATGTCAAATTGGGACCGCTGTTCAATTCAAACGATCCACAGCCGCCAAAGCACCTGACAGAGCGACTTTGATCTCTGAGGGCATGCCTCTGCCCTGTTTATGTTGATTGGCCGCGATCCAACCTGCCTTGTGACCCCGCGCGCCGATCGCCTTCATCCGTGCATCAGCCGCAGAATCCGGCATTTTTTCAACCAGGTTTCTCGAATACTCGATCTCATCGCGGGACAAAATCATACCAACCGCACTGTATACATCCATGCCAACTTGCATCGTCAAATGATCCAGCCGATGCGTTGCCCCAGACAACATGCGCGTGCAAAAGGCCGCCAGAAAATACCAGCGAAAGATCGCAAGTATGCGCTTCTGAGTATCAGTGACTGTATCCACCTCAAATAATGCCGTGGCGGAGATCTTTTCAAATGCTGCACTGGCCGCCTGTGAGGCCTGAATAATCTGATCCTCGCGCACGTCTACGGGTATGACTGGCGGGACAGGTGTCACGACCGGCTGGTAAGTTTCGAAATTCATGCATGGCCTCCGGCTTTGGTTGCTGAAGGGAACATGGGGGTTCGAAAATGCATCCCGATGTGAATCTCTGCCATAGTTTGTAAGTATACCCGGTATTTTGGCTAAACTTAAAAGCCATTTTTCATATGTAACGCAAACTCAAGGACAAACTTGGCTAATTGAGTTATTAATTGTGTGGGATTTGGGCCGCATTTTTTGCTGAAATCTGGGCCTTTATATCGCCCTAAACCCCCTTACATCTGACACGATCTTGCAGAATTTGTGCCCTTTTTACCAAATACAAACAGTCAATCCTGCTGATCAGTTTACGAGTTTGAATTTAACGAGGGGGTACAAGCGGGACTAGGGGGTGAGCGCCTGCCGGGCCGGGCTCGCCCTAGGGCAGAGCAGCTCCCCCCGCCGCCTTCCGTCAGTCGATTTTGCTTTTTTGCGAATGCGGTGTGACACCAAAACTGGATCGATAAACCCGCGAGAAATGGCCGGGATTTTCAAAGCCACAAGCCAACGCGACCTCGGTGACAGATGCTTCGGTCTGAAGCAAAAGCTTTTGCGCGCGTTCCAGGCGCAATTCCATAAAGTATTTTTTGGGCGAAGTGTTGAGATACTTACCAAATAACCGCTCTAACTGGCGCGTGGATATGCCAAGATCATCCGCGATCTTTGACGGAGAAACCGGTGCTTCAAGGCATTCGCGCATGGTATGGATAGCCCGAGCCAGATGTGCGTTACGCATCCCGTTGCGCGATTGCAATGATACCCTTTGTTTGGCCGTTGCGTTGCGGGCAGCATTATACACCATCTGGTCTGCAACCGCGATCGCCAGCTCCTCGCCGTGGTCGCGTCCGATCAGATGCAGCATAAGATCGGCAGTTGCCGTCCCACCCGATGCCGTGATGTGTTTCGCGTCTGCCACGAAGACACTGCGCACAAGGTTCACCTCTGGGAACGCTTCCATAAACGCATCGTGATATTCCCAGTGGATCGCAGCCTGAGAGCCATCCAGAAATCCGGCCTCTGCTAGAAGCCAAGCACCAGAACACAATGCCCCGATCGGCGTGCCCCGCGCACGTTCGCGTCGCAACGTCGCCAGAAGGTCACGTGAGACATGGTTGCGCATGTGGATGCCCGACAAGACAAACAGCTGATCAGTCTTTGGAATATCGCCCAACCCGCCATGCACAAGTGTCACCACCTTATTGGAACACACTGCACGATCTGCGTCCTCCGATATCAGCGTCCAATCATATAGCGTTTTCTCACTGACCAGATTGGCGATCCGCAGTGGTTCGACGGCACAGGAAAAGGCGAGATGCGAGAACTCCTCGATCAGAACAATGGTGATGTGCCGCATCTGAGTCATAGGGTTTTCCACTTTGTTCGGCCGGATTGGCTGAGTCTTTGTCGTTGGATTATGCTGCACGAAATTTCTATGTATACAATATGTATTTTATTCGGATACAAAAAGGAGGCAATCGAACCCAATCGATTCTTGCTGACTGGGCTGGAGGATCCGGATGAAGGACGTCGCAAAAACCCGCAAAACGCAGCTGGCCGAGCACTTGAAGGTCTCGATCCTGACTTTGCGCCTGCAACCTGGCACCGATCTGGACGAGGTGCATCTGTCCGATGCGTTTGGCCTGTCGAGAACGCCTTTACGCGAAGTGTTCCGACAACTCGCCGGAGAAGGATATCTGGACCTGCGAACAAACCGCAGCGCGCGCGTGTCCGAAATGTCGTATACCACCTTGCGCGATTTCTTTCTGGCCGCTCCGATGATCTATGGTGCAATCCTGCGACTGGCAGCGGCGAATGCAAAGCCTGTGCAGATTGAAGCCCTGAAAACCGCACAGCAGGCATTCAAGGCCGCGCTGCGGGATGGGGCAGCCGAAGAGCGCGCCCTGGCCAATAACCGCTTTCACGAAGTGACCGGCGAAATGTCGGGCAATGTCTATCTATTGCCCTCTTTCAACCGTTTGCTGATTGACCATGCCCGTATCGGCATGACCTTCTACCGGCCACAGTCAGGCAGGATGGTCGAAAACCTGTCCGAGGCAAGCCAGCAACACGACGCCATCATCGACGCCATAGAGACACGCGATGAAACGGCTGCTGCGCAGCTGGCCGAAGATCACTGGAACCTGTCACGCGATCAGATCGAACTGTTCGTGATGCCCGATGCGCTGGATGTCCCAATGGGCCTCCCACCGCTTTCGAAACCTGCATGAGGACGGAATGAATCCAATTTTCCGATTTGAGGGGGTCTATACCCCGGTGGTCACGCCCTATCAGGCCGATGACAGCGTCAACTGGGACGCGCTGGCGCAGGTGATCGAGCTTCTGATCAAGAATGGCGTGCATGGTCTGATCTCGGGCGGGTCGACCGGTGAGAATTATGCGCAGACCGTGGAGGAACGGCTGGAATTGGCGCGGTTCACCCATGTGCGTCTGAAAGGCCGTTTGCCTCTGGTTGTTGGCACGGGCGCGATGTTGACGTCGGACTCGGTTGCGCTGGCGTCGGGTGCAAAGGAAATCGGGGCAGATGCGATCCTGTTGGCCAGCCCGCCCTATTCGGTGCCCACCGACCGCGAAAATGCGCTGAATGCGCTGGCCATCGACAAGGCCGCCGACCTGCCGGTAATGCTGTACAATTATCCTCACCGCACAGGCACGATGATGGGCGAAGAATTCCTGGACCGCGTCGGACGCAGCAGGAATTTCTGCGGCATCAAGGAAAGCTCGGGCGATATCAACCGGGTGCATCTTCTGGCGCGGGACTATCCGCATATCCAACTGGGATGCGGTATGGACGATCAGGCGCTGGAATTCTTTGCCTGGGGCGCGCCGTTCTGGGTCTGTGGCGGCTCGAACTTTCTGCCTGCCGAGCATGTGGCGCTATACCAGGCCTGTGTAATCGAGGGCGATTATGCCAAGGGCCGCCGGATCATGTCGGCGCTGATGCCCTTGATGCGGGTATTGGAACAGGGTGGAAAATTCATCCAGACCATCAAGCATGGTGTCACAATGAATGGGATTGACGCGGGCACCGTTCGACCGCCGCTGAAATCTTTGAACAAAGATGACAAACGCGCGCTAGAGCAAGTGACGCGCGTGCTGAAACAGAAAATCGCTGACATCATGGCAGAGGGGTAAGGTATGACATTGCTGACGCAGGACGAATACGACTCCATCGCCGCGGGTCTGACCTTGCCAACCGGCGCCTTTATTGATGGCGCGTACCGCCCGGCGATTTCAGGGCAGTCCTTCACAACGGTTAACCCGGCGACCAACAAGAAATTGGCCAACATTGCCGCCTGTGGTGTAGCGGACGTGGATTTTGCCGTCGAGAAGGCGCGCGAAGCGTTCGAAGATGGCCGCTGGTCGAGGCTGCACCCATCCGAGCGCAAAAATGTGCTGATCCGGTTGACCAAACTGATCACACGCAATGCACGTGAACTGGCGGTGATGGAAAGTATCGACAGTGGCAAGACCATCTTTGACTGCGAGACCGTCGACCTGCCCGAGACCATTCATTGCCTGAAATGGCACGCTGAGGCGATCGACAAGATCTATGATCAGGTCTCGCCCGCCAGTGACGACCACATCGCTTTGGTCGTGCGCGAGCCGATTGGCGTTGTCGGGTTAGTCCTGCCCTGGAATTTCCCATTGCTGATGCTGGCATGGAAAATCGGGCCCGCTCTGGCTGCGGGCTGCTCGGTGGTGGTGAAACCGGCCGAGGAAACTTCACTGACGGCATTGCGGCTGGCCGAACTGGCGATGGAGGCCGGTCTGCCACGCGGCGTCCTGAACATCGTCCCCGGCGCAGGTGCCGAGGTGGGCGAACCTATTGGACGGCACATGGATATAGATATGGTGTCCTTCACCGGCTCAACCGTGACTGGCAAACGGTTCCTGAGCTATTCGGCGGAAAGCAACGCCAAAGAGGTGGTGCTTGAAATGGGCGGCAAGAATCCGGCCATTGTGATGGAAGATGCAGAAAATCTGGACCGCGTGGCAGCACATATCGTCAACGGTGCGTTCTGGAATATGGGTGAGAACTGCTCGGCCACGTCCCGCCTGATTGTCCACAAGGACATAAAGGCCGAGTTGCTCGACCGCATCGCCCATCATGTAAAGCAATGGAATATCGGCGAGCCTCTGAACCCGGAAACACGATTGGGCGCAATGGTCAGCGAAGCTCATTTCGATAAGGTCTGCGGATATCTGGATCAGGCCGAAAACGTAGTGATCGGAGGCAAAGCGGACAATGGCTTTGTCGAGGCCACCGTAGTCGAACTCCCTGGCAATGACGCCATCCTGGCACGTGACGAGATCTTTGGTCCCATTCTTTCGGTGATCACGGTTTCCAGCTTTGATGAGGCCATCAAGATCGCCAACGATACCGAGTATGGTTTGTGTGCGTCGATCTTCACAGCCAATGCGAAACGCGCCATTCGCGGGGCGCGGATGATCCGGGCGGGAACGGTGACTGTAAACAGTTTTGGAGAGGGCGATATCACCACGCCCTTTGGCGGTTATAAACAGTCTGGCTTTGGTGGGCGCGACAACTCGATCCATGCGCATGACCAGTATACCCAGCTAAAAACCATCTGGGTCGACCTGTCCGACGATGCGGATGAGGCCGTGGATTGAGCAGCTATGCCGCCCGAACCCTGCCAGTCCATCGCGGACCTGCGGCCTGGAGCGTCATATTAGGCGATCCACCCCCAGCCCAAGAACTGGATGGTGATCTGACGGCGGATGTCGTGATTGTTGGTGCCGGTTTCGCAGGCCTGTCAGCGGCACAGCGTTTGAGGCAGCTGCAAAGCGACGCAAAGATCATCGTGCTTGAGGCTGGCCGCGTGGCCGAAGGGGCTGCTGGGCGCAATACGGGTTTTATGATCGATCTGCCACATGACCTGGCCTCGGACAATTATTCCGGGCCGGGGGATGATCGCACCATGATCACACTAAACCGACTTGCAATTGATTTTGCCCGATCGGCGGTCGAGCAATATCAGATCGACCCGAATTTCTTTGATCCGGCTGGCAAGGTTAACGGAGCGGTGAGCGCGGCGGGACATGCACATAATATCAGCTATGCGCATCATCTCAGCACTTTGGGTGAGACCAGTGAAATGCTCGACCAACAGCAGATGCACGCCCTGACAGGGTCGCGCCACTATCGGTCGGGGCTATACACGCCCGGCACGGTTATGTTGCAACCAGCAGGCTATATTCGTGGTCTGGCTGCGGGACTGATCAAGGATGGCATTGCATTGTACGAGAGCTCTGGCGTGACCGGGTTTGAGAAGCAAGGCGGTGCGTGGCTGGTAAAAACCGCGCGCGGTACCGTCAGCACTGGTATAGTCATCCTCACGGTGAACGGGCATCTGGAAAGCTTTGGGATCGAGCGTGACCGCCTGATGCAGCTGTTCCTGTTTGCGGCAATGACCCCGGAGCTGGACGCCGAAGTACTGTCGCGGCTGGGGGGGCAACCCCGCTGGAGTGTCACACCATCTGATCCGTTGGGTACAACGATGCGGCGCATTGATACGGCACAGGGCGGCAATCGGATCATAACTCGTACCTGCGCGGCCTTGCGCCCGGGCATGACCTCGACTGCTGGTGATCTGGCGCGCGCCTCGCGGGTGATGCAGCGCAAATTCGACCAGCGATTTCCGCAGTTGGCCGGGCTGGACATGCAATATCGCTGGGCCGGTCATCTCTGCCTCAGCCTGAACGGCGTCGCCGTCGCACGAGAGGTCGAACAGGGCGTATTTTCTGGCTGTGTCCAGAACGGGCTGGGCACGGCGCGCGGCACCCTGACCGGTATCGCGGCGGCAGAACGCGCCTGCGGCCACAGCTCGAATATCACCCGGTATTTCGACGCCCAGGGTCAACCCAAACGCCTACCCCCAAAGCCATTCCGCGAGATCGGTGCCAATGCGGTGCTGCGCTGGAAAGAATGGCGCGCGCGGGACGAGTGATCAGGGCAGGCTCAGCTTGGCCATGCGGCCTCCGTCTACTGTGTAGACCTGCCCGGTGATAAAGCTGGCATCACCCGACGCCAGGAAGGCGACGAGCGCCGCAACCTCTTGTGGGCTTCCGGTTCGGGCAACGGGGTGTATGCGCTTGATATCCTCGTGAAATGTCTCCGGGTCCGGCATTGAGGCGATGAAATCCACGTTCAACTCGGTGTCGATCCAGCCAGGGGCCACGGCGTTGCAACGAATGCCCTCTGCCCCATGATCCACGGCCACCGCTCGTGTCAGACCATGCAACCCGGCTTTGGATGCGCAATAGGCGGCATGGCCGGGATTGCTGCCCAGCCCCTCAATCGAGCCGATATTGACAATCGCCCCGCCGGCCCGTCGTAAATGGGGCAGCGCCGCCTTGATCAGCAGGAACGGGGCCGTGAGGTTGACTGTCAACGTGCGCTGCCAGTCCGCAAGGCTCATCTGCTCGACGCCGGCTTCCTGCATCATGCCTGCATTATTGACCAGAATGTCCAATCGCCCGGCCTGATCAACGACCTGATTGACCACCGTTTGCGGGCTGAGGGGATCTCTGAAATCGGCCTCGAACCCTTCGAATTCCGGATCGCTCCCACGTTGCGCGGTAAAGACCCGTGCACCTTCGTGTTGCAAACGTTCCGCGATGGCGCGTCCGATACCGCTGCGCCCGCCCGTGACCAGCGCGGTTTTGCCGGTAAATCGCGTCATGAAACCGGTTTTCCTCCGTTCACTTCCAGCAATGCCCCGCACACATAGCGCGCGGCGTCCGAGGCAAGAAACATCACCACATCAGCAATATCCTCGGGCTCGGCGATACGCCCCAAGGGCACCGTCCGGCCCAGCTCGGCCACGGCAGTATCCGGATCAAAGCCGCGTTTTTCAAACCCCGACCGCAGCATCGGCGTGTTTACTTCATTCGGGCATACGGCGTTAATGCGGATGCCCTGATGCGCGTGGTCCATACCCATGCATTGTGTCAACGACGCAATGGCTGCCTTGGTCATGCAATAGACCGCGTGGTTCGGCCCAGGGCGCAGGCCCCAGCATGACGCGGTGTTCACGATGGCGCCACCACCACGCGCCGCCATGATCGGGATTGCGGCGCGACAGATGCGAAAGGGCGCCTCGACATTCACGCCCAGCGACAATGCCCAGTCGGTATCCGAAGTCTCGGTCACCGCTCCGCGGGTGATGACCCCCGCATTGTTAACAACTATATCCAGCCCGCCCAGCGCATCCGCCGCATGTTGCGGCAATGCATCTGCATAAGCACTCTCGCGCAAATCGCCGGGCAAATGGGCGTCGGCCTCGATACCCTCAACCGAAACGTCCGCAACCGCAACTCGTGCTCCTGCCTGCCGCATCCGCTGTGCAATAGCAGATCCGATGCCGCCCGCAGCCCCTGTGATGAGCGCTGTTTTGCCCGTCAGCTCCATTTTCCCTCCGAGTGCTAAATGGAAACCCACCCGACAATGCAGTCGGGATAGGTCCAAGGCGAAATCTTTAATAGGTTTGGTTCAGCTCGTCAGCGGCGGGAATTTCCCGTTCTCGCCGGGCAATATAGTCCAGCAGGGCCTCGTTTTTGGCCACGTCCAGTGTCGGTTCCTGGTATTCGGCCAGCAGCTTGCGCGCGTGCTTCAACGCGCGCTCAGTGATCTCAACCCCGCCTTCTGCCACCCATTGCTCAATCGAGTTATTGTCGAACATCTCGGGCATGAAAAACGCCGTTTGAAAATTGTCCTGCGTGTGCGGATGACCCAGATAGTGCCCGCCTGGACCGACCTCTGGAATGGCGGCAAGAGCTTGGTCAAAATCATCCCATTGCGGGCCTTCTGCCATGCGATAAGCCATCGCACATTGTTCAGCATCGACAATGAACTTGGCGGTGGAACAATGCATCCCAGCCTCATTCCAGCCAGCCGAATGCCAAATATAGTTCGCACCGGAATGAAGAACCGCCTGCAGCGTCGTGGCGGATTCGTACCCGGCCTGCGCATCAAATGTCTTGGCCCCACCCAGCGTGTTCGAGGTGCGCCATGGAACGTCGTAGAACCGGGCCATCTGCCCGATCATAAAGTTCATCAGGCTGATCTCGGGCGTGCCGGCCATCGGGGCACCTGATTTCATCGACACCGTCGACAGGTAGTGCCCGTAAATCGCCGGAGCACCTTTGCGAATGACTTGGGTATAGGCCAGCGCGCTCAGTGCTTCGGCGTTCAATTGCGCCACGGTGGCGGGAACCGATGCGGGCGTATTGGCCCCGCCCAAAACAAAGGGCGAGCACAACACAGGCTGATTGCGGCGAGAAAAGGCCCGCATCGCGCCCAGCATCGTTTCGTCCCAGACCAGCGGAGAGTTTCCGTTGCAGTTGCCCGTGGTGACCGGGTGATCTTCAATGAAATCTTCCCCGAACAGGATCGCACACATCTCAATGACGTCTTCGGCGTTTCTGGGCGAGGTGGTCATACCCATGAACGTCTTGTCCGAATGTTTCATCGACGAATAGGTAATCCGCAGATGTCGCTGACTGATCGGGTGGTCGTAAGGTTCGACAATGTGATGCGCCGAGGAATGCATCGCCGGCAGCATGTGGCTTAGTTTGTGGAACATTGCTAGATCATCGAGCGTCGGATTGCGCCTCACGTCATCGAGATCGCGCAGAAAGGGCGCGCCGGTCATCGGCACAAAGATCGAGTGCCGTCCGCCCAGTCGCACGTTCTTGTTCGGATCGCGAGCATGATAAGTGAAGGTGCTGGGAATGGTGGCGATCAGCTCTCGGACCAGGCCCCGGTCCAGATAGACCAGTTCGCCCTCGACCTTTGCGCCAGCTTTTTTCCAATCCTCCAGTGCGATTGCATCGCGAAACTGAACACCGACATTCTCGAGAATATCCATTGAGGCGCTGTCGATCCTGTCGATCTGGCTGCCATCCATCACCTCGCATAGGGGGATGCCTCGGGTCAGGCCGGGCAACATCTCGAAATTCGGAGCAGAGCGCAGCGCGCGCCGGGCCGCACGGCCACCGGTTCGGGTCATGGTACGCATATTCACAGGGCGATCCTCCAATCCTCCCCAAAAGACTGCGGTATTTGGTCAAAGCAAGCCTCACTAATTGCGATACATGTTTGCAGGAAGCGACCCGCACCCGAAACCGCCGAAATGATCTACAGACCCATGATGACGACCAGACCTGCTATCAGTTCTACCATGCTTGGCTCGGGATCATCTCCGCCCATATCCATGATCCACTCCATGTCCGTGATGGCATAAGAACCGTCAATGAACTGGCTGACACCAAACCCGGTCGTCACAGAAACATTACCTGATTTTGACGGCACGCATCGGAAACACGGCACTCGACATCATCGTTTTTGAAAATTTCTTCTGGCGCACAATCTTAAAAAGTCCAATATTTGAGTGAGAATAATTAACCTGAAGACCGCCAACGGCTACACCTGTCATGTCCAGACGTCACTATAATCTGCCGCCACTCACCACGCTGTCGGTCTTCGAAGCCGCTGCGCGCCATCTAAGCTTCAAGAATGCGGCTGAAGAACTGTCAGTGACGCCGGGCGCGGTCAGTCATCAGATCAAAGCGTTGGAAGGTGATCTTGGCACCGCCTTGTTCCAGCGCAAACACCGGGGGGTCGAACTGACGGAAGACGGCAAAGCGCTGTATGACGCGCTGGCTTCTTCGTTTACCCGCATCTCAAAAACACTGGCAACAATCCGCGACCGTGCCACCGTCGAAAAGGTAACCGTAGGATCAACCACTGCAGTTGCTGCTCTTTGGTTGTCGCCATCGGTAATCCGGTTCTGGCGCGAAATGCCTGAAGTAAATGTTGACCAGCTTTCACAGGATCGACCATTTCGGGATCGGCCGGATATCGATTTCTTTATTCGCTACGGCCGGGACGGCAACGGTGACCTGTCGCACACCCCTCTGTTTCGGGATTGTCTGGTCCCTGTCGCCTGCCCAGAGGTGGCGGATCGGTTGGCCGGTGCAAGCCTTGAAGATCTCGCAGCTGAACGACTGATACATCTGGACTCTGAAGACCGCAGCTGGACCACTTGGCCCGAATGGTTTCAACAACTCGGGTACACGGGAACCATTCCGATTGATTCTCGTGTGAACAGCTATTCAGTAGCCCTCCAACGGGCGCGTAAGGGGGCCGGGCTGGTTCTTGGATGGCAACGCTTGATCCAACCCATGCTGCAATCGGGAAAGCTGGTGGCAATCGGGCCCCACCTCCAGATCGCTCCAAACCAGTTTTATCTGGTTGGCCGCTCGGATGAAGACTTGTCCGAAAGTGCCCGGGCGCTGAAAGATTGGATCATTCAAGAGGTTCAGGACGGTTCGGTTTAGGTGAAATCACCCTGTGATGAGGTTTTCTGATATTGAGTGGATGCCAGCGTATCCGCCAATAGAGACCAAACAACACCTGCAGGAGAGCCCGATGAACAAGCATACTGCGCTGTCTTCCGTTCTGGTCGATGTGAATGTCGCAAACGGCCTGCCAAACGAACACTATATCGACCCGGCACTTTTCGCCGAAGAGCGTAGATCGGTTTTGTACGCCAACTGGTCCGGGATCGGTTTTGGCAAAGACGTGCCCGAGGAAGGCGATGCCATACCGGTCGATTTCCTAGGCATGCCTTTACTAATCGTGCGGGATCGGGATGGTGAGGTTGGCGTATTTCAAAATACCTGCCGTCACCGCGGGATGATCCTTGTCGATACCCCTCGCAAGATAAGTGGCGCGATCCGTTGCCCCTATCACAGCTGGTGCTACAGCCTGAAGGGAGAGCTGCGTGCGACGCCACATGTTGGCGGCGCCGGTCACAACACACATGAGGACGTGGATCGCAAATCTCTGGGCCTGATCCGTATTCGCTCTTATGTCTGGCGGGACGTGGTCTTTGTGAATGTGGACGGCAATGCACCCGAATTCGAAGAGGCGCACGCCGCCCTATTGGAACGCTGGAAAGAGTTTGATCAACCAGTACATCACGGCGGTGAGGCCTCTTCGTTCAAGTTGGAGGTCAAGACCAACTGGAAGCTGGCGGTTGAGAACTATTGCGAAAGCTATCACCTGCCCTGGGTGCATCCCGGCCTGAACAGCTATTCGCGACTTGAGGATCACTATAACATCGAAGTGCGCGGGCACTATTCCGGTCAAGGCACGCTTGTCTATCGACAACTCACTGACCATGACGGCACCACATTCGCCGATTTCGACGGGCTCAGCGATCGATGGAATGAGGGTGCAGAGTATGTGGCCGTGTATCCGAATGTTCTTTTGGGTGTGCAGCGTGACCATGCCTTTGCCATTGTCCTGGAACCGGTTGATCACGAAAATACCGTTGAGCATATCGAGCTTTATTATGCCAAAAGCATCGAAGACACACCTGAACATGATGGCCTGAGGGCGGCAAACGCCCAGCAATGGAAAACTGTGTTTGAAGAGGATGTGTTCGTTGTTGAAGGGATGCAAAAGGGTCGGCACGGAATGTTGTTCGACGGCGGTCGGTTCTCTCCGGTGATGGATGGTCCGACCCATAATTTCCATCACTGGGTTGCGACACAGATTGAAAGCGGTCGCGCCGACTGAACCAGCTGTCTGGCCACGCACGACTGGCCAGACGCGACGGAGACCCGATGGACAGAACAGAACTGGATCGCTTGCTACTTGAGGCGCATGATCATGATGATCCTGCCGCGTTGGTCCGCTATTACACTATTGCAGCAGATGAATGCGAAGCGGTGCAAGATATCGACGCGGCCTGTTTTTACCTGACCCACGCCTTTATATTCGCCCTGGAAGCCGGGGCCTCTGAAACAGATGAATTGAACCACAGACTGGTCGAGTATGGACGTGCATAGTGGTGGGCATCGGAGACTAACCTTGGTTTATATCTGTTCAATCCCACGTGAAATTTAAACCCGTTGTCTTGGGTTCAGTACTGGTAACACATGACGACAAGACCAAAATTTTGGATGACAGACTCATGAAGACAAATGCACAGGCAGTGGTAATCGGCGGTGGTGTGATTGGGTGCTCGATCCTGTATCACCTGACCAAATCGGGGTGGTCAGACGTGGTGCTGTTGGAACGGGATGAACTGACATCCGGCTCGACCTGGCACGCGGCGGCGAACGTCCACGGACTGCATGACAGCACCAATATCAGCCGCATCCAACACTATACGATGACGCTGTACAAAGAGCTTGAGGCTGAAACCGGCCAAAGCTGCGGCGTGTTCCAGCCCGGCTCGTTATATCTGGCCCAAACCGAAGAGCGCGAGCACCAGCTGAGGCTGCAGGCCGCCAAGGCCAAGCTGTACGGGATGAATTTCTATGAGATCAGCATCGAAGAGGCGCAGCGTCTGAACCCGCTGGTCAATTACGATGGCATCCGATGTGTCATGTACGAACCTGATGGCGGTAATGTTGATCCCTCGGGGGTCACCAACGCCTACGCTGTCGGCGCGCGCCAGCGTGGGGCCGAAATCCACCGCTTTACGCCGGTCACTGCGACAGATCAGCAAGAAGACGGCACCTGGATCGTACGCACCCCTAAGGGGGACATCCAAACGCCGTGGGTTGTGAATGCCGCCGGTCTTTGGGGCCGCGAAGTTGCCATGTTGGCCGGGATCGAGCTACCCCTGCAACCGACCGAGCATCAGTATTTCGTCACCGAAACCATGGCTGACGTCGCGGCGCATGATACCCGCCTGCCCTCGGTCAGTGACCGCGATGGAGAGTACTATTTGCGGCAGGAAGGTCAGGGCCTTTTGGTGGGGGCTTATGAAAAGGATATGAAATTCTGGGCCGAAGACGGCACACCCCTGGATTTTGCCCATGATCTGTTTCCCGACGATCTGGAGCGGATCGAAGAGAATATGATGAACGCCATCGAACGCGTACCTGCCGTGGGCGACGCCGGGATCAAACGGGTCATCAACGGACCGATGATCTGGTCACCGGATGCCAACGTTCTGATGGGACCAGTGCCCGAGGTCGACGGCTATTTCTGCTGCAACGGCATCATCCCGGGATTCTCGCAATCGGGTGGCATGGGCCTGATGGCGGCGCAGTGGATCATCGAAGGCGAAACCCAATACGACATGTTCGCCTGGGACGTGGCGCGGTTCGACACATGGGCTACGAAAGATTTCACCAAGGCCCGCGTGCAGGATCAGTACTCACACCGCTTTGCCATCCACTTCCCAAATGAAGAACGCAGCGCAGGACGCCCTGCCCGGACCCGCCCGATTTATGACAGGCAAAAGGACATGGGTGCCGTCTTTGGCCTGAATGTCGGATGGGAACACCCGCTGTGGTTCGCAGAGGCGCCCGGCGCCACGGACACCAACGGATTCATACGCCAGAACTGGTGGGAACCGGTGGGCGCGGAATGCCGGATGCTGCGCGATCGGGCCGGGATCATCGACATCTCAAACTTTGCCAAATATGTTTGCAAAGGTCCGGGAGCCGAGGGTTGGCTTAATGCCGTATTCGCAAATTCCATGCCGAGATCGGTTGGTCGATCCTGCCTGACCCCGCTGATCTCAAAACGGGGAGGTATTGCCGGCGATTTCACCGTGACCCGCGTGGCCGACGACGAATTCTGGATCATCGGCTCGGGCATGGCCGAGCGCTATCACAAACGGTTCTTCAAACAGGTTCCTCTGCCCGATGGCACCCGTTTCGAAAGCCGCACCGAAGAGACTTGCGGCTTTAACGTGGCTGGCCCGAAATCGCGGGAAATCCTGCAACGGCTTACGAATACCTCGCTCAGCCCCGAGGATTTCCCCTTCATGCGCTCGCAACAGATCGAAATCGCCGGAATTGCGGTCCTGGCGCTGCGTGTCTCCTTCACCGGCGATCTGGGCTGGGAGGTGCATTGCGCCGCGAAAGATCAGCTCCGCCTGTATGAGGCGCTGATCGAGACCGGAAAAGAGTTCGGCGCAGGCCCAGTTGGCAGCCGCGCACTGATGTCGCTGAGGATCGAAAAGGGCTATGGGTCTTGGGGGCGCGAATACAGCCCCGAATACTGGCCACACGAGGTCGGTTTGGACCGGTTGTGCAAATTCGACAAATCGTTCCTAAACAAAGATGCCGCCAATTCTGCCATGACCTCTCCGGCCAGAGAGCAGCTTGTCCTGCTGCATCTGGACGAAGCCGACACCGCAGCTTCGAACGCTGACGCGACCGGAGGCGAACCCATTTTCATGGACGGGCGCGGAATCGGTCGGGTGACATCGGGCGCTTATGGCTATTCCGTGGGTATGTCGCTGGCCTTGGGCTATGTTTCGGGTGCCGAGGCCGGCGATAGGGTCGAGGTCATGGTATTAGGGCGCCCGCATAGGGCAACGATCCTGAAAGAACCGCCCTTTGATCCAACTGGGACGATCTTGCGCGGCTAACCCAGTCCGCATTAGATCCTTTAAGCGAGCTGTGGACATTGCCTTCGGGTTGTGGCGCTATCCGGTCAGTAATCTGATCTGCTCCATCCAGAGGATAGGCTGATGACAATCTTCCTGACTATTGCGCTGTTCATTGCGCTGTTTCTTGTTGCGATGAATCTTTGGACACGCAAGCTGACCCGTGACGGCCGGATGCGTGTCCCACAACCGGGGGTTATCATTCCCGTGCGCGGCGGCAATATCCACTATGTGGAAAAGGGCGACCCTTCCAATCAGACGGTTGTGCTCATTCATGGGCTGGCCGGGCAGTTGCAACATTTCACCTACGCCTTGATGGATAAACTGGCCGAGGATTTTCACGTCATTGCCGTGGATCGCCCCGGTTGCGGATACTCAACTCGTGAGACGGCAGAGCTTGGGCGGTTGCCCGAACAGGGCCGCATGATACATGAATTTCTAGAGGCAAAGGGGGTCAGCAACCCAATTCTGGTCGGCCATTCGCTGGGTGGCGCGGTTTCTCTGGCGATGGCGCTGGATTACCCGGACAAGATCAAAGCGCTGGCCCTGCTAGCTCCGCTTACTCAGGCGATGCCCGGGCCGCCCGCCGTGTTCAAACCGCTTGAAATCCGGACAGAATGGCTGCGCAGTCTGATCGGCAACACGATTGCCGTCCCGCTGGCCGCAAAAACCGCACCGCACACCCTTAGCGCGGCTTTTGCGCCAGAACCCGCGCCCCAAGACTTTCTGGACCGCGCCGGCGGCGCTTTGGGGATGCGTCCATCCGCGTTTATCAGCGCCTCACAGGATGTGATCGGGATTGAACAGAGCATGCCGGCGCAGGTCGCCCGTTATGGCGACCTGAAAGTGCCTGGCTCCATATTGTTTGGAGCACAGGATGCGCTCTTGTCAGCCACGCAACACGGTGAATCAATGCAGGCGTTTGGTCTGAGTTTTGAACAGATCGAAGGGCTGGGCCATATGATCCCCCTGACAGTCCCGGACATCTGCAACAACTTCATTCGCGGCGTGGTACAAAATACAGAACCCAGGGCGACGGTTGTGCCGAATTCGGATTAGTCCCAGCTAAAATATTCCCAACAAAGGCGCCATTTCCCTCTTGACCCTCCCCAACCCCTCCCTTAAATCGCCATTCACTCATGGCGGAGTAGCTCAGTTGGTTAGAGCAGCGGAATCATAATCCGCGTGTCGGGGGTTCAAGTCCCTCCTCCGCTACCAAATTCCCATAACATATCAGTTAGAAACGTGAACTCAGCGTTGCTCTCACGTACCGCAAACATGGTTTGGGTGGCATTTTGGGTAACAGCAGACGAATTTTGTGTTCAAAAAGAACTGGGAATCGTCACGAAAAAGCGGGAAACGCCACACGCCGCAACCAGTCCCATTTCGCTCCAAGAGTTGAGATGCAGGCTCTCAGGGGCACCGGTGTAATCGCTAACTTACCCGCCGGTACCGAAGAAGTTGAGTAGACTTCTTAGTGATCAAGACGAAAGCAGCTTTGCACACACAGCCTTTCTTTCTCCATTTACAAATAATAACATTCATTTTATTGATTGTGTATGGATGGAAATGCATTTTCTCGCCGCACTTTCTTGTACAGCGCCGCTTGCCTTGGGATGCTTGGCACTCAATCCAGGATCGTGAGGGCCGAGTTGCAACTCGGCTCTTCAGCTCGGATTTCAACCGTATCAGACGGCTACCTGTCATTGCCACCGGAAATGGTCTTTGGGTACATGCCGAAAGAAGAACTCGAGCAGCTTCTGAATCGCAATCGAGTGGACGCGACCAAGTACGAGCCAGAGTGCAACGTGGCGCTCTATCGTGATGGTAAAAACACGGTATTATTCGATGTCGGAGCTGGGCCGGATTTCATGCCTACGTCTGGCAAACTTATGGAAACTGTTGAAACAATCGGCCTGTCGCCCGAAGACGTTTCGCACGTGATTTTCACCCATGCGCATCCGGATCACATCTGGGGCATTTTGGATGACTTCGACGACCTGCTTTTCCCCAACGCGACGCATCACTTTGGCCGTAAAGAGTGGGATTATTGGTGGAACCCTTCAACGGTGGATTCAATAGGAGAAGATCGCGCTGCGTTCGCTGTAGGCGCGAAGCGCCGGATGGAAGAAATTGAGGATCAGGTGGCGTTCTTTGACGACGGACAAGAGATCCTTCCAGGCATTGCCGCCCGTGCAAGCTTTGGGCACACACCCGGCCACATGGCGTTTGAAATCCGCAGCGGCAGTGAATCCGTGATGATTGTCGGCGACGCGTTGGGAAATCCACACGTGGCTTTTGAACGGCCTGATTGGCACAGTGGCACGGATCAGGATCCACAGGCAGCTGCAGCAACTCGTAGTTTGCTGCTAGATCAGATTTCTCGCGAGCAAATGAAGATAATTGGCTTCCACCTGCCGAATGGTGGAATCGGCCGGGTCGAAAAAACTGGCTCTGCGTATAAGTTCATTGGAGAACCAACATGATACGAACGCTTGCGATTTCCTTGGCCTTGGCCGCACCAGCTTGGGCAAGCGAGGAAATTGCAGACCAATATCCGCAAAGCGTGCTGTATTCCAAACCGGTCGAGTATATCCCTGGCGTCTATTCCGCCATTGGCGCAACCGCCCCACCGACCTACGAGAACTCTGGTCACAACAACAACCTCAGCTTCATTGTAACCGGTGAAGGTGTAGTCGTCATAAACGGCGGTGCAGCCTATGTCCTTGCCGAAGCGCTTCACAAGGAAATTCAGGCCATCACGGATCAGCCGGTCAAACTTGTCTTCAACGAGAATGGCCAGGGGCACGCGATGCTCGGCAACGCTTACTGGTCAGAACTCGGCATTCCGATCATCGCACATTCAGAAGCAGCGGCTGAATTCGAGGAATATGGCCCGCAAATTCTGCAGGGAATGCAGCGATACAATCAGGACAAGGCAGACGGAACATTCCTGGCTGGCCCAACCGAGACATTCGATGATGAGTACGTGGTTGAGATGGGTGAATTCCGGATTGAGGCAAAGTACCTCGGCCCTGCCCATAGTCCCGGCGATATCTCGATCTGGTTGCCAAACCAAGGCCTTGTCATTGCGGGCGACATGGCGTTTCACGAACGCATGCTGCCAATCTTTCAAGACACCTATACAGCGGATTGGCTTGAAACTTGGGACACCGAATTCGAGGCTTTAGATGCCACTTATGTGATACCGGGACACGGCCATCCTACGAACATGGATCAGGTGCGCCGCTATACACGCGACTACCTGATATATCTGCGCGGCAAGATTCAAGAGCATATGGATGCAGGAGGTGATCTGGCTGAGGCTTACTACGTCGATCAGTCACCTTATGCCAACCTGGACACGTTTGAAGAACTGGCCACGAAAAATGCAGGGCGCGTTTTCGAACAGATGGAGTTCGAGTAGCTCAGGAATGTTGCGAAACAGGGATTAGCATCAATAGTCTATGCGTGCTGATCGCCCCAACCCACATGAAAAATACGGCAACCCATGCGGTCAATGACAGGGCGGACCCTCCTGAAAGCCCGGCACCCACCGCGCAACCTCCCGCCAGCATGGCCCCAAACCCCATGAGAACAGCCCCTACGAGGTAGCGTTCCATCGGAGTATCCGAGCCAAATCGTTCGATCCTCCACTCCCCTGCAGTCAAGGCTGAGCCTGCCGCGCCGATTACTACGCCTGGGACAAGGCCGATACCGAAGGACAACACAACGTTTCGACTTGCAACCAACGCCATTAGTGTGTCCGTGGCCGGTCCGGTAAACGTGACTGAAGACACAGGCACGACTTCAAAAGATGCTTGCGCGATGGCAAATGTTATCAACCAGCCGAGCGCCACAGCCAGGCCAACTCCTGCGGCCGCTATGATCCTTATAGGCGCGACTTTCCGGTGGGACGCAAAGACAATGGCCGACACCAATCCCAACGCTGCAACGGCTGTATAAACCGTTGGCGAGAACCCAAGTATTTCTGAAAGATCACGCGGCTCGCCTCCTGGGACAGCCCAGATACCAGACAGCAACTCGCGGGCGGGACTAAGAACACCTGTGTAGGCGGCTTGAGCCACTAAGGTCAAAACCAACCCCGTAACCAGGGCGCGCAGATTACCGCAGGAGGCTAATACCAAAAGGCGAGATGCACATCCACGCGCCAGAACCATGCCTGCGCCGAACATCGCTCCACCAATTACCGCGCCGCTCAGGCTACCTGTCGACGCGATTGCACGTGTCTCGGAAAGGTCTAGCCACTCAAACGCGATAAGCACCTGCACCAAGGCTAGCGCAGTGGTGAAGGCGATCAGCCAAACGGCCAAGCGGGGACCTAACTCGCCTTCGGCGACTTCGACTGCCGACGCTCTTAAACAAAAGTGAGACTTCTGAGCCGTCACGCCAAACAAGATACCGACGAGCACTCCGGCAAATGCCAAGGCGCCAGAGTCTCCCAACAGATCGATGAGTCTCTCCATCAACAGAAACTCTCACTTCGTAGCGTGTGCATCCTTGTCTTCGGTCAAGTTGTCATTGCGCGACCATTGGCCTGCGCGCCAACTG
The DNA here is from genome assembly GCF_059610225.1 of Ruegeria sp. YTSA105. Lineage (NCBI taxonomy): Bacteria > Pseudomonadati > Pseudomonadota > Alphaproteobacteria > Rhodobacterales > Roseobacteraceae > Ruegeria > Ruegeria sp. YTSA105. Next base: position 38,543 of record NZ_JBXWNE010000003.1, read on the forward strand.
GCATTGCGTCCACAACTCACCCAATGCAGATACCAGTCGATCCACGTCTTCAGTAGAATGCATCGGCGACGGTGTAATCCGTAGACGCTCCGTTCCCTTGGGAACGGTTGGATAGTTGATCGGCTGGATGTAAATTCCATAGTCACGCATCAGTACATCAGAGATGAAGCGACACTTAACCGGATCGCCGACCATGACCGGAATGATGTGACTTGGGTTCGGAGTATGGGGAATACTCAGTTCGTCCAGCCTGTCTCGAACTTCGCGCACTCGCTGCTGGTGCAGATATCGTTCCGCATTGCTTTGCTTCAGGTGCCGAACCGAGGCTGCCGCACCTGCGGCTACGGCCGGAGGCAATGCAGTGGTAAAGATAAACCCGCTGGCAAAGGACCGGACGAAGTCCACAAGCTCTTTCGACGCCGCGATGTATCCACCGACGACACCGAAGGCTTTGCCTAATGTCCCCTCGATAACGGTTAGGCGATCCATCAGGCCTTCACGTTCGGCGATGCCACCGCCGCGCGGTCCATAAAGCCCTACGGCGTGAACCTCATCCAAATAGGTCATCGCGCCATAGCGATCCGCCAGATCACAGATCTCGGCAACTGGCGCGATATCACCATCCATGGAATAGACGCTTTCGAACGCAATGAGCTTTGGTGCGTTGGCTGGTATGTCAGCAAGCTGCCTTTCAAGGTCTGCAATATCATTGTGCTTCCAGATCCGTTTTTGACAACGGCTGTGGCGAATTCCCTCAATCATCGAGGCATGGTTCAACTCGTCTGACAGTACGGTGATACCAGGAATGCGGGAGGCCAAAGTTCCCAAAGCCGCCCAGTTTGAAACGTAGCCGGACGTAAATAGCAATGCCGCCTCTTTGCAGTGCAAGTCGGCTAGTTCCTGTTCCAGCAAAACGTGCTCATGAGTGGTTCCAGAGATATTCCGCGTACCACCCGCCCCGGCACCACACTCATCAATCGCTTGGTGCATTGCTGCAAGAATGCAGGGGTGTTGACCCATGCCAAGATAATCATTTGAGCACCAGACAGTGACTTTTTCGGGACCGTCTTCTGCGTAATTGCGCGCGGTCGGGAATGCACCGCATTGCCTTCCGAGATCCGCAAAGACCCTATAGTTCCCTTCATCTTGAAGCTGGTCCAGTTGATCACGAAAAAACTGCTGATAGTTCATTTCAATTCCCTACGGCCTCTTCGACGATCTCGGATAACAGAGTCTGAACCTTTTGCATTGGCCCGTCAGGGTAGCCTCGATATCCCACCATCACGCCACTGTCGTCCTCGGCTACAAAAATCCCGTAGGGGCAGAATCCGATATTCATAGGGTCGGCTTCCATCACCTCGCGCGAGGTTTTTGCCGAGCAGAAAATGAAGATGTCTGCGGCCGCAAATATCTGCTTGTCACTGCCGACATCAGCGCCCGTGCGATTCAACATGTCGCCTACGTGGCTTACATGGTCGATGACCAGTCCCTGTCCGACAATCGCGGACTCGACGGCGAAGGTTGCATCATCAAAACTGCCGTCAAATGGGGCGGTGATGATCTCTTCCGCAAACGCATGGCTCACCAGAACATTGGAAAACGCGGCTACAGCGATAAAGTGTTTCATGATTTTAATCCTCCTCTTGAACCGCATCTTCTCAGATTGCTCATCAAGGTCTTTGACACCAGTCAAAACCCCTGAATACCTTAACCGAACATGTCTGAAGTGATACCAGCGTACCAACCCAGCGACTCTTCATAAGTTGCTTTTCTCAAGTCCGCATCTTCGCCGGTCTGGCTGATAAAGCCGTCCACTTTGGCAATCTTTTCGGGAGTCGCTTCGTAAGTTGCGCCAACCTTGACGCCATCATCGGTGTCGATGAGCGACCAGCACGTGTTGGAGAACTTGGCCGGAAACACTTTGGACCCGGTCAACGCACCTCGCACGGCATTCGCACAGACTTTCGCCTGACTGTTGGCCGAGAAGCCGGATTTGGGCATGTCACCCTGTTGGCTGGCGTCACCAAGAACGTAGATATCCAGGTCGGCTTTGGAGGACATATCCGCGGCGTTCACGGGTGCCCAGTTGCCATCGGTCACCCCTGCCATTTCCGCAATGCGTCCGGCTTTCATCGCTGGGATCACGTTGCAGACATCGACCTTGGTTTCTTCGCCGTCGATAGTAACGGTCATTGCATCCGGGTTTACGGCGACATTGCCGCCGCCGAAATCTTCGCCAATCCAGTCAACCATTCCTTCGTAGTGGTTGGCCCAACCCTCTTGGAACAATGACATCTTGGAAAACTTCGGTTTCGGGTCGGCAACGATGATCTTTGCTGTCGGGTTGTTCGCCTTCAGAACATGCGCAACCATTGAAACCCGCTCATACGGTCCGGGTGGGCAACGGTACGGATTCGGTGGCGCGACCATTGCGAATGTACCGCCTTCGGGCATTGCCATGATCTGCGCCTTGAGAAGCTCGGTCTGAGATCCAGCCTTGTAGGCATGCGGCATTTTATTTTGCGCCGAGACGTCCCAGCCCTCGACCGCACCATCAACAAAGTCGATACCCGGGCTCAGGATCAGCTTGTCATATGGAACGGATCCGCCACCTGCCAAGGACACCGTCTTGGCATCGCGATCCACCCCTGTGGCCCAATCATGCACCACGTTGATGCCGTAGTTCGCGGCAAGCGTGCCATAGCTGTGGGCAATGTCCGAAAGCTCCTGAAACCCTCCCAGATACAGGTTTGAGAAGAAACAGGTGTAATAGGTCCGCGACGGCTCGATCAACGTTACGTCGATCTCACCCCTGCTGTCTTTTGCGATGTAGCGCGCAGCAGTTGCACCGCCCGCACCGCCGCCGACAACTACCACGCGTGGTTTGCCTTGCGCCAACACCATCGGTGCCGATAACCCGGCTGCTACCACCCCGGCGGCTCCAAGAAATACTCGTCTATTTAGCGTCATCGCGTTTCCTCCTCTTGGACACAGTCACTATGGATTATTGAAGTAGGCAGCCAATGCCGCGATCTCGTCATTGCTCAGCCGTCCGGCAATCATTCGCATGACCGGGTGTGGCCGCTGTTTGTCTTTATATGCGTGCATGGCGACCACGAAGTCTTCGTCAGGCCAGTACACGATCGAGGGAATGCCCTCATCACCTCCGTCGATCTGATGGCACGTTGTACATTCGCTGCTGAGATATGCGCCGTACTCCGGATCTCCTTGAATCGCCAAGATCGCGGGGTCGATAGAATGATCCGTGCCCTTCGCCGTCGGGTCCGCTTCTGGGATGTCCTGAGGATTGTCGGAAAAATCCCGCAAATAGGCGATCACGTTGGCGCGGTCTTCCGGGTCTTTCAGGCCACCAAAACTCATCCTGGTGCCTGACGCGAATGCACGTGGGTTTTCGATGTACGCAGACAGTGTGTCAGCGTGCCACTCCAGACCCGAGCTACCCGCGCGCGCAAGGCTTTTGGAATAGCTAAAGCCATCCAGACCAGCTGCCCTGCGCCCAAAAATCCCATTCAGATGCGGACCGATTTTGTTTTCGGCCCCTTTTCCAACCTGATGACAGCCTTTGCATTTGGCAAACACGGCTTTCCCTGCCTCAGCATCGCCAAGGTCTTCTGCAGCGTATGTCGATGAAGCAGTAGCCCCAAAGAACGCGGCACAGACAAGCGCGTTCGACCAACGCATCGTCAACTTCCAAACGTCTTTAGATAGATGATCAAAGCTTCGATATCGTCCTGTTTTCTGAGACCTGCAAAAGACATCCTTGTGCCTTTCATGTATTCCTTGGGCTTCGCAAGAAAGGCAGCCATTTCTTCATCGGTCCAGACTAGTCCTGCCTCCGCAGACGCCTGCATCGCTTTGGAGTATTTGAAGCCCTCGACCGATCCAGCATTAGCTCCGATTACCCCGTTCAGAGCAGGCCCAGTGCTGTGCTTTGCACCTTCACCAATTTGATGGCAGGATTTACACTTCTTAAAGACTTTCTCTCCGGCAGCAGCCAGTTCTGTAACCTCGTCTGTCACTTCGGTTTCTTGAGCGGCCGGTATGGCTGCGGCCTCTTCATCAGGCTTTGGCGCTGCAGTTGGAATGAACGAGGGGCCTTCTGCCGAAAACGTCGGCAACTCATCCGGGCTGGCATTATTCATGACCGAGTTCGAACCACCCTCCGCGGGAGTCTCAACCAGAAAAACAGAACGCATCGTGACGGCGGTCTCTGCCTTGCAGTTCTCCATGCAAGGCTCTTTGCGCCATTCAGTGTATTCGGTCTCGGGTCGTACATCGACTACGAAACCGTCCATATTGTACATTTTGAACTCGGCGAAGTTTTCGTTGTTCAGCTCGAAATCGTCATCCACCAAATCATTGGAGTAGAGGATGTATGCGACAATTGCGTAGGTCTCATCCGCTGTCAGCGTGCCCGCTTCACCAAAGGGCATTGAGCGGGAAATGTAATCCCAGGCAGTCGACAAATGTGGCCAATATGACCCAACGGTTTTTACAGGATCTTCGTCTGCAAGCGTGTCAAACCCACCGGCCAGAACAGGCCAGTTATCGGCACCTTCGGCAAATTCACCGTGGCACGACGCACAGCGGGCCACAAACACCTCTTCTCCGGTCCAGACGTCGCCTAAACCTACGGGTAGGCCACGCCCATCAGGCAAGACGTCAACGTCCCAGGCCGCGATCTCTTCCTTCAGTGCCGACCGCCCAAGCCCAAGGCTACTCTCGCGGATGGGCGCGGATGCGGTCAAGTTCGCACCATTGGCGACCCGTTCTGCCGCCGCTGCCCGGATTTCTTCGACTTTGATCTCCAGTTCGGCTGCTCGTTTGGATTCTGCTTCCGCATTCTCCTGGGCAACTGCTGCATGCGCCTCAACCTGCCCTATCCGGGTCTCCAATATCTCAATCTTCGAGTGGCCGTAGTTTCGGTTCGCGAAAGACACAGCTACCGCAAGCACCAACGCCGTACCGCCAAATACGGGCAGGAAAACATGACTAAGAGACTTCAACATTCTCGGCGATCCCTTCTGCGCTCACGTACCAAGTCTGGATACAGTTGTTGTGGTAGACCGAGTTTTCTCCGCGTTTTTCACGCAACTGGTCTTTGGTTGGTTGAACATAACCGGTCTCGTCTATTGCCCGGGCCTGCAAGAGCATTGGCACCCCGTCCCAGTTCGTATCGAGATAGAAACGTGTAAGAGCCTTGGTGTCGCCCTGCTTACCAAGACGCGCTGTCTCCCATGTGATCCCACCGTCCTTTGACACATCGACCCGTGTAATTTGTCCGTGGCCTGACCAGGCAAGCCCGGAAATGACCAGCGGACCCGGTCCGTGTTTGATCGGCATTTGCGGGCTGGGTGAGGTGATGACAGACTTAGCATCCATCACCCAAGTCCATTTCTGGGCCGTGCCATCGACGTAAACATCGGTGTATTTTGATGTTTCTTCGCGGCTTTCGACCGCCATATCGACAACCTCGATCCGGCGCAGCCACTTGACCCACATGTTGCCTTCCCAACCCGGCACCACGAGACGCACAGGGTACCCATGCTCCATGCGCAGCGCTTCACCATTCGCCTTGAATGCAACCAACACGTCATCCAGCGCTTTTTCCATCGGGATAGAGCGGCCATTGGACGACGCATCTGCGCCCTCAACATAGACCCATTTGTCAGGTGAGATGTCGGCACCTGCTTCCTGCAACAGCGCGCGCAGCGGAACACCGGTGTATTCCATGTTGTGAATCATGCCATGAGTAAATTGGACGCCGTTGAGTTGCGCACCAGCCCACTCCATACCTGTGTTCGCCGCACATTCGCAGAAATACACGTGGTTTTCGCGCGGGAACCGCTCAATGTCTTCGTATGTAAAGACAAGCGGGCGATCAACCAGCCCGTTGATCATCAGGCGGTAGTCCTCCTTGCGCAGCTCGATCGCGCCTGAATGGTGACGCTCAAAGGCGCATCCCTGCGGAGTGATCGTACCATCGAGCGCGTGGATCGGCGTGAAGTTGATCGACGAAATCGGAGAGGCGGTCAACCATTCCACATTGCGGCGCACGACATGGGATTCAAAGCTGATCGGCATGCCATAAGGCGTCTCATCAACACCTGCCCCCGTATAAGATGCCCAATCCTGAAGCTCTGTTATCAGTGGGTCGGGTGTTTCTGCCGCTGCCGCACCTGCAACGGATCCTGCGGCGACCGCGGCACTGCCTTTCAGGAAGGCCCGGCGGGACGGTTTGAACGCGTCATCCATATCTCTTAGGTCTCCATCGGTTTCTTAAGCGCCGATTACTTCGACACTGGTGTTCTCTTGCACCGTTACGGTGCCAAGGTTGCGAACATGGTTTTCGACGACATCCCAAATCGGCGGGCCCTCGGTGCCTTCGTTGACGCTGGCCCAACCGGCCACGACATAGGACTTGGCCGGGTCGATCGCCTCACCGGTTTTCAACAGCGTCATGTCGCTGATCCTCTGCCCCTGCGGCTTGGTTACGTCGATCCGATAACCCAGCCCGCCAACGCGGACCATGTCGCCACCCTGCTGGTAATAGGGGTCGGGATTGAACAGGTTGTCGCCGACATCTTCCAGGACGACATGGATGAACTCCCCGGTCATTTCTGTGCGATAGGCGTTCGGATAGGACATCGAGGTGACGTTCCAAATATCCTCGCGCGTTATTTCCTGCCCCGGCAGGATTGACGGCCCCCAACGGACGCCGGGCGACATTGCGATATCTGCCTCACGCTCATTGATCAGAGCATCGCAGATCAGGTCATCCCAAGTGCCGTTGAAGTTGCCGCGGCGGTACAGCAACGAGTCCGTTTTGCCGATCACCTCACTCAGCGCCGCCTCATAAGGCGCGCGCTGATCATTTATCAGAGCAGTGATCGCAGGATCTGGTGCAATAACATCAGAGAAAATCGGGATAAGCTTGTGCTTTAGCCCCATCATCTGCCCATCGCGCACGTCGAGATCTACACGGCTGACGAATTTGCCGTTCGATCCAGAGGCGATGATATGCGTTTCACCCACCAGAACCGGCTCGGGCAGCGCGTCATGGGTGTGGCCACTGAGGATAACGTCTATCCCCTGAACACGACCCGCCATCTTCTTATCCACATCAAAGCCGTTATGGCTTAGGACAACAACGACATCGGCGCCGGCATCGCGAACTTCGTCCACCATTTCCTGCATGTTCTCATCCCGTATCCCGAACGAGTATTCGGGGAACATCCATCCCGGATTTGCAATCGGCATGTAAGGGAAGGCCTGTCCGATCACCGCAATCTTGGAACCGCCCCGATCAAAGAACTTGTAGGGTTTGAACATCTCTGCGGGCTCATCCCATTCCGCGTCAAAAATGTTCTGCCCCAAGGCGGCAAAAGGCAAACCTTCGACAATCTCATTGACACGATCACTGCCCAACGTGAACTCCCAATGGAAAGTCATCGCATCGGGTTTCAGCGCATTCATGACGTTGACCATGTCCTGACCGGCCGTCTGATAGCAGGTGTAAGAACCGTGCCAAGTATCACCCCCGTCAAGAAGCAACGCATCAGGACGGTCCGCTCGAATGGCGTTGATGACAGTTGAGACCCGATCCAAGCCACCCACCCGACCGTAGGTCTTGGCCAGTGACTCAAAATCGGTGTAGGTCAGCGCATAGGCCGACGGGCTTCCATCTTCTATCCCGTATGCCTTGCGGAACGCGGCGCCAGTAACATGCGGCATCTGTCCTCTTGCATCGCCAATACCAAGATTGACTTCGGGTTCACGGAAATAAATTGGTTTGAGTTGCGCGTGAATGTCGGTGACATGAATCAGGCTGATATTGCCAAAGGTCTCGAACTCTAGCAGTTGATCCTGCGTTAGACTTTGCTGCGCAGCAAGCTTGGCCCAGTTGCCAAACCCGGACGCTCCGAACAGAGCCGAGGCCGCCATTGAAACCTGCAAGAAGTCACGTCGAGAAATCATCTATCAGCTTTCCTTTTACACATATATATGTGTGAATGTTATATAAGTGAAAAACCCGCTCCGGGCATTGCCCAGGCGGGTCATTCGTTATTGACGTACAGCTGGGGTTTCGACTGAAAGCCCGTTGCCACGCGAAGCGACATAGAGCTCCAGTGCCCGGAACTCGTCCGACCCTTCGGCAAAGGTTTCCGCACGTGTATCGCGAATACAACCGCGGAACCGATTGTGGCGCGAGATCAGTTTGGCCTGCTTCAAACGATAGGTAGGGAATCCATTTATCATACCCTGGCTCAGGTGATCCGCTCGGATCATATTGCCCCAGTTTTCTTCATGACAGTTGGCACAGCTCAGTTCCAACTGACCGTAGCGGGTATAATAGATTTCCTTTCCCTGTTCCCAGAATGGCGCGGCATCACCATCAATAGCAACGTTCATGGGCATCCCGCGTGACTGCAGGCCGATCAATGCGACCATACCCTGCATGTCACCACCAGACCATTTCCAGGCATCGGCCTCCATGCGATCGGTACGGCACTTGTTGATCAGATCTTCCATAACCACCAGCTCGCCGCTTTCAGCATCGACCTTGGGCATGGACGCCTGCAATCCTTTGAAGCTTTCCACTCCATCATGGCACGAGGCACAACTTTCACCTGCAGCACCATCAACTGCCTCATAGAGGTCGGCTGCCTGATCGACGAAGATCATTGCCGGATTGTCAAAATCATCAATCTGCAGTGCCTGAGTTTCATCTGTGCGGAAATGCCAACCCGAATAGACCGTGTCCAAATTCTCCAGATGCGCCGAGGCCTCGGTGACCGAGGTCATATTCAGCTCGTCATTGATCACAAGATTATCTTCGTCCGGTCCAGCCATTGCTGCCACTGGGAAAGCCAGAACAGCCGCGATCGCCGTAAGTGCCTTGGTATTCATTACGTTCCTCCCTTGGTGGGCCAGCGCCAGAAATCACAACCAGCGCTAGCCTTCCTTAGTGGTCGAGCCGTCAGGCGATCTCGATCGTTTTCTTCTCGTCGTAAACTGAGCCATCATCATCGTACCAGGTGAAGACAAACTCACCGGCCTCGGGCACGGTTGCTTCGAACTGGAAGTACGGATTTGTCGAAATCGCAGGCTCCATAGTCACATCAATCACCATTTCACCGTTAAACTCGCAGGTGAAACGGTTGATGATCGAGCGCGGGATGACGTTGCCTTCTTTATCCTTGCGCTGGCCGCTTTCCATCTTGTGGCTGATCAGTGTCTTGATCGTAACAGCTTCGCCAGCAGCGGCTGTCTTTGGAACCTTGACGCGGGGCTTTACACCGGATGCCATTGGTTAATCTCCTGTTCTTCAGGGCGCGTGGCGATTAACCGCCGCACCCTCCGATTGTCACTTTTACGGTCGCGGACGCTTTGGCAAAACTGCCATCTGCCATCTTCGCCACGGCAATGACATCCTGCGTTCCGGCAAGACGGATGCGGGTTGAAGCGGCTTGTTCAGCAGCCAGCGGGCCGAAATTGAACGTTGCCACGCCCGGTTCGGGGTTGCCTGCGGCCACGATCAGAATTGCAGCTGCGCCCGGAGCACTGACTTCGATTGGTACGGTGTTTCCGTTTTCCGCGATTTCCGGTGCCGTCAGTGTAACACCGCCATCAGCCACATCTGCCCCGCCTGAAAATGCGGAGATCGCATCTTCAGCAGCTGCATTCGCTCGTAGCGGCATAATTGTCAGGAACGCGGCGCCCAGCCCAAGGGCCAGAGTCTCGCGGCGAGAGAGTTCCATTTTCAATCTCCTTTGAATCTTCGAAAAGTCACGCCAGAAGGCGAGATTATTCCTCTTTCAGTGTCGCTAGAAACGCGACCACGTCCTCGATTTCCTGTGCAGTCAGGATCGTCGTTAAAGGCGCCGTTGGCGCTTTGCCCGTATAGGCATCGCCTGGACGGATATATCCGTCATCCTTGTAGAACGCCGGCATTACCGTGCCTTCGAACGTCATTTTTGCGTTTGCGACTAAACCGCGAAGCTCTGCTTCGGTCCAACGATCACCGGCGCCATCCAGCATCGGGCCAACCTCACCATGGAACGGAATGTCCGCCAAAGCTGAGACCGCGTGGCAGGCCACGCAATTACCTTTGGACTTGTCGCCAACGATGAGTGCGCCATTTGCCGCGTCCCCATTAACATCGGTCAGAGAGACCTCGATTGCACCATAGTCGTCATAGGGTACGTCTTTCGGACTTGTCTCTTCGGCAAATGCGGCAACGCCCATCATAGCGGATGCCAGTGTTAAGAGTCTCAGCTTCATGATCCCTCCCATTTGCTACCGCGCCTGTGGCGCTTTGCGACCCAAAGACTTTGTGCACCGTAGTCGACGAACATGGTTTATCGCAACATCAAATTCATCATAATGAATTTTTTTATCTGTAACGCCCAATCTCACTCCTGCGAAATATTGTTTCGCTCCTGAATGCGCCGCGCGTGATACCTTTGGAAATCTTCGCCATTATCAAGTTCATATCGCTTCTGATCGACCCAGGTGAAAAGGTCTAAGGTTGTTCCCTTGGAGAATGCTCCCGGCATTACAGCAACGGCAGCATCGATGGCTGAGGCAGCCTCGGGCACCTCTTCCGGCAGAAATACAAGCGTTGGGGTAAACAGAATCCCCCATTTGCGCATCAGCGCTCTCTGCTCATTCTCTTCTCCGTCAAAATCAGTGGCCGTGGTGCTTCCATGCAAATCCAGCTGGACGACAAAAAAGTTCTCTTCGATAAACGCCGCCAGGTCGGGCTGTGGGAAAACCTCTTCGTGCATCTTTTTACAGTAGATGCAGCCCCGTTGTTCAATGAACAAAACCAACCGCTTACCTTCACCTGACGCTTCTTCAAGATCCTCGCGAAGATCTTTGAACGTGTCACGCATCCACGGTGTTTTATGCAATCCATCGTCGCCCAGATCAGCAGCAGAGACTGCAGCCCCTATCATGCATGCGATCAAAACTGACAAAGTGCGTTTCATGTCTTCCTCCCGGATTAACCAATGGCCGCAAGCCAGGGCATATAGTCCAGCATCCATTGTGCGATGTGATTGATCGAGTTGGTTGCGATCAGGACCCCGAACAGGATCAACAGCCCCCCCATTGCCATTTCGATCTGCGGCAAGTGCTTCCTGAACCGCACCATCCATTGCATGAAGGGGCGAACCAAAAAGGCCGCCAGAACAAACGGTGCAGTCATTCCAACCCCGTAAACGAACAGAAGCCCCGCGCCCCGCCAAGCCGTTTCGGTTCCGGCCGCTGTAAACAGGATTGCAGCGAGCACCGGCCCAACACAGGGCGTCCAGCCAAAAGCAAATGCCAATCCAAGTACATATGCCCCAGTGAGGCTCACGTTTGATGTCTCGCCAATATCTGCACGTAACTGCCGATACAGGAACCCGATGCGAATTAACCCCAGGAAATGCAGGCCCATCGCTATGATGATGACTGCAGCAATCCAACGCAGAATATCGAAGTATTCTCGTACCAGCTGACCAAATATCGAAGCCGTGGCCCCGAGAGCCATAAAGATGGTTATGATTCCAGCCGCAAATGCGATTGCAGCAAGCGTTGCCCGGCGGCGAACCTCGCTGGAAATGGCGGATGTCGCTGTAATCTGCTCCATCCCGACCCCCGCCAGATAACTGAGGTAAAACGGCACAATTGGCAGGATGCAAGGCGAAAGAAAGGACAAAAGTCCGGCGACCAAAGCTCCTGCAAATGTAATGTCGAGCATGGTCAAACCTGTCCTGGCGCGCTATCATTCACACATTCAAAATTATAAAGATATGTCACTGCGGTCAATCGGAGCTTTGGATGCGCCACCTAATCCTACGTTTGCTTGCGATCACGTTGCTTGTTTTTCCCGTGGCTTTACGGGCCGAAATGACGCTTCTGATGGCAGAAGAAGATGGGTGCATGTGGTGCGCTCGCTGGGACTCCGAAATTTCAGAAATCTACCCTAAGACACCTGAAGGAAATGCCGCACCGCTTCGGCGTGTCGATATCCACGCAGCCATGCCTGACGACATCACATTGGAACGGCCTCTCTACTACACACCAACCTTTGTTCTGTTGGACAATGGCCGAGAAGTCGGACGAATCGAAGGCTATCCCGGTGAAGATTTTTTCTGGGGTGTGTTGGGCGTTTTACTGCGTGACGCCGGGATACTAATTGAGACCTCTGGATAAACTGCGGTATATTACATAAACTGTTTTGAATGCGTGAAGCCATGAAAGCGAGGCGATCTTGTTGGACAAATCTTCGAACCTGCCTGTGTTCTCCAAGGACATGTGCGCCGAAGACATGGACAGAATGATGGAGAATGCTCAGACCGCGTCAAATTTCCTCAAGGCCATCAGCCATGAGGGGCGCCTGATGATTTTATGTTATCTGTCGTCAGGGGAAAAATCGGTCACGCAGATGGAGGAAATGCTCTCAGCGCGTCAAGCCGCGGTATCTCAACAACTCTCCCGCTTGCGCTTCGAGGGCTTGGTGAAGACACGACGCGAGGGGAAAACGATCTACTACAGATTGGCTGATGATCGTTCGACCCAAATCCTGGAAGTCGTTTACGACCTTTTCTGCAGGGAGAAGTAGAAGCCGGTCAGAAAGCCGCCAGCTTTGGGAGGAGACTGGCAATGCTCGAAACATTGGGAGACACAAATACCGTTGCTCTGATCGGTTTGATTGGTGGCATCGTATTGGGATTGGCCGCACGCATCGGCCGTTTTTGCACGTTGGGTGCAATCGAAGACTACCTTTACGCAGATGATGACCGGCGGCTGCGCATGTGGGCAATGGCAATCGGTGTTGCGATTGTCGGCAGCCACACCGCTATGGCGTTGGGGGGACTTGACCCTGTCGGAACAAGGTATCTTGCGCAGACCTGGAACCCCCTCGGTTCGATCGTGGGGGGCCTCATGTTCGGATACGGAATGGCCATCTGCGGTAACTGCGGCTATGGTGCGCTGGCAAGGCTGGGAGGTGGTGACCTTCGATCATTCGTTATTGTTTTGATCATGGGTCTTTCCGCTTATGTCGTAATGTCCGGACCCCTCGCCTATCTGCGGGTATGGATATTTCCAGAGGAAATGGATCTCAATGGCCCCCAGAGCATTAGCTTTCTTGCCGAACGGTTGACCTCTATTCCAGCTTGGCTCATTGGCTCTGTTATCGGTGTGGCTTTGGTGTTTTTTGCTTTGGCAAGCCATCGCTTCCGCCGCACTCCGGCACAGGTGTTTTGGGGGTCTGTAGTTGGACTGGCAATCGTTTCGGGCTGGCTTGGCACGAATTGGGTTGCAACACATGGTTTCGATGGTGAGCCGGTGCAAACCCATACCTTCGCGGCACCCCTGGGTGACACAATATTCTACCTTATGACTGCGTCCGGAAACACTTTGTCCTTTGCGGTCGGATCAGTCTCCGGCGTTCTCATTGGCGCGTTTCTGGGGTCGTGGTCTAAGGGCCATTTCCGATGGGAAGCATGCGAAGATCCACGTGAACTCAAGCGACAAATGCTGGGCGCTGCGATTATGGGTCCAGGTGCGATCATCGCGGTTGGTTGCAGCGTCGGTCAAGGCATATCTGCATTCTCACTTCTGGCCTACAGCGCGCCCGTAACATTCGCTGCAATCTTTGCAGGCGCAGCACTTGGATTGAGACAGCTCGTGTCTGGATTGTCCTTCATAACTGAGCGTTGAGTTCACAGTTCAAATCAGCGGGAATCCGGGTTTGCACCGGTGCAGCTGATGCGCTGCACCAAGACCTAAAGAAACCCGGTTAATTTGTGATGGTGCTGGCGACTCTGCCATCACAAAAGCAAGCCAAAAACGCTCTCTTTCCGACTTTGTCCTCGATCTCGCTTCTAAGGACATACCAAGGCTTATCGAGCCCTTGCTTCAGCCTGTTCTCTGCGCCCTCAGAAGGTCGTGACAAACGCGCAAACGAAAAATGTGTTATGATGGCCCCTTAGAAAAGGGGGCTACTATGTACAATCCCGTATCATCTATCTCAAAATTTCGGATCGGCTTGTCGGCTTTGAACATCGCCGAACAGAAGTCAATTTTTGACTGCCTTCCCGCCACTGTTCAGGCGGCAGTGTGGCAAGACCGGCTTAGTGAAGGCATTGCGGCACTGTCTGACAGGTCTCAGTGCCGGTTACTTTCCGAGCTACAGGATTTACTCAATCCTGACTGCTACTCCGAAGACAAAGCGAACCATACGGCCACTTCTCGTCTTGAGGAGTTGTCGCCCGTGATCGAGAAGGTTTTTCCAGATCACTCGGTGTTTCATAAATATACGCAGCAACTCGGCGACAATGCTTGCGAAAGCCCGATTATCGAAATTGCCAAAGGCGCGCCGCCTACCTGCACATGTTCGTCTTCGAGATCCTGTATGTGGTGGCACAATGATTGTGGGGCAATGCAGGAATGTCTTGCCGGTGGGTGCAAGAAGACTAACGTTGGATGCGGGGTCCTGTGGCTTCAGACATGCGATGGCCTTTGCACTGGGAACTGGTGCTGAAGAACGCAGGAAAGCTCTACCTATTCTGGCAGCAAAGCTATTGCTTTCTTTGCCGAATTACAGGCCTGTGTTGAGGTCTAAATCAGGCGCGTCGCGCGTCACGGTGTGGCGATCAACTTTCCCGGATTTTTCGATCTGAACAATCAGAGATTCAGCACGTTGAAAGCGGTCAAAATAGGGAAAGGTGACGTGGTCCAGATGCGTCATGTCCTGGCACTGCATCTGATAGTCTGCCCTGAATTCGGTATGCACATTTGATCCGTTGTCTACGACCGGTCCCGACCCTTCACCAGACAGGGTGACATTGGCCGAGACAGTGAAACACCCCGCCTCTTCAGACAAACTGAACAGATCAAGGGGGTTGGACAATTCAGAAATGGCTCCGGCGACCGAGGCCTGATCGCCTTCGGTTTCCGCTGGGCCTTCGAACCCCAGGACGTCAAGACCAGGAACCACAAGGGAAATTGAAATCCCGGCTTCCGAAAAGGAAACCGCCAATCGTCCCTGCCCATGCTCGTGCTGATTTGCAACCTGGGACTGAGGCAACGCGTTTACCGGGAAAAGCGTTAATACAAACACTAAGAACTTCATGACCATGGAACCATCTGAAAAGAATCAACTAAGCGACTCTAAACTGAAAAAACATTCGCGCAATCGCGTCACGATACACCAAAGCCCACTAGAATTGGGTAGGAATGAGCTATTTTCGCTCACAATTTACCTGACTATAAAACTCAGGTTGACTTAGTTGACTATTTCTATCAGTTATTTGGTCGAGCGTCGCATCGCGCGAACCCATTGTTATCTGACAAGAAAGACTACCCCCCAATGAATACCCCCCTGATCCTGACAAGCGCCGTGGCTCTGATGACCGCCACATCTGCTTTTGCAACCGAGACCCCCTCGAAAGCAGATGTTCTGAATACCTACGCCAATATCGCCGAGGCGAAGTACGATGACAGCCTGATTGCAGCCAAATCGCTGCAGCGCGCCGTGACCGAGCTGATTTCCGAACCAAACGACGCAACACTGAATGCCGCCCGTTCCGCTTGGATTGCGGCCCGCGTCCCTTATCAGCAGACCGAGGTTTATCGGTTCGGAAATGCGATCGTTGATGATTGGGAAGGTAAAGTGAACGCATGGCCCCTGGATGAGGGCTTGATCGACTATGTAGAAACAACCTACGGCAGCCCGAGCGACGAGAATGAGTTCGCCGCATTGAACGTCATCGCCAACCCAAGCTTTGAACTTTCAGGCGAACCAATCGATGCCAACGACATCACCCCGGAACTGCTGTCGGGCACTTTGCACGAGGCAGACGGGATCGAGGCCAACGTCGCTACTGGTTACCACGCGATTGAGTTCCTGTTGTGGGGCCAGGACCTGAACGGCCACGGTGAAGGCGCGGGTAGCCGTCCATGGACGGACTATGCCCAAGGTGATGCCTGCACCGGCGGCAACTGTGACCGTCGCGCCCAGTACCTTGAGGCCGTGACTGAACTGCTGGTCACCGATTTGGAATGGATGGCGACCCAGTGGCAGGACGGAGGCGCGGCCCGAACCTCCCTGACCGAAAATGAGAGCGCAGGAATAAGCGCAATCCTCACCGGAATGGGCTCGCTGTCCTATGGTGAGCAGGCCGGTGAGCGGATGCGTCTTGGCTTGATGTTGAACGATCCCGAGGAAGAGCATGACTGCTTCTCGGACAACACACATAACAGCCACTACTATGATGGTCTTGGCATTCAGAACGTCTATTTGGGCAGCTATACCCGCATCGACGGAACTCCTGTCAGCGGCGCATCGCTTTCGGACTTGGTGATTGCCTCCGACCCATCGCTGGACGCCGAGATGAAGCTGAAGCTGGCCAACACGATGCAGGCGCTGGGTCGGATAAAATCCACAGCCGAGGCCGGGTTCGCCTATGACCAGATGCTGGAACGCGGCAACGAAGGTGGCGAAGTTTTGATCATGGGCGGTGTGAACGGGCTGGTGGACCAGACCAAGACAATCGAGCGGATCGTCACCATTCTGGACGTCGATCAGATTGAGTTCGAAGGTTCTGAAAGCCTGGACAACCCGACGGCTGTTTTCCAGTAAACCTAGCGGTTCGGGGGCGGAGGACTATCCCGCCCCCAACTTATTTTCGGCTAACTGACAGTATGCCGCAGGACACGCACTTAATAACTGACTAATATAGTCAGAATACAATCCAGAGCGCCACCTCCATGATCGTCTGCCATTGCACCAAGATCACAGACACCGAGATTCATGCCGCCATCGACTGGATGCGCGTTTCCGACCCTAGGGCAGTCATAACCCCTGGTAAGATCTATCATGCCCTTGGAAAATCAGCGGATTGTGGCGGATGCATGCCGCTTTTCCTAGACACCATGCGCGCCAGCGATAATCTGGAAGTCCCCATGCAGCTTTGTGCATTACGCACCAAGGCATCACAGGAGAGTGTAGATGAAGGGCGATCCCAAAGTCATAGAATACCTCAACAAATCTCTGCGGCATGAATTGACGGCAGTCAGCCAGTATTGGCTGCATTACCGTCTGCAAGAGGATTGGGGCCTGACCCACATGGCAAAGAAAAGCCGTGAGGAAAGCATCGAAGAGATGGGTCATGCCGACAAGCTGATCGAGCGCATAATCTTTCTGGAAGGTCACCCCAACCTGCAGAAACTGGACCCGCTTCGGATTGGACAGACCCCGAAGGAAACTCTGGAATGTGATTTGGCTGCCGAGAATGATGCGCGTGCCCTGTACGTTGAGGCCCGTGAATATTGTCGAGAGGCGGGCGACTACGTCACTATGTCTCTGTTCGAGAACCTGATCAGTGACGAAGAAGGCCACATCGACTTCCTCGAAACACAGCTTGATTTGTACGAAAGGATTGGCGAAGCCAATTATGCGCAACTTAACGCATCGAAAATGGACGAAGGCGAGTAAGCTCTCGCTTGTGGCGGTGGCTGCGATTGCAGCCACCCCGATCCTGTCCGCTGAACTGCAGGATCTGCATCTCAACTTCCAACCCAGAACCGAAGATGAAAAGGCCCGGATCGCGGATGTGATCGCCGCGCCCACGGATTTCGACGCCGCGCAACGGTTCGAGGACCTGCCCGCCGGTGCCGCAACCGTAAGGGCACGTCAGGACGCAGATGCATTTTCGCAACCTTCGGGCAATCTGAAATTCGAACAGGAACTGGATTTCAAGGTCGGCAACGGGCTGTTCAAGAAAATCTGGGTGTCTTCGCCTTCCTCGACCCTGGCCTCGGACGGTTTGGGGCCATTGTACAACGCGCGCTCTTGCCAACGATGTCACATCAAGGACGGGCGCGGCCACACACCAAATGGGCCCGATGACGGGGCTGTTTCGATGTTCCTTCGGGTCTCAATCCCCGGTGGCGGCGCAATCGATGAAATCGCGGACTACATCGCCACTCAGCCCGAACCCAATTACGGCGGGCAGATGCAGGATCTGGCCCTCGCGGGCCACCCCGCCGAGTACCGGCTGGACATCACCTATGAAAACCTTCCTGTCGCGCTATCAGACGGCGAAACGGTCATTCTCCGCAGCCCGACCTATACCGCGGCGGATCTTGGATATGGCCCGCTGCACCCCGAGGCGATGCTGAGCCCGCGCGTGGCCCCACAGATGATCGGTCTGGGATTGCTTGAAGCGATTCCGGTCGCGGACCTGCTGGCAAAGGCCGACCCGGACGACGCGGATGGCGACGGCATCTCGGGCCGTCCCAACATCGTTTGGTCAGCCGAATACGACGCGCCGATGATGGGCCGGTTCGGATACAAGGCCGGGATGCCCACGATCATGGAGCAATCAGCGGCGGCTTTTGCCGGGGATATCGGGATTTCGAGCCCGCTTTTCCCTACAGCCCATGGCGATTGCACCGAATTGCAGGCGGATTGCGTCACCGCTCCCCATGGCGACAACGACGACCGCGTGTTCGAGATTGACCAGCAAGGCATGGACCTTGTGGCGTTTTACAGCCGCAATCTCGGCGTCCCAGGGCGGCGCGACATTGATGACCCGCAGGTCCTGCGCGGCAAGCAGGTGTTCTTTGATACCGGCTGTGCCTCGTGCCACACGCCGTCTTATGTCACCCACCGGATGGACGACCGGCCCGAACACAGTTTTCAGCTGATCTGGCCCTATACCGATCTGCTGTTGCACGACATGGGCGATGGTCTGGCCGACAACCGCCCCGAAGCGCGGGCAACAGGCCGGGAATGGCGCACGCCACCTCTTTGGGGTGTCGGCCTGACCGAGCAGGTCTCGGGTCATACCCAATTCCTGCATGACGGGCGGGCGCAATCGCTGCTGGAGGCCGTTCTGTGGCACGGCGGAGAGGCGCAGACGGCGCGCGACACCGTTGTCTCGATGCCCAAACCCGACCGCGACGCTTTGATCCGCTTTCTGGAGAGCCTCTGATGCGTGCCCTCGGCCTGGCCATTGCCCTTATTCTGCCCCTGTCAGCCTTGGCGCAAAATCCCAGCCAGATCCTGACAGATGTTGTTGAAGGGCACATTCTCCCCGGATACGCACAGCTATCTGACGCAACAGCTGCGCTGGATGCGGCAGCGCAGGCGGATTGCACAGCCGCTTCACCGAACCTTCGTGCAGCCTATCACCTGGCATTCGACCGCTGGGTCACGGTAAGCCACTTGCGCTTTGGCCCCTCCGAGGTCGATGACCGCGCATTTGCGATGGCATTCTGGCCAGACACAAAAGGGTTTACACCCAAAACCCTATCCGGCCTGATTGCCACCCAAGACGCGGTGGTTGACACCCCCGAGGCTTATGCCGAGGCTTCGATCGCGGGACGCGGGTTTCTTGCACTTGAATTGATGCTATTCGACCCAGCCCTCGCGGATCAGGGCGACAGGGCCTATCGATGCGCTTTGATCCGGGCGATTGCTGCAGATATAAACCGCAATGCGAAGGCGATGGACCACGACTGGCAACCTTTCTCTGCCAACCTGACCATGCCCGGCGGAGACAGTCCTTACCGGTCTGCTGATGAGGCCATGCAGGAACTTTACAAAGCTCTGATCACCGGATTGGAATTCACTGCCGAAACACGCCTTGGACGCCCCATGGGCACCCTAGAGCGCCCCCGTCCCAATCGGGCCGAAGCGCGCAGGTCTGAACGGTCACTACGCCAGGTCGAACTGTCATTGATCACGCTGCGCGATCTGGCCACCGGGCTGTCCGCAGATCATCCGCAGATTGCCGCTGATTTGGATAATGCGTTCGACAAGGCTATCATCCGCACGCGTGAGTTAGACGACCCTACACTGGCCGGTGTCTCGACACCTTCGGGTCGGATACGGGTCGAAGCCTTGCAGCAGATGATCAACGACATCCACACGATTGCAGCAACCGAGCTGGGCCCGACCTTGGGTATCAGTGCCGGATTCAATTCGCTGGACGGGGACTAAGCCATGACAAGCCGCCGTCAATTCCTTGCGGGCCTGGCTGCAGCTAGCCTTGCCCCAACACAAGGTTGGTCGACTGTCGGCGCGCCAGATTTCCTGGCGGCGGCGCTGTTTCCGGACGGCACCTATCGGCTGGCGGGCCTGAGTTCTGAAGGCGGTATCTTATTCTCTCTCCCCCTGCCGGCGCGCGGCCATGCCGCTGCGGCGCATCCGTCACGCGCGCAAGCCGTGGCTTTCGCTCGCCGCCCTGGCACCTTTGGCGTGGTGATCGATTGCAAGAGCGGAACCCAAACCGCACGGATGGATGCTCCCAAAGGCCGCCATTTCTATGGCCATGGCGTGTTTTCCCGAGATGGAACCCATCTGTTCACCACCGAGAACGACTATGAGGCCGGTGAGGGTGTGATTGGCGTCTGGGACTCGGAGGACTACACGCGGTTGGGCGAGTTTTCTTCGGGCGGGGTCGGGCCGCATGATATGCGGATCATGCCGGATGGGGAAACTCTGATCATCGCAAATGGCGGCATTGAAACACATCCTGAAATGGGCCGAACCAAGCTGAATCTGCCCATCATGCAACCGCGCCTAAGTTATCTGAGTCTGTCAGGCTCGGTCCTGGAACAGATAGAGCTGCCCCGGACACTGCATAAAAATTCGATCCGGCACCTTGCCGTTCGATCCGACGGTCTGGTTGGGTTTGCAATGCAATGGCAGGGCAACAGGTTAACCCACCCGCCTTTGCTGGGACTGCACAAAAGAGGCGAGGCTCCGCGCCTGCTTGCAGCCCCGGAATCGGTGCAAAGTGCCTTGCAGGGTTACGCTGGCAGCATTGCTTTTGCCGGGGACGGCAAAACCATCGCCATCACCTGCCCTCGCGGCAACAATTTGCTCCGGTTCGACAGCTTGACCGGTCGACTTAACGACACGACCCTGCTTGAGGATGTCTGCGGCCTGGGTGCCGGGCCTTCCGGTTTTGTCTTCACCACAGGCACCGGGCTGGTCGGAGCGCTTACTGCCAAGGCCCGCATTTCCGCCCGACCGGATTGTCAGTGGGATAACCATCTGGTTCCCGTTGGTCTGCCTGTATAAATTCGGAAATACCCGTCACATAGATTACACTTGGACGAATCGAATTGCTGCCGTATTGGCGGGCGCGAAGCAGGCACCCTAGGTTAAGGACAGACTTGATTGAAACAGACGCCCGACGCACCGCATTCCATCTACGGGGTTGAGAAATGGGGCAAAGACCTCATCGAGGTGACGGAAGACGGCGAAATCGGTCTGCGCAATCCCCTTGCACCAGAGACTGCTGCTATCAGCCTGCCCGGTATTCTGCGTGATCTGGACGATCGCGGCATCAAGGCTCCGATGATCCTGCGCGTCAGCTCCTATCTGGAGCACGAGATTGTCCATATTAACGAAAGCTTTGCAGAGGCGATTGCCCGGGTTGGGTACAAAAGCAGCTATCGCGGTGTCTTTCCGATCAAGGTCAACCAACAGGCTCAGGTGGTCGACCGGATCGTCGAGTTTGGGAAGAAGTACAATTATGGCCTTGAGGCTGGCTCGAAACCGGAACTTGTGGTCGCGCTTGCCCATCGTCTGGCCAATGAGGCGCTGATCGTCTGCAACGGCGTCAAGGATGCCGAGTTTATCCAGCTGGCCATCCTCAGCCGCAAAATCGGGTTCAATACAGTGATCGTGCTGGAAAGCCCGAAAGAGGCCGACACGGTGATCGAAGTCTATAACCAACTGGGCATCGAACCGCTGATCGGCGTACGGGTTAAACTGACCAACCAGATCAGCGGAAAATGGGAAGAAAGCTCGGGCGACCGTTCCGCCTTTGGCATGAACACCGATCAACTGGTCGCCACGGTGGACAAGCTGAAGGCCGCCGGATTGCTGCACTGCCTGAAGCTGCAGCACTCGCATCTTGGATCGCAGGTGCAGGACGTCAATGACGTGCGCCGCGCCGTGGGTGAGGCCTGCCGATACTATACCGAACTGACCCGCGAAGGCGTACCGCTGACCCATCTGGACCTGGGTGGCGGCATGGGCGTAGATTACACGGGCGAAAAGAAAGCCGCCGAAAACTCGATCAACTACACGGTAGAAGAATACTGCGCCAACGTGGTCGAAACCGTGGCCTATGCCATGGATGAAGCCGAGGTCAAGCACCCCACATTGGTCACCGAAAGCGGGCGCGCTATCGTTGCGACCTCATCCATGCTGGTGTTCAACGTGCTGGAAAGCACGCTTTATGACGCGCCAGACGGCCCTGAGGTCGAGGCGGATGATCATCACTTAGTCTCGGACCTTGCCGCCGTGCACGGATACCTCTCCAGCGACCGCCTTCAGGAATGCTGGAACGACGCCACTTTTTATCGCAACGAGCTGCGCGCCCTGTTCCGCCGCGGATATATCGACCTGCGCCAGATGGCGCGCGCCGAACGCATTTATCTGTCATTGATGGCCCGCCTCAAGGCGTTGGCTGCCAGTGATGAGCTCGACACGGATGTCGACGAACAGTTGGAAAAAGTGGCTGATATCTATCACTGCAACTTCTCACTGTTCCAATCGCTGCCCGACGTCTGGGCCATTGACCAGCTACACCCGATCGTGCCGCTGCAGGGTCTGAACGAAACGCCCGACCGCCGCGCGGTGCTGTCCGATATCACTTGCGACAGCGACGGCAAGATCGACCGGTTTATTCTGGCCGACGGTGTCTCGCCCAGCCTGCCAGTGCATTCCCTGCCCGAGAATGACGAATACTTCATGGGCGTCTTCTTTGTTGGTGCTTATCAGGAAACGCTAGGCGATCTGCACAACCTGTTCGGCGACACCAACGTGGTTACCATCGACCTGCGCTCCGATGGCGGTTTCGATCTGCTGCACGAGCAAGAGGGCGACACCATTGGTCAGGTCCTGTCCTATGTCGAGTTTGATCCGGCCGACTGTGTCGCCGCCTTCCGCAAAATGGTGGACGAGGCGATCTCGACCGGTACTCTGCTGGCCAAAGACCGCAAAACCCTGATGAGCGCATATCGCGACTCGATCAATGGCTACACCTATTACGAATAACCCCCGAGAGGAGATGACCCCATGGGAACTTTGAGTGGCAAAACGCTGGTTGTCGGCGCGGGCGGCGTCTCTCACGCTGCGGTGCACAAGATGGCGATGAATTCGGACATCTTCACTGAAATCACGCTGGCCAGCCGCACCAAGTCGAAATGCGACGCCATTGCCAAGGCCGTGAAAGAGCGTGTGGGCGTTGATATCGCTACTGCGGAGCTGGACGCTTATAAGGTCGCGGACACGGTCAAACTGATCAAGGACACCGGTGCCGAGGTCCTCGTGAACCTGGCCCTGCCCTATCAGGACCTCGTGCTGATGGACGCGTGCCTTGAGGCGGGCATCCACTACATCGACACCGCGAATTACGAGCCCGAGGACGAAGCCAAGTTCGAGTATCACTGGCAATGGGCCTATCAGGATCGGTTCAAACAGGCAGGACTGACCGCCATCCTCGGTTCGGGCTTTGATCCGGGCGTGACGTCTGTCTTTGCGACGTGGTTAAAGAAACACAAGTTGGATACGATCCGCCAGATCGACGTGCTGGACGCCAATGGTGGCAGCAACGATCAGGAATTCGCCACCAACTTCAACCCCGAGATCAACCTGCGCGAAGTGTTGGCCGAAGTGCGCCATTGGGAAGCTGGCGAATGGAAACACTCCCCCGCCATGACCCATAAGGTCGAGTTCGACTTTCCCGCCATCGGCCCCAAAAACATGTACCTGATGTATCACGAGGAGCTGGAGAGCCTCTCCACCCACTTCCCCGAAATCGAGCGCGCCCGCTTCTGGATGACCTTCGGCGACGCCTATATCACCCATGCCAAAGTGCTGGAAAATGTTGGCATGACCCGCATCGACCCGGTAATGCATGACGGCAAGGAAATCATCCCGATCCAGTTCCTGAAAACCCTGCTGCCTGATCCCGGCGATCTGGGTGCGGAAACCAAGGGCAAGGCCTGCATCGGCGACATCGCTACAGGTCAGGCCAAGGATGGTTCGGGTGAGAAAACATATTACATCTACAACATCTGTGACCACGAGGAATGCTACGCCGAGGTCGGCAGCCAGGCCGTCAGCTACACCACCGGTGTCCCCGCCATGATCGGTGCCGCGCAGGTGCTCAAAGGCAACTGGACGCAGCCAGGTGTGTGGAACATGGAACAGCTCGACCCGGATGATTTCATGGACATGCTAAACGCCCATGGCTTGCCATGGCAGGTCCACGAACTGGATGGCCCGGTCGAGTTCTGATCCGCCAAGCTTCATCTGGCCCTAAATACCTCGGGGGGTCCGGGGGGGCAGCGCCCCCCGCCCTCTCCAAATTCGGAGACGCCTGATATGTCCGACATGATGACCACCCAAGCAGGCGATGCCGGTGCCTTCCGCAATTTCGACCTAAACCGCGTGCCAACGCCTTGCTTTGTGGTTGACCAAAAGGCGGTTGAGCAAAATCTGGTGATCTTGTCCGACGTCGGCAGCAGGTCCGGCGCCCATGTCCTCGGTGCCCTCAAAGCGTTCTCAATGTTCTCGCTTGCTCCGCTGGTCCGCCAACATCTTGACGGTACCTGCGCCAGCGGTATCTATGAGGCGCGTTTAGGCCGCGAAGAATATGGCGGCGAAGTCGCCACTTACTGCGCCGGGTACAAAGACGCTGACATGGATGAAATCCTGTCGCTGTCCAACCATGTGATCTTCAACTCGCCCGCGCAAAAGAACCGGTTCCTAGCCAAGGCACAGGCAGCCAAAGTACAGGTCGGCCTGCGCATCAATCCGGAACATTCCGAAGGCGAGATACCCAAATATGACCCCTGCGCGCCCTGTTCGCGTCTGGGCACACCGGTCAGCCAACTAAGCCATGAAATCATGGTTGGTGTGGACGGCCTTCATATGCATACACTTTGCGAACAAGGGTTCGAGCCCTTGATGCGCACATGGGAAGCCATTGCACCAAAACTCGCCCCGTTCCTGGGTCATCTCAAATGGCTGAACTTCGGCGGTGGCCACCATATCACCCGCGACGACTATGATCGTGATGGGTTGATCGCGTTCATCAAGGCGATCCGCGAAACCCATGACGTCGACGTCTATCTTGAACCCGGCGAGGCTGTGGCACTGGATGCGGGCATTCTGGTGGGCGAAATTCTCGACCTGCCGACCAATGGCATGGCCCTTGCGATCACCGACATCTCGGCCACATGCCACATGCCCGATGTGATCGAAGCCCCCTATCGCCCTGCCCTGATGGACGAGGCCGAGGCAGGGCATACCTACCGTCTGGGCGGCCCGTCCTGTCTGGCGGGGGATGTGATCGGCGACTATACGTGGGACAAACCGCTTGAGATCGGCCAACGCTTTGCCTTCCTAGATCAGGCGCATTATTCGATGGTCAAGACCAACACCTTCAACGGTGTCCCCCTGCCCACAATCGCCCTGTGGAACAGCGAAACCGACGCGTTGAAAATTATCAAACAATTCGGCTATGACGACTTTAAAGAGAGGCTCTCATGAGCGTTTTCCTCGACAGTGAACTGACCACATCGGAACGGACCGAAAACGCCCGGTTTCGTGTAATCCCAGTACCGCTGGAGCGCACGGTATCCTACGGCTCGGGTACAGCCGGTGGCCCGGCGGCGATCATAGAGGCCAGCAACGAGCTGGAGCGCATCACCGGCCTTGCCGAGCCCTGCACAGCGGGTATTTTCACCGAGGAACCTTTGAGCTGTGACGGCCCTATGCCTGCAGTGATGGAACGCCTTGCCCTGCGCACCGAAGCCGCCATTCGCGCTGGTAAAGTGCCGGTCACTCTGGGCGGTGAGCATTCGCTGAGCTACGGTGCCGTGATGGGTGTGGCCCGCGCGTTGAACCAACCGATCGGGATCGTCCAGATTGATGCGCATGCGGACCTGCGCGACACGTATCAGGGTGAAAAGCACAGCCATGCCTCGGTCATGCATCTACTGGCCGAAGAAGGCGTCCGACTGGCCCAATTCGGCGTCCGGGCCTTTTCGACCGAAGAGGCGCAGAGCCGGGTGAAGAACAACGTGTTCCACATTGATGCCGAGGAGCTGGTCACCGGCAACATCCACGCGGTCGATCTGCCCAAGGATTTCCCCGAACTGGTCTATGTCAGCTTTGATGTCGACGGGCTGGACCCTTCGCAAATGCCGGCCACAGGAACACCCGTGCCCGGCGGCTTGGGCTATTATCAGGCGCTACAACTGGTCGAGCATGCCCTTCGGGGGCGCAAATGCGTGGGGTTCGACGTGGTCGAACTCGCCCCGGACGGCAATGCCGCCTGGGACTTTACCGCCGCACAGATCGTTTACCGTCTGATGGCCGCCTGCTAACCTTCGGCGGTTTCGTTCAACTCCATATGCCCCTCGCCGCGGCTTAGGACACGGCGCAGCATCGGCTCGAAGAACTCCAACGGTTTGGTCGGGTAATCCGGATCGAACGCCTTTTG
Source organism: Ruegeria sp. YTSA105 (assembly GCF_059610225.1). Lineage (NCBI taxonomy): Bacteria > Pseudomonadati > Pseudomonadota > Alphaproteobacteria > Rhodobacterales > Roseobacteraceae > Ruegeria > Ruegeria sp. YTSA105. Next base: position 65,101 of record NZ_JBXWNE010000003.1, read on the forward strand.
GTCGTATTCATGGCAGAAATAGCGGCAGTCCTCCCAATAAGGACTGTCGCGGTACTTGTCTCGGGCGTTGCGGTCTCCGCCCAGGTGGTGATTGTAGTAATAGCCCTGGAACACGCAGTGATGTTTGAGGATCCAATGGGTTTTCTCGCTGACATAGGGCTTCATCATCGCCGCTGACAGCTCTCCATGGTTATAGGGAGACAGGATATCGCCGGTGTCGTGGATCAGCGCTGCGACGACCAGCTCTTCTTCCGCCCCATCCTCATAGGCGCGCGTCGCGGCCTGCAGGCTGTGCTGATAGCGGTTCACGGGATAGGGCGTCCAATCCTCGTCCAGCGAACGGATCGCATCCAGTATCCTGTCCGGCAACGCGGCGTTATAGGCCTCTTCGTATTCCATAACGGCGTCCCAATCGGCCTTGGTCGCCTCTTCAAAGCTGGTCCAGGTGGGTTTGTGGGTTTTGTCCAGCATGGTCCGGTCCTTTTGACTGATCATCCAACCGCAGCCTAACGCAGAAAACCTGAGCGAAAAAACGAATTAGCTTGGCCGAAGAACATTGCGCCGAAATGCGCCGTAACTTCAGGCTTGGGACAATGCCCGCGAGTGTTTTCTTGCGCGCACGCGCAGAAGCGGACGACCTGCAATCAAAAGAAACAGGCACGAGATCAATATGCCCATGACAGCAGGCAAATAGAGCAATAGCCACAATTTCGGGTCTTCGATCACCAACGGGGACACAAAGCCGCGCATACCTTCCAAAAGGACCAGAATTATGAATGCTCCAAAAATCTGTGGCCACAGGCCAAATCTGGAAAAGCTGCCCAACATAAGGGTTGCATAGCCCGCCATCGCGACCGCGATACAAATGGTGATCCACGAAAATCGCTGATGCAGCTCGTCGATCAACGCGCCCTCAGTGAACCCTTCTGCTGCCGCAATCGCAGCCCGGTCGCGCAACAGCTCTGCGGTGGGAATGGCCTCGAGGCTTCGCTCGGCCGCGTTGTCAGTACTCGTCAATTCTGAGATGTCATAGGACGCGTCCTGAAACAGTGTAGACGACAGGGTACGTCCCTGCCGGTCCTGACGCAGGGCAACTCCGTCAACCATCACCAGATGAATGCCCGAGCCGTTATTGACCAGATAAGCTGTTTGGCTGGAATAGCTGACCGGGCTGGTTTTATCCCGCCGGTCCGAAACAAAAACTTCGCGCAAAGTCCCGTCCAGATCAATTCCCCCAATATAGACGGTCACGTCACTTGCAGGATGCAGGAATTCGCCTTCATTCAATAACTGCGCTGTGACGTCACCCGCCACTTCGGCCTGCCGTTTTTCCAGTAGATCGACCGAGGCCGGGCGCAGGAAAACACTGATCGAGGCCATCATCAGACCAGCAACAAGACCGAACAGAACCACAGCGCGAGCCAGCCGCCACGGGCTGGAGCCTGTGGCCAGCATCACCGTTAGCTCGCTTTCACGGCTCAGGCGGTTGGTGGCATAGACGGCCGCTGCGAACACGGCCATGGGCATCACCGTACGGATCAGCGTCGGCAAAGTAAGAGCGGTAAATTCAAGAAACACCATGGCCGATTGACCACCGCTGATGACACGGTCAAACAGGCTGACCGAGCGGGTGATCCAGAAAACCCCCACCAGAATCAGAGTGAAAAAGCCGAACAGAATCAGCAGTTGCCGCAGGAAATATCCATCGAAGCGCGACATGTATCCTCATCCGGCTACCTGAAATTCGTTTGGACAATATGCCAATCCCCTGACCGAGGAAACCGCATAGCCCAAAAATTATAGAATTTGAGCCGTGCGCACTAAAACGGCTTATGCCACATCGGAATTGGCACCCTGATCCAGAATGCTTACCTGCCCGGATCAGTCCAGCGTTTCAGACAACGATCTGAGCAGGTGATTGAGTTGATCGCGCTGTTGCAGGGACAAACCCTGAACCAGGCGCTGCTGAGTCTCTACATGATCCGAAACGGCGGCCTCAATCGCTTTGAATCCGTTTTGGGTAAGACGGATCAGGAAGCCCCGGCCATCCTCAGGGTTTTGCACTCTTTCGACCATCCCCGCCTTAACCAGTTGATCGACGCGATTCGTCATTGTGCCGGACGTCACCATTGTAAGCTCCAAAAGCTCGCCAGGTGAAAGACCCTCTGGCTTGCCAGACCTTCGCAACGTGGCAAGGACATCAAAGCTGGCAGCGTTCATGTCATGAAGAGCCCAAGTATGCTCCATCGCCCTTCGCAACTGAACCGCCAACCGCGTCAGTCGACCAACGGTTTCCATTGGCCCCACATCCAGGTCGGGCCGGGCACTGTTCCACTGCGCGATAATTTGCTCCACATGATCCATGAATTCTGGCTAGCCCAACTTTATCTTGACGTCAAGATTTTGCAATATATCTTGACGTCAAGATAAAGGGATTCGCCATGAGACACCAAACCGACATCGCCCTAACTGCTGTTGCCCCTTTGATCTGGGGTAGCACCTATTATGTTACGACCGAATTTTTGCCCGTCGGATATCCGATCACGATGGCCGCGCTGCGTGCGCTGCCTGCCGGACTGCTGCTGCTAGTTTTGTCCCGTCAACTTCCAAGGGGTCATTGGTGGGGCCGCATATTCATTCTAGGCGCGCTCAATTTCACCGTGTTCTGGACCCTGCTTTTCGTCGCGGCTTACAGGCTCCCCGGTGGGGTCGCAGCCACTGTCGGCGCGGTACAACCTCTTATTGTAGTCTTCCTGTCGGCATTTCTGCTGAACACCCCGGTTGGGCTGAGATCGGTCGGCGCAGCGCTGCTGGGGGTGATCGGCGTCGGGTGCCTTGTCCTCGGAACAGCTATCAATCTTGATACGGTTGGCCTGATCGCTGGACTGGGTGGCGCCCTTTCGATGGGGGCAGGAACTGTCCTGACGCGCAAATGGCAACCGCCGGTGCCGCTGCTGACATTTACCGCTTGGCAACTAACCGCCGGCGGGCTGTTGCTGGTGCCGCTTGCACTGATATTTGAGCCCGCCTTACCAGCGCTTGAAACAAACAGCCTTCTCGGAATTGGATATCTGAGCGTCATCGGGGCTGCCCTGACCTATATCCTGTGGTTCCGAGGCCTCGCCCGGATCGAACCCTCTGCGGTCTCGGCACTTGGCTTTCTCAGCCCGTTATCCGCCGTAATGATTGGTTGGGTCATACTTGGGCAAAACCTGACCTTTGTGCAGATCACCGGTGTCTGTATCGTACTTCTGGCGGTCTGGCTGGGGCAAATGGGCAAGCGTACCGGCCGTTCGAATGTCACCATCAGAAAGCCCGCCTGAAACTCCTGGCATCGATGTACGAGTTTTGTGCTAAACTGTGTGCTGTGCAACGCCCGGGCAAGAAAGGTATCACGTGTCAAAAAGCCGAGTAAAACCGCGCTATTTTGCCATCGCCCTGCTGCCGGTATGTGTTTTCGCAATCCATAAACTGATCCAGAACCAAATGATCGCCAATGAACTGGACGTTCCAGTGAACTTTGTGTTGAGCGGTAGCTCTTGGCAGGAAGCCGTTGGTCGGTTTCGGTTTCTTGCCGCGTCCTGGTTCTTTTTATCGCTGGCCTTGTTGCCCGTGGCAGTCTTGTTCCGGACCCTGTCACGCCCGATCGAAAAAAACACCCGGATCGCGGCAATCGCGATTGTAGTCGCCATCGTGTTTCTGGCTCTCGTGCCGACCATTCAAAAGCATATGACCGACCAAAGCCCGCAGATTTACCACCAGATCGGCAAAGCCGTTTTTGAAACAGCATTGTCGCAAGGCACCTTACCGGCATGTTCCGGTTCGGAAGATAGCTGGATGTTTGGGAAATGCGGGCAAGCCCCTGTTCTTTCACTGTTCAACCGTATTCTGGACCTGGTGAATGCAATGGCCGGCCTTGCGATCGGGTCGCTGATTGTCGGAATGATATTGTGTCTTGGACGGCATGAATCTCAGGACATCGAAGCAACAGCAGTTGAGCTGGCGCAAAACCTGCGGAATATGCGGCAGCAACTCTACCTGTCCAGTCTGGTGCTGACCTTCGGCATGTTCTTTGCCGCAAGCTGGATGTACTGGCCCTTGCCCATGATCGCTGAATCAGAAAGGGCCGCCTATAGCGCATTGCTCAACGCATCGGCCTTGTTCACCGGCACATATTTTTGCTTGCTAATGCTCAGCTACTTTCTTCCCGTGGCAGTCCTTCTGGACGGAAGAATTTCTAACCTCGCTTTGGCTGCCCGAAATCAGGGCGGCACAGACCAGGCATTCGACATTGATGACTGGAGATCGTCGCATAAGCTGACAGAAGGCACAGGTGACATCATCCGCGCCGGCTTCGCCCTGACGGCCCCAATCTTGGCCGCTTTTGCCGGTGGCATATCACCGATTTTGGGTTAGACCGTGATTTGTTGAGCAACCAGAACGCGGTTTATCGCATCGGTCGAATGCTCTGCTGGTCCAAGTTGTAACAGCTAGGCTGCGCAAAGGGTCACGCGTGTCCCATTCCGCCCAAGCTGGCACAAACTTCTGGCAATGGAGAGAATGGCAGGGGCAGCAGGGTTCGAACCCGCGACCTACGGTTTTGGAGACCGTCGCTCTACCAACTGAGCTATACCCCTAAGGTGCGCCTCAAATATGCCAGCCGCGCGGCGGACTCAAGAGGCTTTTTCAGATTCCTCCTCAGTTATGCGCACGACAAACAAGTTGCGTATGGCGTTGAGTTCTATAAGACACGGTTTGATCAATATGAGGGTCACCATTAGTGAGTATCCGCAAGAAAATCGCCGATAGCGAGGCCGTCCTGAATTGGACCGCCCGCCGCATCGCGAGCTATATTCGGATGGTTAACCGCAACACCCAATGGCAACGCATCGGCTATGAAGAGCTGGACCAACTGGCCGATCAGGGCGAGCCGGTCATCGTTGTCCTTTGGCATCAGCGACTGGCACAATCGCCCTATTTCTTTCCGTTGGATAAGGGGCGTATCTGCTCGATCACATCCTCGGCACGCGCTGGCAGCATGGTTGGTCGGGTGCAGAAACTGTTCGGCATGGACACCATCGCCATGACCAGCAAAAACGCCAACAACATCGCGGTGTCACGCGAAGTGATCGGCAAGATCAAGCGCGGCATTTCCATCGGGATCGCTGCTGACGGCCCGCGCGGCCCGGAACGGGTGCTGTCGACCGTGCCTCTGGTCTGGGCCCGCACCTCGGGCAAGCGGGTCTTCGGGATCACCTTTTCCGCTCGCCACGGCAGCGAGGCCGGAACCTGGGACCGCCTGCTGATGCCACGCCCTTGGCGCAATCAGGGCGTCTTTTTGTGCCGGGAATGGACCGAAAACGTTCCCCGCAAGGCCAGTGAAGAAGAACTCGAGGCCCTTCGCCTCAGCCTTGAGGCGCATATGAACGACATCACCGCCGAAGCAGACAGGATGGTCGGGCGCGAACCCTGGTCTCCCCAAGGCTAACCGCCGCGCAGCCTTTGCATCAGATAGACTTCGCTGCCCTCGGGGATCGGTTCGGTCAGCCCGCTGGCGATCACGCGCCCGTTGATTGAGATAGATACACCGGCATCAATCGGTGCCTGAAGCTGCGGATGAACCCGCGCAAGTTCCCGCAGCAGCTCGCCAGTGGTTTTGGCCTCAACCTCGACCACCTGTTGACCCCCGGTCAAAGACCGGAGGCCGGACCACAGGTGGACCTCAACCATTGTCCTTGAGCGCCGCCAAAATGCGTGGCGGTGACATTGGCAGTTGTTTCATCCGCACACCCGCTGCATTCGAAACCGCGTTGGCGATGGCTGCCAGCGGTGGCACGATGCCAGTCTCGCCCACGCCGCGCACACCAAACGGGTGGCCGGGATTGGGCACTTCGACGATCACCGTATCGATCATCGGCAAGTCGCTGGCGACCGGGATACGATAATCGAGGAAGATCGAGTTCTGCAGACGACCATCCTCGCCATAGACATATTCCTCGTTCAGCGCCCAACCGATGCCCTGCGCCGCGCCACCCTGATACTGGCCTTCCACATAGGTCGGGTGGATCGCCTTTCCGGCGTCTTGAATGACCGTATAGCGGGTGATGCTGGTCTTGCCGGTCTCCGGGTCGACCTCGGCATCGACGATATGGGTGCCAAACGACACGCCTGCGCCTTCCGGGGTTGCTTCGAAATGGCCCGAGATCGGACCGCCGGTCGCACCCATATCAGCGGTGATATCGGCCAGCGGCATCGGGTCGAAATCGCCCGCATTGGGGCCCGAGGGCACCGCGCAGCCGTTTTCCCATTTCACCGCATCCACCGGGATGCCCCACTTGGCCGCCGCGCGTTCGCTCAGCTTTTCAACCGCATGCCGGGCCGCCTTGATCGTGGCCAGCCCTGAGGCATAAGTCACGCGCGAGCCGTGCGAAACGTCGTTATAGCCGAGTGTTGCCGTGTCCGCGATGGTGACGCGGATATTCTCGTAGGGAATGCCCAACACCTCGGCTGCCATCAGAGCCATCGACGCGCGCGAACCGCCGATATCGGGCGTGCCGACCATCAGCTGGGCCGAACCATCCTCGGACAGGGCCAGCGACACGGATGTCTCGCCCCCGTGATTGAACCAGAATCCACAGGATATCCCACGCCCCTGCCCTGGTTTCAGTGGCGCAGAATAGTGCGGATGCGCCTTGGCGGCCTCAAGCGTTTCGACCAGACCGATGCGTTCGTAGCGCGGGCCATAGCTGGCCTTGGTACCTTCGTAGGCGGCGTTTTTCAGGCGCACATCCACGGGGTCCAGCCCCAGCTTCTTGCACAGCTCGTCAATCACCGATTCAACCGCAAACGCCCCCATCGGCGCGCCGGGCGCGCGATAGGCGGCCTGTTTCGGGCGGTTGGCCATGACATCATAGCCCACCTGCTTGACGTTAGTCAGGTTATAAGGAGCAAAGGCACACATGGCCGTCATATCACCCGGCGCGCCGGGGAAGGCCCCACCCTGCAGGCGGAACACGCCTTGCGCTGCGGTGATCGTGCCGTCTTTCTTCATCCCGATCTTGATATCCATCGACGCGGAGGCAGTCGGACCGGTGGCCCGGAATACCTCGGATCGGGTCATCACCAGCTTGACCGGGCGGTTGGCCTTGCGGCTCAGCGCCAGCGCGACCGGCTCGATGAATACGGTTGTCTTGCCACCAAAGCCGCCGCCAATCTCGGACGCCGTCACCCGCAGTTGCGATGTTTCGATCCCCAGCAAAGCCGCACAGGTTTTCTGCGCGATCCAGTGACCTTGGGTGGTGCACCACAGCTCACCCTTGCCGTCATTTCCCAGCGCCGCCAAACAGGCATGAGGTTCGATATAACCCTGATGGGTTGCCTCGGTGACAAAGCTGTCTTCAACAACCAGATCCGCTTCGGCAAAACCGACCTCGACATCGCCATGCCCGCTTTCGTGATAGCGCACGACGTTCGGGTGCATCCCTTCGGGCACGGAATAATCCGCCGCCCCCTCGCGTATAACCGGAGCGTCCGGGGCCATCGCTTTGTCGACATCGGTCACATGGGGCAGCACCTCATATTCGACCTCAATCAGCTTGAGTGCATCACGCGCCGACAGCGCCGACGTTGCCGCAATAGCTGCCACCGCGTGGCCGTCATACAGGGCCTTCTCGCCTGCCATAACGTTTTCCAGCACGTTCCAGAACTCACCTTCAAGACCGGGCTTAAACGGCACCTCAGCGAAATCGTCACGGGTCACAACGGCTTTGACGTCTTTATGCGCTTGGGCCTTGGAGGTGTCGATCTTTACGATCCGCGCATGGGCATGGGGTGAGCGCAGAATAGCCCCGTGCAACATGCCCGGCGCGGTGGCGTCAGCGCCAAATTTCGCGCGCCCCGTGACCTTGTCCAGCCCGTCAGGGCGGTTCGGTCGGGTACCAACGAAAGTGAATTCAGATTTGCGATCGTCGAGTGCCATTACGAAGCCTCCCGCAGTTCAGCCGCTGTATCCATCACGGCGCGAATGATCTTGTCATACCCAGTGCAGCGGCAGAGATTACCAGCCAACCAAAACCGTGTCTCTTCCTCGGTCGGGTTCGGGTTCTTTTCCAGCAACGATTTGGCCGCGACCAGAATACCGGGGGTGCAGATACCGCATTGAAGAGCAGCATATTCAATCATCTTCTTCTGCAGCGGATGCAGAACGTCCCCGTCTGCAATACCTTCGACCGTCTCGATCTGTTTACCCTCTGCTTCGATCCCAAGCATCAGGCAGGAACAAACCAAACGGCCATCGACAGTTACCGAGCAGGCACCGCAATCGCCGGTGCCGCAGCCTTCTTTCGCACCGGTCAGGTTCAGCTTGTCGCGCAGACAGTCCAGCAGGGTCTCGCGTGGGTCACATAGGTATTCGACCGTGTCACCATTGACGGTGGTGGATACGTGGAACTTGCTCATGCTTGCTCTCCCTTGGCGCGGGCATAGGCGATTTTCGCGGCGCGTTTGGCCAGAACCCCGGCCACTTCTGTACGGAATGCGATCGTGCCGCGCTTGTCGTCGATCGGGTTACAGGCAGTAGATGCGGCAGCGGCAAGCGCGTCCAATGCAGCATCGTCAAGGGTGCTGCCCATGATCGCCTCGGCGCAGTCTTCGACAAGCAGAACAGTCGGAGCCACAGCACCCAGCGACACGCGGACCTCGGTGATGGTATCCCCGTCCAGACGGAGATTCACACCTACGCCAACCACCGCAATATCCATCTCGGTCCTGGGGATGAACCGCAGATAGGCATCACCTCCGTTTTCGCCGCGTGCAGGAATATTGACCGCCGAGATCAGTTCACCCTTGGCCAAAGACGTTCTGCCCGGGCCGGTCGGAATATCTTCGACGGCAACCTCACGGGTGCCACCTGGTCCGGTTACTGTCACGGTCACGCCCGCTGCCACCATGGCTGGCACCGAATCCGCCGCAGGCGAGCCATTGCACAGGTTGCCAGTCAGCGTCGCCCGCCCCTGCACCTGAGTCGATCCGATCAAATCCATCGCTTCGACCACGCCGGGCCAATCGCGGCCCAACCCGGGATGTTCGCTCATTTCCGCACCCGTCGCCGCCACGCCCAGCGTCCAGCTGCCGTCAGCATTGCGGGTGATATCGCTTACGCCATTGATTTTCTTGATGTCTATCAATGTATCAGGCGTCACCAATTCCGAGCGCAACTGCACCAAAACATCGGTGCCACCGGCAAGAAACCGTGTAACGCCTTTTGCATTTTCTGCCAGAGCCGACGCCTCGGCAAAGCTGGCAGGGCTGTGATAATCCATGATTTTACCTCGCGCCTGTTGGTCAGGATCCACTGGGGTTCGCAGGGACGTTAATGCAGCAACACACTGGCGTCCATGGCAAGAACGACCTATTTTTCGATCCCGAAATGACGTTTCCAGACCTCGGATCAGAGGTCGATCTCGACCACCCCGTCCGGGTCCGCAGCACGGCTTTGGCACAGGATGATTGCGCCTTCGCGCTGCTTGTTCGACAGCACGAAATCCCTATGCTCGATTTCACCCGAAATCAAACCGCATTTACAGACGCCGCAAATTCCGTCCGAACATTTCACATCGACCTGAATTCCAGCTTCGTTCAGCACCTGCGCCGCGTGTTTGTCGGCGGGAACCTGCAGCTCTCGCCCCGATTTGGCCAGTTTCAGCGTGAAAGAATGGTTCTCATATTCGGGCTGCTCGGGGACCGAGAAATACTCCAGATGCCGCGCCTCGTCTGGGAACCCCTGACGTTCAGCTGCCTGTATCACGCCTTCCATGTACCGATCTGGGCCGCAGGTATAGACGTGCCAACCTGCCTGATATCCCGACAGGATTGACTGTAAATCAGCGCGCGTACCTTCGTCCGAGAAATGATAGTGCACGTGATCGGCCCAGGGCATTGCAGCCAGATCGTCCAGATACCCCGCCCCAGCGCGGGTACTGGCCGAGTAATGCAGGTCAAAGGGTTTGCCCAGACTGTGCAGGCGGTGGGCAAAAGCGATCATCGGCGTGATACCGATCCCGCCGCCCATCAGGAATGTCCTGGTGGCGGTCTCATCCAGTTCGAAATGGTTGATCGGTTTCGAGATGAAAACCTTGCGCCCTTCGGTAAAAATCCGATGCAACAGGGCCGAGCCGCCCCGCCCCTCATCCTCGCGCAAGACACCGATCTGATAGGTCACTGGGTTCGCTGGATCGCCGGACATTGAATATTGCCGCAGGAACTCTGGCGCGACCAGCACGTCCAGATGGGCGCCTGCGGTCCACTGAGGCAGCGGCGCACCATCCAGCGTTGAGAACTCGTACTTGGTTACATCTTCCGTCATCCGGTCGACCATGCTCAGCTCGACCCGCATGACAGGGGCATCACCTGCGATGGAATAGTTGTGAACAACAGACATGTCCCCGGCGGCCTTGCGTGCCTTGTACTCCTCTGCCGTGACCATCGCTTCATAAGCTGCAATCCCGGCTTCGCGGTCCATGGCAAAAGGATAGGGCCAGGGATGCGGGGCCAGATAGGCGGGATAGACCGCCAGCGTCTGATCCTCATATTTCAGGGCAAGGTCCGTCTGCAGGTTGCGCCGGTTCAGCGGATGCTGGGTCGGGCGATACGCGCCGTCGGGCTGCAATTCGATATCCCACCACCATTTCTTGGTGTCGTTCAAGCCACCATTGCCCACCGCATCGTCCAGTTTCGCCAGCGCTGGCGCGGCTTGGGGGAAGTTCATCGCGGCCCAGCGGAAGGGACGCTCCTTGAAGATGCCTTCCAGATTCCATGGGCAGGTTTTCATGCACCGCCCGCACATCGCACCACCCGATGTTGTCACACGGTAAGTTGCGCATTTCTGGCTGTCGGACTTCCAGATTTCATAGCCGTTGAACATCAGTTTTGGCCCGGCGGTGATCGCCCCCGAGGGGCATTCTCGCGCGCATTTATTGCAGCTTTCACAAAAACTCTGCAGTCCGAAATCTATCGGCTTGTCATGAGCCAGAGGCATATCTGTTGTGACCGCACCGGATTTCAGACGCGGGCCCAGATAGGGGTTCAGGATGACCTCGCCAATCCGGCTGACCTCTCCCAGCCCCGACAACAGCAACAGCGGAGGTTGCAGCACCTCACCATCCATCACCGTATGAGCCTTGGCCTTATACCCAAGGTTGCGGATTTGCTGTGCCATTACCCCGCCCAAAAGCGAGAACCGCAGATAGGCGCGCATGGATTGAGCGACCGCAATCCAGTCGTCACCGCTGGATCCCTCCATCGTCTCATAACCTTGGTCGATGATCATGCTGATGGCTTGATCATGTGGCGGTGTAATCTCTTCTCCGGCGGCATCATGTGAATACCACGCCCATTCGGGGCAGCGGCTGAGGCCCACCGCATCCGCACCAAGGAAATAGCTCGCCGCTTTGATATTGGCGGCGTTCCGGACGGCATCTGTCGGCGGCGCTGTCTGGGCACTGTCCCCATCCTGCAGCAGAACAAAGGCGCCCAGCGCGCGCCGCTGCGCGAAACTGGGGGCCGCCTTGCGCACGTAATGCCCGCCCTTGGCCGCGTCCTGCATGGGTTTTCCCATGTCGCCGAATTGCGCCCGTGCAAACATGTCGGCCCGTTTGGGGACGCGGGCGACGTTTTCTTCATCAATGTAGGTGGTCGGCGTTTCGACGCGCTTGAGCTTTTCGAACGGATGCGCCCCATCCACATAACGGCGCTTAGCATAGGGGTCGCGGTTCAGCGCATTCTTGGCAAAACCCGACCCCAACCACCATGCCGGACCTTGCGTACGAAACCACGGTTGTTGAGCCATCGGACACAGCGGCTTGTCATGCGTGATCTGCAGCTCGGTCGTTACCACGGCCAACCCGAACCGGGTCCCAAGCCACGGGGCAACAAGTTGTCCACCTTCGGCCGAGGCCAATCCCGCGGCGACCGCCAGTTTGCCCAGATCAACATCCGACGACATCGCCGTATGCGCCCGTGCATCAAAGCCAAGCAATCGGATGTAGTTGGCAATCACCACCGCATTCTCGGTTGCCAACAAACAAGCGCGATGATCCTGCGCATCCACGATCCAATCGGCTCCGGGCTCGGACGGGTCCGGGTCACGGTTGTGTTCATATAGGAACACGATTGCATGGCGGTGGCTGTCGATCGGTTTGGGTGCAGCCTCGATACTGTCTTTCAAATCCGCCATGATGACGTCAATACCCGAGGCCAGTGTCTTGGTCTGCCGAGTTCTTAAGGCATCTGACAGCCGGTCGATATCGGGATTACGGCGTGGCGCGGATAACAGTGCTACGGGCGGCAGTGGTCCGCACCCGATCATCGACGCATCGTTGAAATAACCAAAGGCTTTCAGATGGTTGGCGCGCGCATTCGGATCTGACAGGATATCGCCCATTGCCGGGTTCACCAACCCGTCGCGGATTGCATCCATCATCGCCTGAAACTCACCCATCGCATTGACGATGCTGTGGGGCTGATCGGGTCGGCGAAAGCTAAGATCGCCCATAGGCGGCACCTGTGACAAGTCCGGCATTTCGTCTTGCCGCGCCAACCGCTCTAGCGGGTAGCTGCCCATATGAACTGGCCTGTTCCGGTCTGAAAAGAAACGGATTCCCATAGCGTGCCTCCCCTTGCCCGTCTGACTCTTAATGCCCGGTAGACAGCAATACCATTCATACTTAATCATAAATAATATGAATAAAAATGATTTCACTGATTTGGACGGCAAAGTCCTGCGGGTCTTTCTGACAATACTCGAGGAAAGCTCGGTCTCGAAAGCAGCCGATCGGCTGGGGGTCACGCAATCGGCAATCAGCCACACGCTGTCCAAACTGCGGCAGGTGCTGGGCGATCCGTTGTTTGTACGTTCAGGTCAGGGCCTGACCCCGACCGAACGTGCCTTGTCCCTGAAGGACCCTATTCAAACGGTGCTGGACGGGATGCGTGCCTTGACCGACGGTCGCCCATTTGACCCGTTATCCGAACAGATCGACATTCGCATCGCCACAAATGACATGCCACGCGAAGTGATATTCCCAAGGCTGTTGCGCGACACACGCGCCGAGGGTGCACGGCTACGGTTGGAGTTCATCCCATCGGGCGTTCCCGATCCGGACCTGTTGCGCAGCGACCGGTGTCAGTTGATGGTCACCCCTCTGCCGCCGGATGGGCCGGACATTTACCAGAAACGGCTGCTCGAAAGCCCGCTGATGATGTTTTATGATGCCGGCCATTGCACCCCGCCAAACAGTTGGCAGACCTACTGCGAGAGCGAGCATATCGAGGTGCGCTTTTCCGATGGCCGCAACGCCCGTGCCGTCATGCGGGGTGTTGATCAAAGCCAGATCAGAGCGCCGATTGTTACCCTGCCCCATTTCAACGCGATACCGGCCTTTGTGCGGGGCAGCTCGTTGATCTCGACCGATACCGCCTTGATGAGACAAGGTCCTCTGGCCGGGTTGGACTGTGCGCATTTGCCCTTCGAATGCACCCCGGTTCCGCTTTACATGGTCTGGCACCAAAGGTCGGCCAATGACCCGGCGCATCGTTGGCTGCGCAGAAGGATCGAAGCCATAGCAGCTGACATCAGCGCGCCTTGATCAAATGGGTCAGTGCAGCACCGGTTTCAAAGTAGGCGTGACGCAGGCGGGTCCAGCGTTCAGTATGTTCCGCCACAGCGGGAACTGGCAGCAACGCTGGATCCCCGGCCAAAAGGCTCTCAGCCGCCATACGGCCAAACACCGTGCCCGGCCCGATACCCCGGCCTGAATAGCCATGGATCGAAACCGCATCCGGTCCGATCCGAGTGATCTTGGGAATGTGGTCCGAGGTCATCGCAATGCGGCCATGCCATCCCTGCTGCAAGGGTTGATCCGCAAGCTGAGGATAAAGCTCTGACAGTTTGCGCTTGATCCATCCGGTGTGCGCGGCGCTGCCCGCATGTTCTAGATTGCCCATTGCGCCGAGGATAAAGCGCCCTTCGTGATCCATTCGGAAAGAGGTCATGATCAGGCCGGTATCCCAACATCCTTCGGCTCCGGGAAGAATACTCGCGCGCAGATTGTCGGACAACGGCGCAGTAGTGAATTGAAAATACGAGACAGGAACATAGGCCGGTGCCGTATCGGGCAGGTTCCGATGATACGCGTTGGTGGCCTGGATCACTGATTTGGCGCGCACCGTGGCCTGCGGGGTTTCCAACAGCCACTGGCCATCGACATGGCGCATCGTCATCACTGGGCTGTGCGTGTGAACGCGTGCCCCGATTGCGGCAGCCGCGCGGGCCAGACCACGCACATATGCCATCGGCTGGATCGTTCCGGCGCGCGGGTCGAACAGAGCTCCACGAAAGGTGGCGCTGCCCGTGCGCTGGTACGTCTTGTCCGACGACAGCAACTCGACCGGAGCGCCTGCCTGACGCAACTGTGCATGGCGTATTTTCAAATCAGCAAGACCAGAGCCAGAATGCGCACAATGCAACGTGCCCTTGCGCATCGGCTCGCACTCGATCCCATGTGTCTGGATCACGCTGAATACTTCACTTGGGGCCGCCGCAAGGATTTCGATAAGACGCGTTCCGTCCGCATCCCCCAGATGGGCGCAAATGTCAGCAGGGCGCACCCAGAGTCCGGCATTGACCAGCCCCACATTGCGCCCGGATCCCCCATGCCCGATCTCCTGTGCCTCCAAGACACAGACCGAGGCTCCGGCCCGTGCGGCCGTCAAAGCCGCGGAACAGCCAGTATAACCGCCGCCGATCACCGCAAGGTCCACAGACAAATCGCTGGTCAGCGGGGCGCTCTCCACATGCTCGCGGCAGGTGTGTAGCCAAAGGGATTGATCGTAGTCGCTCAATGCGGGCTCCTTGCGGTGTCAAAAACCATTAGGACGCGGGATCAGGTCGTCGCAAGAGCCCTTTGATCCTCACGCCCCATCGCGATCAGGAAAGGCCGCGCCTCTTGCTGCGACTGAAACGCTGCCCGATCGCACATCCCCTGCCACCCGGCCAGAACCAGCGATTGCGCAACGGCACCGCCCAAAGTCGCTCCGGGGCCTGTCACGATGAACAGGTCAGGCGCGAATTCGCGCGCGGCGGTCTGGATTGCGCGGGTGAAGTCATAGGCCGCGGTCACCTGATGTCCCAGGGTGTAATCCCACAGTGCGTGCGTGTCCGTCGCACCCGGCCACCAGATTTTGCCACGCCCGTCGATCAGAGGCCGGTCAGGTTGTTTGAACAGCTCCGCACCAAGTTGCGTGCGCCCTTCCGCAGCCACCGGAGCTTGGAGGTGGGTGTGAAATGCGGCGTGATTTGCCAACCTCATGGGGAACCTGTCTTGCACGCTCGGCCACGATGCCTCGAACGCGCGCAAGCCCTCTTCGTTACCCGCTAGAACCAGCATTCCGCCCAAATCAATCGACAATGCCAGCACCTGACCGTCCTGCGCGTTGATCTGCGCCACATCCGCCAGCAATTCAGCCTTACGCTGAGGATCAGCCACCCAGCTATCGTCTGAAAACGGGTATACGAGCTGCCCACCAATTAGGTGGTCTTGCATCAGCGTCCCCATTGTGTTCACCACACGAAAGCCATTCTCGGGCGACACCGCGCCTCCGACGGCGAGGGCGATGTACCAGCCCATCGAGTTGCCGGTGACAGCCACCACTTCAATGTCATCGGCCAGCACCTGAGCATCAGCCAGAGATGCCGCGTAGATCAGAGGTGAGGCCACATCACCGCGCGAATACTCGCTGACCGTGAACCGATCGGCACCGTCCAGCGCCGTGACTGCCGCTTGCCCCGCATTGGCGCGGATGGCGTCAAACCCGCCAATCATCTGCATTCGGTTTGCGTGATGACGGTGCAAATAACCCAGCTCGGCCTTGTTATAGGTGCCCCGACCCGGGCAGATCACAACGGCGGTACGGGTCATGAGCGGTTTCCAGTCAGATTGATCGCGGCGGCGACAATATTATCCTTTGACGGCAATGGCGCAGCATATGCAGGCCCGGTCGCGATAAAGCTGTCTTCTGCCACTACACGGGCGATTGGGGTGTCGGGGCTTTCTTCGACGAAGAAAGTTGTCAGCGCTTCTGACTGGCTTCCGGTCCGACGGCATTCGTCAACGACCAGAATATGCGCACAGGTTTTGGTGGCCTCGCGCAACGCTTCTGCAGGTAATGGAGCCAACCATCGCATGTCGATAATCCGGGTTCGGATTCCTGCGGCCTCAAGTTCGGGCAAGGCTTGCTGCGACAGGTAGTGGCCATTGCCATAGGTCACAATCGCCAGATCGGTGCCGTCCCCCTGTACACCGACCTCGCCCAGGCGGATGCTGCGATCCGGCGAAGGATAGGTCGTCATCCATCCGGCATCTTGTGCCTGATGGAGGTCGCGCATCGGATAAAGCGCAATGGGTTCCAAGAATACCACGACGCGCTGCTCTTCGCGGGCCAGCCTTACGCATTCTCGAAGCATCTGCACCGCGTCCGAACCGGTCGAGGGGCAGGCAATGATCACACCAGGAATATCGCGCAGAACGGCCAGAGAGTTATCGTTATGGAAATGCCCCCCGAAACCCTTCTGATATCCCAGCCCGGCGATCCGCAGGACCATCGGATTGGTAAATTGCCCGTTCGAGAAAAAGGGCAAGGTCGCGGCCTCGCCCCTGATCTGGTCCTCGGCATTGTGGAGATAGGCCAGAAACTGAATTTCAGGGATCGGGACAAAGCCGTTATGCCCCATACCGATGGCCAGCCCCAGGATGGACTGTTCGTCCAACAGCGTGTCGATCACCCGATCCGGGCCGAACCGCTGTTGCAGCTTTTGGGTCACGCCATAGACGCCACCCTTGCGTCCCACATCTTCGCCCATGCACACGATCTCGGCGTGTTCCAGCATTAGATCGGTCAGTGCCCAGTTGATCAGACGACTCATCGGCTGAGGATCGTCCATCGCGCGCATGTCGCCGCCAAAAGCGGCTGAACGGGCCTCGGCCCCCGGACCATTGGTGGGTTTGCAGTCACGCTTTGGCGGGATCAGGCTGGCCATGACCTCGGAAGCGGTAGTCAGATGCGGGCGGGTCACAGCCTGTGCCGCGACCCTGTCGGTGCGGGCGCAAGTGTCTTGATAGATCTTCAGCGCCTGATCCGGCGATAGCACCCCGGCCTGATCCAACAGCCGCACCGAATGCAGCAGCGGATCATTTGCCTCATCAGCTTCGACCTCGGATTTCGCCATATAGGTCGTCGGGACGTCTGCGCCCGCATGGCCATAAAGCCGAACGGTTTTCAGATGCAGGAAAGCCGGTTTGCGCCGAGTGCGCACGTATTCCGCTGCCTCTTTCGCAACCGCATAGGTTTCGAAAATATCCAAACCGTTGGCCTGGAAATACTTGATCCCCGGGCGGTGCTCCATCGACGCCTGAATCCATCCCTTTGGCGTTCTGACTGAAATACCGATCCCGTTATCCTCACAGACGAACAACAGCGGCAGAGGGGTCGACTGTACGCTGGTCCACCCCGCCGTATTGATCGCCCCCTGCGCAGTGGAATGATTGGCCGACGCATCCCCGAACGAACACATCGCGATCCCGTCCTGTGGCAGCTCGCGATGTTCGGGCGGGTGCCGCCGCGCTGCACCCAGGGAATAGGCCGCACCCACAGCTTTCGGCAGATGGCTGGCGATGGTCGAGGTCTGCGGCGGGATCATCAGTGCCTTCGAGCCCAGTACCTTGTGCCGACCACCCGAGATCGGGTCCTCTTTCGAGCAGGCGAAACTCAGCAACATATCCCAAGCGATTTGCTGACCCGGCACCTGTTCGGATCGCGCGATCTGAAAGGCGGCATCCCGGTAGTGCAGAAACGCGATGTCCGTGGGCCGCAGAGCATGGGCGACAGCCGCCATGCCCTCATGCCCGGACGAGCCGATGGTATAGAACCCCTGCCCCGCCTTCTGCATCGCGCGGCTGGTACGGTCCAGTGCCCGGCTGAGAACCTGAGACCGGTACAGCGACACCGCATCGGCGTTGCTTAATCCCGGTCGCGGTGCGGCGCCGTCAGGCAGGTGGTGCTGCGCCACACGTGTCAGGAAATTCTCATGAACGATCTGAGCGCGATCCATGGCGGCCCCTCTACTTCAATCTGGCGGTCGCAACAGAAATGCGCCGCAACCCTTCTTGCAGGCTTTCGGTGGCGTAAGCAAAAGAAAGCCGCAGATGGCCCGGCAAACCAAAGGCACGCCCCGGCACCAGTGCCACCCCGACTTCGTCCAGCAGATACCGGCAGAATTCATGATCGACCGGCATTTCAGCCGGTGTTTTGGGAAAGACATAGAACGCGCCATCCGGAACGGCACACTCCAGACCCGCGGCATTCAACCTAGCAACCACAAGATCACGGCGTGCTCGCATCGCCTGCAGGCGTTCGCCCAAAAGCGTTTGCGGCCCGGTAATCGCAGCCAATGCTGCCGCCTGCGCGATGGAACATGCGCCTGATGTAATCTGCCCCTGAACAGCGGTCATCGCCTTGATCAAGGGTGATGGCCCGATTCCCCAACCGATCCGCCACCCGGTCATCGAATAGGCCTTGGAAACTCCATTTACGGTCAGCACTCTATCCGCCAGATGCGGCATGGCCTGAACAAATGGCGTGAAGGGAACATAGGTCAGGTGTTGGTAAATCTCATCCGAGATCACCCAAACATTGGGATGCCTGTCCAAAACACGACCCAGGGCCTGCATTTCCGATTCAGTATAGACCGCGCCGGTCGGGTTTGAGGGCGTGTTCAGCAAAAGCCAGCGAGTGCGCGGCGTAATTGCGGCCTCAAGCTGTGCTGGGGTCAGCTTGAACCCCTGAGAAACCGGACAGTCCAGGACAACCGGAATACCGCCGGACAGCCTGACCATATCCGCATAGCTGGTCCAGAACGGCGCCGCGGTAATAACTTCATCCCCGGGATCGAGCGTGGCCATCAGCGCCCCGGACAATACCTGTTTGGCCCCGGTCGAGACGATCACGTTTTCCGGCTGGACACTGGCCCCGACGGCGATAGCCGTCCGAAGGTCCGGCGCCCCTGCCGTCGCCGGGTACCGTGTTTGCCCGGCCAGCGCCGCTTTATGGGCCGCTTCGACCACATGTTCAGGGGTCGGAAAATCAGGTTCGCCAGTACTGAGCGCGACCACATCGACACCCTGCGCCTTAAGGCGCGCAGCCTGCTCAGAGATCTGAACAATCTCTGACAACTCAATCCCGCGCAGCCTGTCTGCACGCCTAAAACTATCTGCTGCGATATCCCTGGACACTGCCAACGTCTCTCTTGACCAAAATATTCATTTGGTATCGGGCTGGCGGGCCCTAAAAGCCAGTGATATTCCATCCGAAAGGTATGAGGAATTATCATATGATCGCCCCCCGTCGTTTTCTGCCGTCTATCCCCTCTCTGCTGGCACTCGAGGCCGTTGACCGCCTTGGCAGTGCTTCGGCGGCAGCGGAAGAGCTTTCGCTGACCCAAAGCGCCATCAGCCGACAGCTCAAGTCGATGGAGGAACAGCTGGGCATCGAACTGATCCAGCGAACCCAGATGCGGCTGCAGCTTACCCCGGCGGCAAAAGAATACGTTCAGGTCGCGCGCAAAAGCTTGCACCAACTGGCGCAGGCCTCCCTAAAACTCAGAGCCAATCCGACCGGAGGATCGCTGAACCTGTCGATCCTGCCAGCGTTTGGGATGCATTGGCTGGCGCCGCGTCTTCAGGACTTTGCTCGCCGACATCCCGAGGTGACCGTCAATCTGAACACCCGGCTTCGCCCCTTCGATTTCGAAACGGAACATTTCGACGCCGCGATTCATTTCGGGCGTCGAGATTGGCACGGCGTCAACTACCTGCCGATCATGCGTGAAAACGTTGTACCGGTTTGCGCTCCGGAAATTCTGCCAAAAAAACCCGAACAGATTGACTGGCTAATGAATGCCCCGCTGCTGCACCTGGAAACGCGCCCTGATGCCTGGGAGCAATGGTTTGCCGCACAAGGGCTTGTGGCATCCGGGCTTGGCGGCATGTTGTTCGACCAATTCTCGACCATGGGACAAGCCACAATTCATGGGCTTGGGGTGGCGCTGCTGCCCAGCTATCTGGTCGAAGACGACCTGAAAACCGGGCGGCTCGTTCCCGCCTGGAAAGGCCCGGGCGTCAGTCTGGGCGATTTCTTTCTGGTCTGGCCGCAATCCCGGGTGGCATCCGAGCCGCTGAAGTCGTTCTGTTCTTGGCTGCAAGGCCAGGTCGACCAAATCTCGTGACCGAGTCATTCCGACCACCCTAGAAAACTGCGCGGCCTTCGACCTTGCGTCCTGTGGGCGACAGGGATCGGGGCGGGAGCGTTCCAAACAGGATTACGTGTCCAACGACCGAGCGATGAGTTCCTTCATGATCTCATTTGTCCCGCCATAGATCATCTGAACCCGCGCATCCGCATAAAGCCGAGCAATCGGATATTCCATCATGAACCCATAGCCACCAAACAGCTGCAGACATTCATGCATGATCTCATTCTGCACCTCAGACCCCCAGTATTTGGCCATCGACGCGGTCGATGCATCCAAAGTTCCAGCCTCAAGCCGAGCAATACAGTCGTTGACAAAACTGCGCAGCACTTCGGCCTTGGTTTTACACTCGGCAAGCTTGAAGCGGGTATTTTGGAAATCCATCACGCGCTGACCGAAGGCTTTGCGCTCCTGCGTGTATTTCACTGTTTCGGCAATCGCGAAATCAATCGCACCCAGGGCACCGATTGCAATCGTCAGGCGTTCCCAGGGAAGTTGCCGCATCATCTGGTAAAAACCCTGCCCCTCTTCCGCACCAATCAGGTTTGTCATCGGGACCTTGACGTCCTCAAAGAACAGCTCGGCCGTGTCATTGGACTTCATGCCCAGTTTCTTGAGGTTCCGCCCCTTGCGGAACCCATCTGCGCCCTGCGTTTCGACCGCGACCAACGATACCCCTTTCGACCCTTGGGTCTTGTCGGTCTTTGCGGCCACAAGGATCAAGTCCGCAGATTGCCCATTGGTGATAAAGATCTTGGATCCGTTCAGACAGTAGGAGTTACCGTTCTTTTCTGCAGTTGTGCGGATCGACTGCACATCCGAACCGGTTCCGGGCTCTGTCATGGCCAGCGCGCCGACCATCTCGCCCGAGGCGAGTTTCGGCAGCCATTTCAATTTTTGATCTTCGCTGCCATAAGCGGTGATATAGTGGATGACAATCGACTGGATCGCATAGCCCCAACCGGAATCTCCGTGCGAGGTCTGGGCGTACATGGTCAGAGCATCAAATCCCATGCCACCACCGACACCGCCGTGTTCTTCGGTGATCGCGCCAGCCATCAGTCCCATGTCACCGGCCTTGCGCCAGAACGCACGATCAACAACCCCGTTTTCGGTCCAGCGCTCGATATTGGGCACCAGTTCGTCCTGCATGAAACGGTCCGCCATTTCGGCAAACATCTGGTGCTCTTCTGACACCCAGCTGGATGTAGGGGTAATAAGAGACATTGCGCATCCTCCAAGATCAACTTGCTGCCAGCGTAATTTGGACCGCCAAGTAATCCAATGCGTTGGATGAAACGCTACGCAACGTCTTTTGGAAGATTTCGCCGGGTCACGGGATCGGTGCGGCCAACGCGTTTTCCAGCAAGACCCGCGCTGCAGCTTTGGCATCTTGCGCGGGATCACAGCTTTTCAACAGAACCGCCGTCACGATTGCCCCTTCTTTCAGCAGAAGAATCTGACATCCCAGGCTTTCAGGGTCGAAGGCACCGGCTTTGCGGGCCAGATCCGTGAAATATTCCAACAACAACCGCTTGTGCTCCGCCGCCTGCACGTGGATCGGGTGCTCTTTCTCCTGGAACTCGGCGCCAGCCTTGATGAACATGCAGCCGCGAAACCCGTCTTCGGCGAACCACTCGCCCAGTGCATCAAAGCTTGAAATCAACTGGTCCGCAGGGGTGTCGGCCAATTCCTCGACACGACGCATGAACCAGTTGCGGAAATTCTCGTCCCGCAAGCGCAAAGCCGCCAGTATCAGATCTTCCTTGGTGCGGAAATGTTTGTACATCGAAGTCTTCGACACACCCGTCTCAGCCACCAGCTTGTCCATGCCGGTCGCATGAAAACCGTCACGATAAAAGACCTTTAGGGCCTTGCGGACCAGCTCATCCCTTTTGTTTGGGCGCATGATTCGCCTCCTATACGTACCGATCTGTACATAATTGTACCCTCCATAATCCGCAAGGGCCACCAATGTTCAGGAAATTCTCTTTATTTTCCACCTGGATAGAGAAAAATTTTAGATATTTTACAGGCGCCCCTTGCAAATAGGTACCGATCAGTACACCTTAACAACATGATGTACCGATCAGTTAACCATGGAGCCGTCATGAAACGCCGTACCAGCCCCTTCAACCGCCAGTACATCCCAATTCTGTTGACCCTTGCGCTGCTCGCTGCATCGCTGACCTGAAGGATCATGACATGAGCCGCCCCCCTCTGCCGCCATTCACTGCTGAGACCGCTACACAAAAGGTCCGCATGGCTGAAAATGCTTGGAACAGCCGCGATCCGGATATCGTGACGCCCGCCTATACCGAGGACAGCCAATGGCGGAATCGGGCCGAGTTTGTCGCGGGCTATGCTGAAATTCACGCGCTTTTGACCCGCAAGTGGAGAAATGAGCAGGAGTACCGGCTGATCAAAGAACTCTGGGCCTATTCGGAAAACCGTATTGCCGTGCGCTATGCCTATGAATGGCGGAACGACAGCGGCCAGTGGTTCCGCTCATATGGTAACGAGAACTGGGAATTCGATAGGGATGGTCGGATGGCCAAACGTCATGCCTCGCTGAACGACCTTCCGATCAGGCAACAGGATCGGGTTTTCCTTTGGCCTCTTGGTCCGCGCCCTGACGACCATCCCGGCCTGTCTGATCTGGGCCTGTAGAAAGGACCTATTATGCCACGTGCTTTTTCCAAACTAACCTTCACGCCTGCCGTTCTCACCCATCAAGAAAGGATGGGATCGGCAAAAACCTATGCGAAATTCCTGGAAAGCGGCTCTGTGCAGGGTCACGAAATCAGAGCCGCCGAAAAAGAGTTCATCGAGGCCCGCGACGGGTTCTACCAATCAACCGTGTCCGAGACCGGCTGGCCATATGTGCAGTATCGTGGCGGACCCGCGGGGTTTTTACGAGTACTTGATGCGCAGACCATTGGGTATGCTGATCTTTCGGGCAACAAACAGTATATCTCGCGCGGGAATTTGGATGGCAATGACCGGGTTGCGCTGATCCTGATGGATTATGCCAACCAGCGACGCCTGAAAATACTTGGGCGTGTCGAAATTGCCGAAGGCGCTGCGGCGGCTGCCAGCCTCTCCCCCGAAGGCACCCAGACCCCGGCCGAACGCGCCGTCATTATCAAGGTCGAAGGTCTGGACTGGAATTGCCCAAGTCACATTACCCCACGATTTACCGAGGCCGAGCTGCGCCCCCACCTGAACGAATTGGGCCAGCAGCTGGCCCAACTTCAGGCGGAAAATGACCGGCTGAAACGGGAACTGGAAAATAAGAAATAAGCCCCAGTGCCAAGCATTCCCCAACTTGTGATTCAAGGACTGACACCATGATAACGTTAACGCTTCACCGAGCCTTCATAGTCCTGTTTGGTTTCGCTCTGTCGATTGCCTTTCTTATGCTGGGGTTTTTCGCATCTCCCGAAGCTGTTCGGACATCCCCGCCCGCGCTTTATAATTCGCTGCTGCTGGAAAAACTGGCCCAAGACTAAGAACCGTACGGCCCTCGAAACAAGAGATTGTGCCTGAATCATGATCTCTGCCCTTGACCTTCCTGTGACTGGAACCCCCATCTAGGGTTGGAAACAGGACAGGATGAGTCGATTGGCCAACTCACATACTATCAGACTGAAGGTCACCGGAATGAGCTGCGCATCCTGCGTAGGCCGCGTGGAATCTGCGTTGCGCAATGTTCCCGGGGTTACCGAGGCTTCGGTCAACTTCCCAACCGAGACTGCACAGGTCACTTATGACGGGCCGATCAGCGACCTGACCGGCGCGCTGGACAAAGCTGGTTATCCGGTGTCTGTGGCAGAAGCCGTTCTGCAGATTGACGGAGTGAGTTGTGCTTCTTGCGTCGCAAGGATTGAACGAGCACTCTGCGCAGATCCGGCCGTCATAAGTGCTCGGGTCAACCTGGCCACTGAAACCGCGACCATTCGTTTTGCCGACGGGGCAACTGATCCTGTGAAGCTGGCGCAGCTAAGCACTAAAGCGGGCTATCCGGCGCACCCTTCCAGGATGGCCGAAAGCAACGATGAGAAACCGGGCGAAGCCTCTGCGCTGATCCGCACCACCCTGATCGCTGCGGCGCTGGCTTTGCCCGTGTTTATACTCGAGATGGGCGGGCACATGATCCCAGCCTTTCATCACTGGGTTCAGGCAACAATCGGGATTCAGACCAGCCATATCATCCAGTTTGTCCTGACGTCGGTTCTGCTGATCGGCCCCGGAAGGGTGTTCTATGCCAAGGGTATCCCGGCCTTGCTGCGCAGGACACCTGATATGAATGCGCTGGTCGCGATGGGAACCGGTGCCGCCTATCTGTATTCCGTCCTGGCCACCTTTGCGCCTCAGGTTCTGCCACAAGGCAGTGCAAATGTGTATTACGAGGCCGCCTCGGTCATCGTGGTCCTTATCCTGCTGGGTCGCGCGATGGAGGCGCGGGCAAAAGGCCGGACCGGGGCCGCCATTCGCAAACTGGTCGGGCTTCAACCGAAAACAGCCCGGCTAGAACAGGACGGGGGCACGGTCGATCGACCCATATCCGAAATACTGGTTGGCGATGTGCTGCAGATCCGACCCGGAGAGCGCGTCCCAGTCGATGCTCAGGTGTTGGACGGCACCTCATACGTGGATGAAAGCATGATTACCGGCGAACCCGTTCCTATAGGGAAATCGGCCGAAGATCAGGTGATAGGGGGCACGGTCAACGGCACGGGCGCGCTGCGCGTGCGCGCCACGCGTGTTGGGTCCGAAACGGTGCTGGCGCAGGTCATCCAGATGGTTCAGCAAGCTCAGGGTGCCAAGTTGCCGATACAGGGGCTAGTCGACCGGATCACGGCGTGGTTTGTTCCCGTTGTGATTGGCGTTGCCCTACTGACCATTGCGATCTGGCTGATCTTTGGCCCTGCGCCTGCCTTGCCGATGGCGCTGGTCGCAGGGGTTTCGGTTTTGATCATTGCCTGCCCCTGCGCCATGGGGCTGGCGACTCCGACGTCGATCATGGTGGGCACGGGGCGCGCGGCTGAACTGGGCGTGCTGTTCCGCAAAGGCGATGCTTTGCAGCAGTTGCAACAGGCCAAGATCATCGCTTTGGACAAGACCGGGACTCTGACACTGGGGCGCCCTGAACTGGCGAATGTCACGACCATAAATGGGTTTGACCGCGATACCGTTTTACGGCTGGCCGCTGCGGTCGAGGCGCGATCCGAGCATCCGATTGCCACGGCCATCACGCGGGCCGGACCGGCGGACCTGCCCCCTATCGCCGGCTTTGAATCGTTGACTGGGCTGGGCGCCCGCGCGTCTGTCGATGGGCACGATCTGCTGATCGGCTCACCCAGATTAATGGCGCAGAACGGCATTGATCTATCCGCGCTGAGCCAACAGGCCGACCAGCATGCCGCCGAAGGGGCAACCCCCGTATTCGTCGCGATCAACGGTCAGGCTGCGGCACTTCTTACGGTCTCGGATCCGGTCAAACCGGGCACGATCGAAGCTTTGCACCGGCTGCACACTATGGGGCTAACGCTGGCGATGGTCACCGGGGACAACGCCCTGACTGCGCAGGCTTTGGCAGACAAGCTGGGCATCGATCATGTCACAGCCGAGGTCCTGCCGGACGGAAAGCTCGCTACAATCAACGCCCTGCGCGACCAGTTCGGAGAGCTGGCCTTTGTCGGTGACGGGATTAACGACGCCCCGGCATTGGCTGCGGCGGATGTCGGCATCGCTATCGGCACGGGTACAGATGTGGCGATTGAAACGGCGGATGTGGTGCTGATGTCGGGCGATCTGCGCGCGGTTGCCAATGCAGTCGAAATCAGTCGCCGGACCATGAGCAATATCCAACAGAATCTGGGCTGGGCGTTTGGATATAATGTTTTGCTGATCCCTGTCGCCGCCGGGATTCTGTATCCTTTTGGCGGCCCGCTTCTTTCCCCGGTTCTGGCGGCTGGAGCCATGGCTTTGTCCAGCGTCTTTGTCGTCACCAACGCGTTGCGACTTCGCAGGGTTCGCGCCAGCCTGCCCGAGGGATCACATACGGCGGCTCCACAAATGGTGACGTCATGAATATCGGCGACGTTTCCAACCAAACCGGTCTCCCGGCCAAGACCATCCGCTATTACGAAGATATCGGACTGATCAAACCGCTGCGCGATGATAATGGCTATCGCCGGTTCCGCAGTCAGGATGTGCACAAACTGAACTTTTTGGGCCGGGCCCGCGCATTGGGATTTACGATCGAAGATTGCCGGACCCTGATGGCCTTGTATGAGGATGAAACCCGCGCAAGTGCAGATGTGAAGAAGGTTGCCCGCGCGCATATGGTCCAGATCGAAGCGAAGATCGCCGACCTTAATGCGATGCGCGATACGTTGGGTCATTTAATTGACGCCTGCGCCGGCGACGACAGGCCTGATTGTCCGATCCTGAAGGATTTGGGCGGACAACCCTGACACGGGGTTGCCCTTTGTCTTCAGCTTTGCTTTGTCTCTGCCAAACAATCCGGCTTGCGGCGTCTGACCGGACCCGGACAGCAGAGAGGTTCACCAAATGGCAAAAGTTGCGTTCCTTGGTTTGGGTGTCATGGGATATCCAATGGCCGGCCACCTGCAGGCTGCAGGTCATGAGGTCACGGTTTTCAACCGAACAACCGCTAAGGCCGAGGCTTGGGTCGCCCAATATGGCGGCTCAATGGCCGCTACCCCGCGCGAGGCGGCTGAGCGAGCCGAGTTTGTCATGGCTTGTGTGGGCAATGACGATGATCTGCGCATGGTCTGCACCGGCGACGATGGTGCCTTCGGCGCAATGTCAAGCGGCGCGGTTTTCGTCGACCATACGACCGTCTCGGCAAAGGTAACCCGAGAGCTTTATGGCGCGGGCAAAGCCGCAGGGATTGCCTTTGTGGACGCGCCGATTTCGGGCGGTCAGGCCGGGGCTGAAAACGGCGTTCTGTCGATCATGTGCGGGGGGGATCAGGCTGCCTATGACGCGGCCGAGCCCATTATGCAGGTCTATTCCAAAATCTGTCGCCGCATTGGGGACAGTGGTGCCGGTCAGATGACCAAGATGTGCAACCAGATCGCCATTGCCGGACTGGTTCAGGGCCTCAGCGAGGCGCTGCATTTTGCCGAAAAAGCCGGGCTGGATGGCCGGGCGGTTGTGGAAGTGATCAGTCAGGGGGCCGCAGGCAGTTGGCAGATGGCGAACCGCTATGAAACCATGTTGGACGATCATTTCGAGCACGGTTTCGCGGTGGACTGGATGCGCAAGGATCTGGGAATTTGCTTGGATACCGCAGATGAAACAGGGGCATCCCTGCCGGTGACGGCTTTGGTTGATCAGTTCTATAAGGATGTGCAGAAAATGGGCGGGAATCGCTGGGATACTTCCTCGCTTATTAAACGGTTGCGCGCATTGGGGTAACGGGAAAAGGGGGCTGTCTGCCCCCTCTTGGCCCGCAGGGCCAATTCACTCCCGAAGATATTTTTAGCCAGATGAAAAGGACCCCGGTTTACTGGGACAGGGTTTCAAATGAACGACATCATCGCATTTTGGGCTAATGCTTTGCGGCAAGACTGGGGGCTGGACGCGCGGCTGACCAGATTGGACGGCGAATACGATCTTAATTTTCTGGTCCGGGCAACCAACGGACAGGATTATGTTCTGAAAGTCATGCGCCCCGGATGCGAAGCAGAGCTTGTGGACCTCCAGGTCAAAGCCTTGGAACATATCGCCTCAGAAGCACCGGGGCTGCCATTTCCTACAGTGTTTCCCGATTTGCAGGGGGATTATCTGCCCCGGATCGAAGATCACGAGGGGGTACCGCGCCTTGTTTGGTTGCTGGAATGCCTGCCTGGGCAATGCTATGCGAAATCGGCACCCAAATCCGAAGAGTTGATCCTAAAGCTGGGTCGCGTTCTGGGTGCTACAGACCGTGCATTAGAGCGGTTCACTCATGAGGGTTTGGCCCGGGGCGATTTCAAATGGAATCTGACGCAGGCAGGGTGGATCGAACAGCATCTGGACACCGTTAGTAGCCCCGCACGGCAGGCAGTGCTGGCCGAGATATGTTCCGAATTCAATGCGATATCAGACAAGTTGGCAGGCTTGCCCAGTCAGGCGATTCATAATGACGCCAATGATTATAACGTTCTGGTCGAAGCAGAGCCTGGCCAGCGCCCGGGGGTGTCGGGCTTGATTGACCTTGGCGATATGTGTGCCGCGCCACGCGTTTGCGATCTGGCGATTGCCGGGGCCTATATCGTATTGGATCATCCGCAACCCGATCGCGCATTGGCGGCACTGGTGCGCGGCTATCAGGCGGCAAACCCCCTGCGCGCGGACGAAGTCGAACTGATCTGGCCTCTCTTGCGGATGCGACTGGCTGTGTCGGTTGTGAACTCGACCCTGATGGCCCTTGAAAACCCGGATGATCCTTATGTCACTATCAGTCAGGCGCCGGCCTGGCGGTTTCTTGAGGACCAAAGCGTCAACGGCGGATTGATGCCAGCGCGCCTGCGCGTCGCCTGTAGTCTGCCGGTCACCGATGGGGCCGAACGCATCCATGCCTATCTGTCCGCGCATCGCGGTCAATTCGCCGAGATGTTTGGACAGGGTCTAAAAGATGTGCCCATGGGCTCGCTATCGGTCGAAGACTCTGTGTGGCCGCAAAACCCATTCCACATGCCCCTGGCCGAGGCGGCACGTGTTGGCGAGGAAAATGGCACAGACTTCTGGTTGGGGTATTACAATGAACCCCGCCTGATTTACGCAGAGCCGGGGTTCCGCAAAGGGCCATGGAAAGCTTCGGACCGACGCACCGTGCATCTGGCGGTGGATGTGTTCGCGCCTGCCGGCACTGTCCTGAATGCCCCGATCAGTGGCCGGGTCGAGGCGGTCGAGAATCGCGACAGTCACCTTGACTATGGCGGGGTGGTGATCCTGCATCACGAAACACCCCAAGGCGATCCGTTCTATACACTCTACGGACATTTGGACCCCGAGGTCTGCGACAGGCTGAACCCGGGCGATCCAGTCGCACAGGGAGCGGCGTTTGCACGGCTTGGGGATGTCACACAGAACGGGGGCTGGGCCCCACATGTACATTTCCAGCTGGCCCTGACTACGAAGGGGATGCGGGCCAACTGGCCGGGTGTTGGCGACCCTGACGAGCTTGAACTGTGGCACGCCGTCTGCCCGAATCCGGCGGCTCTGCTGAACCTTCCCGATGACAAGGTGTTCTATCGGCCGACCGATAAACAGGCGATCCTGCAGGGACGGCAGGACCACTTCGGAGGCAACCTGTCCCTGACCTATGACGATCCAGTCATGCTGGTACGCGGTTGGAAGCATCACCTGTTTGACGAATGGGGTCGCCCTTATCTGGATGCGTATAACAATGTACCCCATGTGGGCCACGCCCACCCGCGCATTCAGGCTGTCGCAGCAGATCAGCTCAAGCGGATGAATTCCAACACCCGGTATCTGCATCCGGCCCAGACGGCTTTTGCCGATAAGGTTCTGTCCAAGCTGCCCGATCACCTCGAGGTCTGCTTCTTTGTGAATTCCGGCACCGAAGCCAATGAGCTCGCCCTGCGGCTGGCCCGCGCCCATACCGGCGCCAAAGGGATCGTGACGCCCGATCACGGGTATCACGGCAATACCACCGCCGCCGTGGCAATTTCGGCCTATAAGTTCAACAAACCGGGCGGAGTTGGTCAGGCGGATTGGGTGGAACTGGTTGAGGCCGCGGATGACTACCGAGGGTCTTTCCGGCGCGACGACCCCGATCGCGCCCAGAAGTTTGCAGATCTAGTGGACCCAGCGATTGCAGCCCTACAGGACAAAGGTCAGGGCGTTGCCGGTTTCATTGCCGAGACCTTCCCTTCAGTTGGCGGGCAGATCATACCACCCAAAGGCTATCTGCCCGCGGTTTATGAGAAAATCCGCGCCGCTGGTGGTGTCTGCATCGCCGACGAGGTGCAGACAGGTCTGGGGCGTCTGGGCGAATATTATTTCGGCTTTGAGCATCAAGGCGCGCTGCCGGATATCGTGGTCATGGGCAAACCCATTGGCAACGGTCATCCATTGGGCGTTCTGGTTACTACCAAAGAGATCGCCCGCAGCTTTGATAACGGGATCGAGTTCTTTTCGACCTTTGGCGGATCGACCCTGTCCTGCCGCATCGGCAAAGAAGTTCTGGATATCGTCGATGATGAAGGCTTGCAGGACAATGCCCGCCTGATGGGCGACAGGTTGATGACAGGCCTGCGTCAGATCGAGACCGATTTCGGATCTGTCGGTGATGTGCGCGGCATGGGCCTGTTCGTTGGAGTCGAACTGATCAACCCCGATGGCTCTGAAGGCCGTGAGATCTGCCAATATGTCAAAAACCGGATGCGCGACCACCGGATTCTTATTGGCAGCGAAGGCCCAAAGGACAGCATCCTGAAAATTCGCCCGCCGCTGACGATCGAGGCGGAAGATGTGGACATGATCCTGTGGGCATTACGGGATGTGCTGGCAGAAGTTGGTGATTACAGCCCGCCACCCTCATGCGATCATGACCATCACCACGCAGGGTGCGGCTGCTGCTGAGGGCACGGAACCCCGGCGCGCATTCGCCGGGGTTCTGCACCTGCCCTGCTGCTTAGTGCAGCGTGGCAGTGGGGTTCTGATGTCTTGGGGTTGGCATCGGGATCGAGACCGTCATGCGTCGCAAAGCCAGCCCTAATTCCTCAGACAAAGCGGCCAATGCGGGGGCAAAATCGGGACGGACGATCAGGGACGCCATCATCATAGCGTCTTCGCGCGCGCCTTCTGATGCCGCCGCAATCATCTGGGCGAAACAGTTTTCATCCGCGCCAAGGCAGACACAGCCCAACCCATGCCGGATCAGCGGGCGCCGCCCGTGATGGGCACAAAGCGAGCACAGCCGGTCCAGCGTCAACATCGCTGCCCGGCCCTGATCCGTACCTAGGGCGATCTGAAAGTCCTGCGCCGCATCCATACGCGTTTGCATTCCGTCCCCCCAGAGGCGCAGATACATGACCGCACCGGCCTCGACAGGGCTTAGGTCGGACAGACGGCCAACGGTCGCGCCACCCCGGGCTGCAGGCGCGCTCATTTCGTCAAGATCAGTTTGCCCGCGCGCGTGATGCGCAAGGTGTACAGCTGATCGCCCAGCTCGATATGGGCCAGATTGCCCCCTTTGGTCAGATCTTCAGCCTTATGTGCAGGCAGCATTGATACGGCAAAAGACTGGCTGGGATTCGGGTTCTGAACATTCATCAGGATCACTCCGGAAGGTTTCGGGCAATGCGCCTTATCGGTTTACTTTTCAGGTATCTGGCTGGCCCGATTCTGGGGTTGCTGACGGCTTGAAATATAATCTGATTATTTTAGTCAGGTATGTCAAGCCTCAATATCCCACTCTCGCAACCGGGTTGAATTGCACTGCCTGAACACACCAGTTAGGACTTGCGGTGCAGCTTCAGAGGCAAGGATTTCAATGAGCGCTACAATTATGTTCGATTTGGACGGAACACTGGTCGACAGCCTTCCGGACATCACCGCCGCTGCGAATGCAATGCTGCGGGACACTGGTGTCTCGCCCCTGCCCCAGGACACGATCAAACAATTCGTCGGCAATGGCCTCCCGAAATTGGTAGAACGCATGATGTTTCATTGCGACCTGCCTATGGATCGCCATGCCGAGCTATCGGAACTGACGCTGACCCACTACAACGCAGCCTCCAGCGACAAAACCGTCGTCTACCCCGGCGTGGCCGAAGCGCTTGAACAGCTGCGCCAGATGGGATGTGTTCTGGGTGTTTGTACAAACAAACCCAAAGCACCGGCTGACCATGTTCTGAAGTCGATGGGCCTGACCCATCATTTCGATGCCACCCTGGGTGGTGACAGCCTGGCCACGCGCAAACCAGACCCAGCCCATCTTGAGGCAAGTTTTAACGCAGTGGCCGCTATAGGTCCGCGCCTGTTCGTGGGTGACAGTGAGGTCGACGCAGAAACCGCTGAACGGGCCCAGGTGCCCTTTTTGCTATTCACGGAAGGTTATCGGAAAAGCCCGGTTTCTGAACTGTATCATACCCGTAACTTCGCCGACTGGCACGAAGTGCCTGCGCTTGTAAGTGAGCTTTTGGGGGAATTGGGCTGATGTCCCCCAACTAGTGAGGGGCCGGCCGAGGGGGTAAGTAGCCAGCCCCTCAAGGGGGAAAAGTGGTAGGTCCTTGGAAACTCCTTGGATGATTTGAAGCTAACGAGTCGCTCCAATCAAAGATATAGGGGGTTTCCCGTAGCCCTAGATAGGGTGTTGAAATTACATAATAAATTATCCGTAAATTCTAGAAATTCGTAGAATATTGTCATTTTCCGTTGGTGACCCGGCCCCAGGACACCGCCAATCGAAAGCTGAACAACGAAAAAGGGCGGGGATGAACACCCCGCCCGACGGTTCAGAACAATTGCTGAATCCGCATGTTCAGATTGCCAGATATTCCTCGCGCAGCTGTGGATTCTCTAACACCTCGCTGGCGGCTCCATCAAACACGATGCTGCCCGTATCCAGAATGATCGCACGGTCCGCCAATTCCAGGGCGCGCACCGCGTTCTGCTCGACAATGATCGTGGTCATACCCTGCTGTTTGACGTGAAGCAGAGTCTTTTCGATCTCATCCACAATCACCGGGGCAAGCCCCTCATAGGGTTCATCCAGAAGCAACACCTTGATGTCCCGTGCCAAAGCCCGCGCAATCGACAGCATCTGCTGCTCTCCGCCAGACAGGGTAATTCCTTCTTGCTTGCGGCGCTCACCCAGCCTTGGGAACAGCTCATAAAGCCGTTCCAGCGACCAGCCGACAGGTGGAGCGATCTGGGCGAGTTGCAGGTTCTCTTCGACCGTCAGACCGGGGATGATACGGCGATCCTCTGGCACAAGGCCAAGGCCTGCGGCGGCGGCCTCATAGCTGGTCATTTTGTGCAGCGGCTTGTGATCCAGCCAGATTTCACCATGACGCACCTCGGGGTCACTGACCCGCGCGATGGATCTGAGCGTCGAGGTCTTGCCAGCACCATTCCGGCCCAGCAGGGCCAGAATTTCACCTTCGTGCACGTTAAAGCTGACGCCCTGCACGATATAGCTTTCGCCATAGTATGAATGCATGTCCCATACGGACAAAAACGCAGGGGCGGTGCTGGCCATATTGGCGTTTTTCGAAAAGTCAGGTTTCTCGTTCATTGCTTTTCCTTACGCGGCCTCACCCAGATAAGCTTCGCGAACCTTGGGATGCCCGCGGATGTTTTCTGGCGTATCTTCGACCAGAGGTGTTCCTTGTGCCAGAACGGTGATGCGCTCGGCCAGGCTGAACACCACATGCATGTCATGTTCAATGATGGCGATGGTAATGTCACGCTCGTCCTTGATCTGTTTGAGCAGGTCGATCGTGTTGTTGGTATCTGCCCGGGCCATCCCTGCGGTGGGTTCGTCCAGCAAAAGCAGGCGCGGGTTCTGGCTGAGGCACATGCCGATCTCAAGCCGTCGCTTGTCCCCGCGTGACAGCGATGCCGCGTGCATCTCGCGTTTGTCAGCCATGTTCATCTCTAACAGCATCGCCTCGGCCTGCTCGACAATCGCCTTTTCACTGGAGATGGTTTCATAGGCGTGCATCCGAAAAGCGCCGTCCCGCATCGCAAAGATCGGGATCAACATGTTCTCCATCACAGTCAAATCGCCGAAAATCTCGGGCGTCTGGAACACACGGCTGATACCCATCTGGTTGATCTGATAGGGTTCCAACCCCAGAACAGAATTGTTGTCGAACAAAACAGAACCGGTATCCGGCATCAGCTTTCCCACCAAACAGTTCA
Source organism: Ruegeria sp. YTSA105 (assembly GCF_059610225.1). Taxonomy (NCBI): domain Bacteria; kingdom Pseudomonadati; phylum Pseudomonadota; class Alphaproteobacteria; order Rhodobacterales; family Roseobacteraceae; genus Ruegeria; species Ruegeria sp. YTSA105. Next base: position 99,374 of record NZ_JBXWNE010000003.1, read on the forward strand.
GCAAGGTTGACTTGCCCGCACCGTTCGGGCCGATGATCGCGTGGACCGAGTTTTCTTCGACGTTGAGGTTCACATCCGACAGCGCCTTGAGGCCACCGAAGCGTTTGCTGACGTCTTTGACTCGTAGAATTGCCATGGTGCCCCCTTATTCCGCTGGCTCGGTTTTGCCCTTCGGGGCATCATCGGCGCCCGGTTTCTTACGCTTGAACCAACCCATCAGCCGCTGACCACCTTCAACCAGCCCACCCGGCAGATAGATCACCACCAGCATGAACAGGATACCCAGCGTCAGATGCCAACCCTTGCCGATGAACGGATGGATCAGGAACACAACCGCGTCCTCAAGCCCATCGGGCAGGAAAGCGAACCAGCTGTGCAGAACATTGTCGTTGATCTTCGAGAAGATGTTTTCGAAATACTTGATAAAGCCTGCTCCCAGTACCGGCCCGATCAGGGTCCCTGTACCGCCCAGAATTGTCATCAGCACCACCTCGCCCGAGGCAGTCCACTGCATCCGTTCGGCCCCGGCCAGCGGGTCCATGGCGGCCATCAGCCCCCCCGCCAGACCGGCATACATGCCCGAAATCACAAAGGCTGCCAGTGTGTAGGGTTTCGAATTTAGACCGGTATAATTCATCCGCTGCTGGTTGGATTTCACCGCCCGCAGCATCATGCCAAAGGGCGAGCGGAATATGCGGATAGAGAGATAGAACACCGCCATCATGATCACCGCACACAGGTAATAGCCCGCGTTAAAGTCAAAGCTCCAGGCACCCACATCCAACGTATAGGTCGCGCGCATGGGAATGCCGAACAGATGCGGTAGGTTCGGCGCGCTGGCCGATTGCAGGATCTGCGGATCGTCCGCATAGACCTGCAAGCCGGTCTCACCATTTGTCAGGTTGAATTTTGGGTTCGAAAGCACCGAATAGGCCAGAGCAAAGCTCATCTGTGCAAAAGCCAGCGTCAGGATCGAGAAATAGATGCCCGACCGACGCAGGCTGACAAATCCGATCAGCAGCGAAAACACCCCGGCGACAAGAACGCTGAGCGCGATGGCCGGAACGACGTTATAGCTGAGCAGTTTGAACATCCACACTGCGGAATACGACCCCACCCCAAGAAAGGCCGCATGGCCAAAGGACAGGTATCCGGTCAATCCAAACAGAATGTTGAAGCCGATCGCAAAAATCCCAAAGATCACGAACCGCTGCATCAAATCGGGATAGCCCGCGTTGAACTGCGCCATGGCGCTGCCTTCGGGGAACGGGTTCAGGATAAAGGGCGCCAACAGGGTCAGTATGGCGACGATGATCAGCAGGCTGGTATCTCTCTTGTTCAGTCCCAACATGGCTTATTCCTCCATCACGCCTTTGCGCCCCATCAACCCGCGTGGACGGGTCAAAAGCACGATGATGGCGACAAGGTAGATGATGATCTGGTTGATGCCAGGGATCGTGGTCGTGGCCCAGGTGGTCGACGCAAAGCTTTCGAGCACGCCCAGCAGGAACCCGGCCAGAACCGCGCCCGGCAATGAGCCCATCCCCCCCACAACCACAACCACAAAGCTGAGAACCAGAAAGTCCATGCCCATGTGATAATTTGGGGGGTTGAGCGGCCCGTACATCACCCCGGCAAGACCCGCGACCGCGGCCGCAATCCCGAACATGATGGTAAACCGCCTGTCGATATTTATCCCCAGCAGGCCCACCGTTTCACGATCTGCCATGCCAGCCCGCACGACCATGCCAAAGGTTGTGAATTGCAGGAACGAGAACACCGCTCCGATAATGCCAACGGCAAACCCGAAATAGACCAGCCGCCAGATCGGATAGATGATGGCGTTGGGATCGAATCCAACCATGATGCCAAGATCAACAGACCCACTCAGCATATCGGGGGGCGGGGTCTGGATCGGATTGGCACCGAAGAAATATTTGATGATCTCCTGCAGCACGATCGCCAGGCCAAAAGTCACAAGGATCTGATCCGCATGAGGGCGCTTGTAAAAATGTTTGATCAGCCCGCGCTCCATCACGTAGCCGACAAACAACATGATCGGGATCGCGAACAGGACAGCCAGAGGAACGGACCAATCTATGATTGACGCGCCAATCTCGGGGCCGAACCAGGCCTCTATATACGGGGTTTCAACCTTCAGCGGGTTGCCCAGAAAATCTTTCTGACTTTCATCAAGGGTCACGTAGCTCAAGTTAAAGAGTTTTTGCAAAGACACGGCGCAGAACGCACCAATCATGAACAGCGCCCCATGGGCAAAGTTCACAACTCCAAGCGTTCCGAAGATCAGCGTCAGGCCAAGCGCGATCAGCGCATAAGCCGACCCCTTGTCCAACCCGTTCAGAATTTGCAGAAGAATGGCGTCCATAGTCCCCACCTTTGGCCTGTCCAGTGGACTCCCCCATAGGCGGGAGAGCCCGTTTTCTAGGTCAGAGAATTTTCGTCGAAAATTCTCGCGCTTGTGTTACGCGCCCGGATTGCATTTACCCAGTTCGCCACCGGCAAACATCGGGTGCTCGGGATCGTATTCGACCTGCGCGCGTGGGGTGATCTCGACGATCTCCAGCGTGTCATAGGCGTTGGTCGGGTTCTCGTTGCCCCGCACCACCAGCACATCCTTAAAGCACTGATGATCTGCACCACGATACCAGGTCGGCCCGTTGCCCAGACCGTCGAACTCGAAATCTTCCAGCGCTTCGGCGACACCACAGGGGTTGAAGGTACCCGCTCGTTCGCACGCATCTGCATAGAGCAGAACCTGTGCATAGCAGGTCTGAGCCGAATTGGACGGCGGCTTGCCGTATTTCTCACCAAAGGATTTCACAAAGGCCTTGGTGCCTTCGTCTTGCAGCTGCCAGTTCCAGTTCATCGAACCCAGCACGCCCTTGATGTTCTCGCCAGCACCGGCAGCCATCAGTTCGGAATACAGCGGCACGACAATCTTAAAGTCTTTGCCGTTGGCCACCTTGTCGAGCAGGCCGAACTGAATCGCATTAGTCAGCGAGTTCACCATGTTACCGCCATAGTGGTTCAGAACCAGCACATCCGCGCCCGAGTTCAGAACCGGCGCGATATAGGACGAGAAGTCCGTCGACGCGAGCGGTGTTTTGACCGTGTTGACCGTTTCCCATCCCAGGGCTTCGGTCGAGGCCACAATCGACTCTTCCTGAGTCCAGCCCCAGTTGTAGTCAGCGGTCAGATGATAGGCCCGGCGTTCACTGCCCATTTCGGCAGCAAGAACCGGCGCCAGAGCAGCGCCCGACATATAAGCATTGAAGAAATGGCGGAAACCGTTCGCCTTCTTGTCCTTACCGGTCGTGTCGTTGGCATGGGTCAGGCCAGCCATGAAGATCACGCCCGCTTCCTGACACAGACCCTGAACTGCGACAGCCACGCCCGAGGACGAGCCGCCGTTGATCATGATCGCACCGTCTTTTTCGATCATCGACTTGGCCGATGCGCGTGCGGCGTCCGATTTGGTCTGGGTGTCGCCGGTTACGAACCCGACCTTTTTACCAAGAATCCCGTTCCCTTTCAGGGCCTTGGACGTAAAGGTGTTCAGGCAACCGCCATCTCCCTCACCGTTCAGATGCTCGACTGCAAGCTGCTGTGCCAGCAGTTCATCATTACCCTCTTCTGCATAAGGCCCGGTCTGCGGAACATTGAAACCCAATGTGACAGACGACCCAGAAGGTTCGTTAGTATATGCAGCAGCCGACGATGCAGTAAAAATCGTAGGTAGGGCCAGACCGGTACCGGCAACAGCACCAGACTTCAGCACGCCGCGGCGTGTGACAGATTTATTAGTCATTCATTCCTCCCAGTTCCCTGTTTTACGTCTGTTGGCTCCTCTTCCAGCAAACGATTGCGCAGGTTTACGCACCGCGAGTATGGCGGGGGTTCTGAAAATTTCTCAATAACCTATTCAAAAAGCAGCTATGTTATGTAAACAAATGAACACCTGGGTACGGAGTCTTGTAAATTTTCAAACATATTCCGCTTCTTAATAATTGAAATTAAAAGGTATTATTTGAAAACATGCCGGTGATCGCCATGCAGGCAGTGCCGCTCTGCTCGGCAAGCAAGAAGTCGTTGCTAAATCTAAAGGAGAGCCCAGGCCGTATGATACAGCTCAAATGGTCACCGGGACGAGCCGACATCCCTTGCAAATCAAGCCGTTTGAACCTGGGTCTCAAACCCGAAGCGTCGTGCAAATCAAGAATTGTGACAAATTGAAAAACGGTTAATCCCTCCACGGCTGCATCGGTGAATACAGGCAACCGCCCGACCAGCCGACGACCAAACAAGCGCAATAACCTTACAAAAAAGGCATAAACCACTACGCTTCGTCCCGTATTCCGCGAATAGGTCAAAGAAATAGTCCGCGGATTTTGTGCAGTTTGTTTACTGAAACGCGACGAATTGATCGTACATAATTAGGTTAATGATTTTTTAGATGAGTTTTAGACGATTATATAGAACTATAGGAATGTAAAGAATCGGTAGGAGGTTGCGCACTCTTATATTGCAAATGCGCGTTTATGTTTGTTCGAGTACAGGTTGTTATCTATGGTCCGGGGGAATGCTCAGAGCGCTGCGTGGTTACCAAACGCGCTTCATGCCAGAGCCATCATTAATTTCATTCATTGGAGCCAGGCAGGCGTCGTTCTTGATGCCGCGCTTGAAGGTATCGTCAAAGCATTTGGCGCCGATTGTGCTGTCATCAGCCGTGTGTGGCTGAACAAAGGGGCCCATCGTGTTGCCGCACGGGCTGACACACGGGATCCAAAATTCCAAAGACCATTGTTTCATTCTTTCGCCAACGACGCCCTCGGCCCGTTTCGGAACAAACCAAAACGCGCCTCGGTGTTTAGTCTGCGAGATGACGGGGCAGACCCCAGTGATATCTCCGCAGTTTTGTTAGATTGGATGTCGCACCGCAAGCTGGATGACATTCTGTTCATATGCCTGGACCATAACGGCGGCGAAATCGACTTTCTGGAACTTCATTTCGGGCAGAGTTCCGAACCCGGTTACCGCGAAGCTATTGAACAGGTGGCTCCGCAACTATCCGAGACCTATCAGGCCCGCCGAGCCGGACTGATCACTGAATCATTGTCTCGGCAATCAGTCACCGCACTCAGAAAATCATACAGTGAAGCACCTATTCTCAGCACCGAGAACCCAACGGGCCTGACCCGTGCCGAATGGCGTGTTTGCGTTCTTGTTTCACGCGGGTTGTCGCCTCAGTCCATTGGTGCCGAACTTGAGATCGGACCAGCGACAGTTCGCACGCATCTCAAGCATATCTATTCAAAAACGGCGCTGGACACCTTCCACATGCTGGCCCGGCGCTTGGTATCGGTAGAAGAGCGCGAGGCCCTTCATGGGAAACCTAGCCAGGCACGTGCCTGATGCCTGAACTGGACTGGCAGTCCTGGCTGACATTGTGGGTATTCACACCGCTGTTCGTAATGATCGCCTGGACGGATTTCACCCAAATGCGCATCCCTAACCTGTACTGCCTGCTGGGCGGTGCAGTCGTGCTTATGACCGCGCCGTTTCCGGATTGGAACCAACTGCTGCTGCGCCTTCTTGTGGCCGCAGCGTGTTTTGCGATTTGTTTCGGTCTGTTTGCAGCGGGTTGGCTGGGCGGTGGCGACGCCAAGATATTGCCAATCGTATTTGCCGCAATTCCGGTCCCGGTCGTATCGACCTATCTGCTAATACTGGCAGGCTGCATGGCAGCGGGGCTGATCGGAATGTCGCTGTTTCGGCGTCTCGCCCGACAAACTTCCCCGCATATCAAGTCAACCGCCCAGTCGCGCGAATTTCCTCTTGGAATCGCTATCGGATCATCCGGGGTGATCCTAGCAATCTGGTCGGCTACTGCGCTTTGGTTCTGACCATGCCAGCGTCTTAGGGGCCAAACGCATCCATATAACGGATCACGATCGGGGCCAGGATCAGCCCAGCGATTGCAGGCAGCATAAAACTGGCCATAACCGCCGACATTTGGACAGGCAACTTGTTGGCCTTTTCCTGTGCCCGCACCTCGCGCAGTTCACGCATTTCTTCGGCATAAGTGTTCAAAGCCGCAGCCAGGGGAACGCCAAACCGGGTCGATTGCAGCACAACGCTTACGAATGAGCTCATTTCCTCGATACCTGTTCGACGCGCCATACGCATCAGCGCGGTATCTCGGTCACGCCCTGCCTGAATCTCGGAAAGCGCAATCAGCATCTCTTCGGACATTTCCGGCGCGACAAGCTGCATTTCGACCGCCACTTTCAGTAAGGCCTGATCAAAACCGAGGCCAGCCTCGATACCGATCTGGAGCAGATCCAGCATGTTCGGAAACGCATTTTCCATCAGACGCTTGCGCTCTTTGATCCGGGCGCCCATCCATAACTGCGGTATGAGATACCCGATCCCGCACAATACGCCGACATTCCGGATAATCTCGAACGCGTTCAGGCTGGACGTATATTCCGCGATCCGCGCACCCAAGTTGTTTGCCGGTTGCCAGGACATCAGGAAGAGGAAGGCCAGCGGCAGGAACGTCGCCAGCCCCAAACGGATAAGATAGAAATTCACGATTGCGTTTTTGCTGCGAAATCCGGAACGCGCCAACACCTGCCCAACTTCGAAACGTACACTGGCATCGCTGGGTATCAGGGCCGCACTCAAACCTGTCGGCGCTTCGCCCTCGACTTTTTCAGGAACTGCCCGTGACAAAGCCTGACGTGGTCGGCTTGACACCATGCGCTCTGCGGCTGTGGACCGTTCGCTAAGCGAGGACGAGATACCAAGAAACGCTACGACCGCACCTATCAGCACACAACCCAGAACCAGGATCTGCGTTGATAATTCGCTATCAAAAATCGAACTCAAATACTCCATCGAATACGCCTCTTCAAATCCGGAAATTCACAAGCTTGAACATCACAATCGCGTTCAGGACGATGGTCACGGCGATAACGCTCATGACTGGCACAAAGGCCGGAGAGTCCGCGACATCGCCATAATATGTCGGCGTCATGATGGTCATGAACACGGCAATGCCAACGGGAATGGATGACAGGATATAAGCCGTCATGCGGCCTTCGGCCGAGATGGCCTTGACCTTGCGACGCAATGACATGCGCGCTCGGATCACGCGGGCCAGCGTGCGCAAGATGCCGGCCAGGTCACCACCTGTGCCGTGCTGCATCATCAGCGCAACAGCTAGATACTGGATATCTTCTTCATCGATGCGGTCAGCCATGCTTTTGATCGCAGTCGTCAGTTCTTCGCCATAAGAGACCTGATCAACGACCAGCCCAAACTCAGTTCCAATCGGGTCAGGCATTTCTTCGGCGACACTTTGTAAGGTTGTGTTCAGTGGGTGCCCCACCTTCAATCCACGGGACATCAGGTCCAGCGCATCGGGCAACTGCTTGATCAACGCCGCCTTGCGCTTGCGCAACGTAACCCCCAACGCAACCAGTGGTGCAATCAGGAAAACAAGGGCGCAGGTGGGGACCACTTTCAACGGATCAGCCACCATAGACCCACCAATGGCCGAGATCAGAAAGGCTGCGCCACAACCGGCCAGAAACATTTCGGGAACCATGTTCAGGCCTGAAACCTTCAACGCCAGTGGCAAATCCCCCACCAGCGGGAAACTCCGCAACAGTGGCTTGGCTTCCTGCGGTTTCAACAGGCTGAGGACATCCTCACCCGACTTCCCCTCGGACAGCATCTGAATTCGGCGGTTGATCGCCTCTTCGCGGTTTTCGCCACGCCGCATAAACTGACGCAGCCCTTCAAAAGCAATCAGCGCACCCAGGAAAACCGCAAGCGCAAGAACAAACCTGACATCGAACCCGGCAACTTCCATTTCCGGGCCGATCAGGTTGTTGATGTTCAAATTGGCCAGATATGACCTGATTTTCTCGAACATCCCGGACCTCCTTAGTTGAACTTGACGGTGGACAGGTCGACCCCGGCAGCCGCCAGTGCATCACTGGATTTTGGTCGAATTCCCGTGGGCATGAACCGGCCCAGAACCTTGCCGTTTTCATCCTTGCCTTCGCGCTTGAAGACAAAGATGTCCTGCATGGTGATGATGTCGCCTTCCATTCCAGTCACTTCCGAGATCGAAGTAACCCGGCGCGTCCCGTCTGACAGTCGGTTCAACTGAAGCACAAAGTGGATGGCCGAAGCGATGGTGGCCCGGATCGCCGAATGCGGCAGCTCCATCCCGCCCATCTGTACCATCTGTTCGACCCGAGACAGCGCATCGCGTGGACTGTTGGCATGAACGGTCGTCATCGAACCGTCATGGCCGGTATTCATCGCCTGCAGCATGTCGAAGGCCTCTGATCCGCGCACCTCGCCGACCACAATACGGTCAGGGCGCATCCGCAGCGCGTTGCGGACAAGATCACGCTGGGCCACAGCGCCGGTCCCGTCCAAACCGGCTGGGCGGGTCTCCATGCGGAGAACATGTTCCTGCTGCAGTTGCAGTTCAGCAGCGTCTTCGATGGTCACGACCCGTTCGTTGCCGCCGATATAGGAAGACAAGGCATTCAGCATCGTCGTTTTACCTGATCCGGTTCCTCCAGAAATCAGGACATTCATCTTTGCCTCGACCAGACCACGCAACAACGCCGCGGCACTGTCATTCAATGCATCGTTCTTAACCAACCGCTCCATCGTCAGCGGTACGCGCGCGAATTTACGGATCGACAAGGCCGGCCCGTCCAGCGCGCAGGGCCGAATGATCGCGTTTACACGGCTGCCATCCTCAAGCCGCGCATCCACCCAGGGTTGGCGTTCATCAATACGACGGCCGACACGACTGACAATCTTGTCGATGATCCGAAGCAAATGACGTTCATCCCGAAAACGCGCCGAGGTTTTTTCCAGAATACCTGAACGTTCGACGAAAATCTGCTTGTGACCGTTCACCAGAATATCGTTGATCGAAGGGTCGGCCAGCAAAGGCTCCAGTGGCCCAAGCCCAAGCACCTCGTGCATCAGTTCTTCGACCAAAAGCTTGATTTCCTCAGACCGCATGGCCCGGCCCTCGGACCGCAACAGATCAGTTGCGTGTTTGCCGATTTCGCCCCGCAATGTGTCTTCTTCGACCTTGTCGATCACAGCCAGATTCAGCTTATCAAGCAACGAGTTGTGCATCCGGGCCTTGAGGTCGATACGGTCCATCTCGCGCTCGCGCTCCATGGCACGGCGTTCGGCGTTCTTGACCTCGATATCAGCAACATTTCCGTTCGGCTGTTTCGTGTCCAACGGCACAACTTTTGGGGATTGGGATGTTGTGCGACCCGTTCTGTCAAATTCACGAAACATTCTGCTTTACCTTTTACTTAACTGATCTTCACATCTTCGGACTTCGATTTACTGTTTGCCCACGCGTGGCGGCAGAGAAACTGTGGTTTCCTGCGCGATGCGGCGGATGGCCCGTGTCAGAGGCGCCCGGTTTGAGACCTCTTGCAGAGGTACGCCCCGATCCACGCATTCACGAACGGTTCGCTCATCCTTGGGGATCCAGTGGGCGAAATCCTGTTCCAACAGCTTTGCCGCTGCGCGGTGGTGCGCGGCCGGGATCAGGGGTTTCTTTTCCAGGCTCGCAACCAGCTGGATTTCCAAGGCCGGGTTTTCGGCGTGATAGAAATCCATCAATTTCCGTGCTGACCGGATCGAAGGCACCGCGACATCCGTCACCAAAAGCAGCCGGTCGGCTTGCGACAAAACCGGCGTGATCCACTCGACCAGAGCTCGCGGCAGATCAATAATCACATAATCATGGCTGCGCTTAAGGCTGTCCAAAATGGCCGAGATCTGTTCTTCATTAATGGCACTGAGAGGACCAAAGCGCGACGGTGCAGCCAGAACATCAACCCCACAGGGGGATTTGGTCATGGCCTGTTCCAGAAAGGCGCCATCGGGAATGCTCTCATCCATCGCCATCCGCCACATGGCGTCACTTTCCTCAACATCCATCAGGGCGGCAATAGATCCGAACTGAAAATCCAAATCGACAACCGCGACTTCGTTGGCGGCTTTCTTCTTGAAGAACCCTTCCTTGGCCTGTAGCTCGTTGGCCAGATTGGCAGCGACGATAGACGATCCAACCCCACCACGGGATTTGGCCACGGCGATCACTTTGCCCAGGGTTGCTTGACCGCCCCACACGGCCGGCAACTGCGCTTGACGGCGGGCCCGGATTGCGTCCACCTGCGGCACAATTTCCTCGTCGATCCACTTTCTCGGAAGAACGTCGTCGACACCAAGCTTTTTCAACTGGCGCGCCTTTTCCAAGGGCAGATCCTCGTGGGCCAACGCAATGATGATCGCATTTGGCATACGGGCATCACAGATTTTCCGTGCGGTTTGCAGTAGGTCCCCGGAATTCTCATCCACATCGAACAGAACAACATCATGCTCTGCAGTCAGCGAGATCGCAGAGCCGTTTACCCCCGCAACGGTGTCCTGACGACCGGTGAACCGGCAGTTCGCCTGCCCCCGTAACGAGCCTTCTATGGCCGAGTAAATCTGCTCGTCCGGTGAAATCAACAATACTGAAATCTGCTTGGCACTCATTATGTTTCTCCTTACTCACTCGCCCCGGCCGCCAGATCTTCGGCGGGAACCGATGTGCTCATCGCGGGAAGAGAAATACTGTTGGGGGTATTTGACGCAGGTGTTGTGCCGTTCGACGCAAGAGCGGCCAGACCGGCGATTGGCATCATGAAGTTAAAGTCTACGTTAACAAGTTCGGCGGTAACGACCGGCGTATATGGCCCCCCTAAAAATCCAAGGCGCGCGTCATGCGAATATCCGATCTGTACGTTGGCGGCAGTCGTTCCCGGTGGCAGCAACATGCGGATATCATTCCAGACACGTGCGCCGTAATCCGTCGCGGTATTCAAAGGGCAGGGCGCAGGCAGGGCAGGCACGGCACAGACATTGCCACTGCGGCAGAGCACCCCAAATTTCGTACTTGTAGGAGCGCCGCTTGCCAGCGTGTGCTCGGTCGGCAACGCACCGCAAAGCGGAGGCCCAAGAGTTGCCAGCCTGGATGCTTTTTGCATCGCCTTCTGCGCCATGGTTGTCGACCAGAACAACCGGCCATAATCCACAATGCCGAACATCAGCAACAGGAACAGTGGAATGACCATCCCCAATTCGACCAGGGCGGCGCCACGCTCCTGACGCCGGAAGGTCCGCAGGATATGCGACACCCGGGTCATACGCCGAACACCCGGCTCTGATCCGAAATCACCGTGTCAAGCGTGCTAACAGCCCCGCCGAACAGGCCCAGAACATTGCCCAGGATAAAATCAATCTGGATTTTCGCGGTCACTTCGACCACTGAGGTCGGGTCAATACGATAGCTGCCAGACCGCGAGATGCAGGTCGGGGTTACATCCACCAGCGTTGTTCCGACCGGCAAATGCGCCCCACCGCCCAGTCGGTTGGCGACAATATCTGTGGCCATTGCATCATAGCTTGCGACGCCTCCCGCGCTGCATAGATCCAGCGGTGCGATGCGAGCGATCATGCGCGACGCATCCCTTACGCCGGCAGATGTCGCCTGATGTATCCAGGTGATCCGGCTGCCCTCGATGATCACAACAAAGAACAGCAAGATAACCGGCAGAACCATGGCGAACTCGACCATCGGCGCGCCAGACTCGCAGCGCCGAAAGCGTGAGAGGAAGCGACCCAGCGGCTTCATCGGTACAGCCTCACAACATCGCGGAAAATGCCATCAACGGCACTGCCGCCAACTCCGCCGCCAACCTGTTTGACCACCTCGACGAAGATGTCGAAATCCGAGCCTGTGGATTCTTCAAGCGGCTGAAACAGAAAGACTTTTACGAACTCCTTCACCGGCACATCGGTGGCCCGCCCGGAAACCGGGTTCGCGGTGCAGTCAATCGCTGCGGCGATAAATGTCCGGCGGTCGGGGTCGGTGCTGGGCTGGCTTGAACATTGGGCGCGGCCGGTCTCGTCCCGTCCGGTGACGATATCGCCTGACCCGGCCCGGCTGACCTCGTCCAGATATACCTGATACCGGGTGTTTCCTGTCGGTGCACCCTGCGCATGCGGTGTCAGCGTACCGTCCGGTCCAACGCCATAATTCATAAGGTTGTAAGCTGCTTGCCCTGACGTCCAGTTGCCATCGCCAAAACGGCTGCCATTGCAAAGACCACTCACCGGGTCAAAGCAATCATCCGGCGGCATTGGAATAGTATTGGTCGACAGGGTCGGATTGTTGTTCAAACATCCCCCACCAGTATGGTCCCAGCCCGAGATCACATTTGGGCCCGGTGCATAGTCTGGATCGTTCTTCAGTTGGTTCATGGTCGCCTGGAACATATCGAACCGCGAATTGTAGATCGCGCTGCCAATCCCGTTCCGCTGACCGGGTTCGGTGTCGACACCGCGCTGAGACACGCATTTGGTCAGGTTCCCATTCGCAGCAATGAGGCAGATATACAGCTTTGAACCAGTCAGACCGGCGCATGGCCCGTTTGGATTGATCCCGATATCCGTTGGATCCAGAAATCCGAAATTCCCCGGCCCCCAGGCCGAGTTGTTGCCGCCAGTACGCAATTTGATGGAAGCGCCGATATTGGCGCTGGAGGTCCAGCCCGACGGGATGCAGAACATCAACGGCGTTACGTCACAGGCATATGCTGAATACCCAGCGATCGAGACTGAATTCACCTCTCCGGACGGGCTGGCGACGCCCAGCAAGCTGGCCAGCGATCGGCCAAAAGGCAGGAAAACAGTCCGTGGTGTCGCGGTCACCTCGACCAAGACAGCACGCGCCGGGTCTGTCGTCACAAAGGGCGTAACCGAGTCGTTATCGTCTGGGTCTGCCCCCGGAGTAGGCAATCCGGTCAGAAAACGAAGCGAAAAATCCGCAGAAGTTCCAAGGCTTTGGCTGCCATCAGCGAAAAACTGTTCGTCGTCGATCATGCCGGATGCCGCAGCTGTTGCACGGGTGATGGCGTCAGCATTGCCATCCAGCTCTCCTGCGGCGGCAAGCGCAACGTGGTCGGTATAGGCTTGCATGTCAGTTTGGGTAGAGGCGATACGCCCCAGATCAAAAGTCAGTGCAGCCATTCCGATCATGACGACCATAAACATGCCGACAAATACCAGAATTGTGCCGTCTTCTTTGTCCCTGATTTTGCGTAGCGAAGTCATATCAACCTCCCTCGAAAGACCAACCTGACCTCAGTTCACCGGCTCAGTTGTTGCGCTGGTGTTCCCAAAGACCTGAATTTCCTGAACGTCGGATGCCCCACGGCGAACTTTCACAATCGGCCTGGGCGTGCCCTCTTCTAGCGGTGATTTTTCAAGGAGGATGTCGCTGAGGCGAACCGCTTCCAGCGGCTTATCCTCTTCTGTTTGCAGAGACCGCAGAGACAGGCTGAGCTGCCCGGCCTTCTGCGCCAGAGCCAACTTCTGGCCTTCATCCGGGGTGACCTCGATCGTAACCGTGCGGGCAATGCCCGGTTGGTCAAGCTCTTCATCCGCAGTTTGGTCCACGCCGATGACCCGGATATTCTGGAGGATCGTCACTGCACGCAGCGTATCATTGGTGCCGCGGGTCAGAACAATGTCGACAAAGTCGCCAGGCGTTACAAATCCGCCTACCCCTGTCTGCGCGTCAACATTGATCGCCATCGCGCGGTTATTCTGGCCAATCGTCTGAACGATTGTCACTTTTTCACCAAATTCGGAAACTTTCGAGGTCAAAAGAATTTCGCCCTGCGCCAAAGCGCGCTTGGCCCGGCGAGGTTCTATGCCGGCGACAGGCAGGACATCATCAAAGCTTGTAAAAACACCTGCAGGCACAGATGCAGCAGGCCAATCAATGGTCGTCAGCTTGTGCCCTTCGATCGGCGTTCCGAACGCGATATCTTCGGCCACGGCCACAACACGAACTATGGTTGGTTCACCCGCTGACTGATTCCGTCGGATCTGATCCTGTGCCAGAATGACTGCGCCACCCGCCAAACCTATTCCCAGGAAAGTCATCAAAAATGATTTAATACGCATGGTATCCTCCAATTCCCGGGAAAACTCAGGATAATTACTTAATTGGGCCTGAATGGCCAAACAGACCGCTTATGCAAATCAAAGGTGGTCTGGTAGGAAACTGACGCCCCGCACTTGCGAGCGGGAAGTCAGGTTTTTTACTTGGAATATTGGCGTGCAGGTTAAGGGGTTGGTGTTGTTCCCCGCTGGGCTGCCGAGTTTGCATCACTAAAGTTGCTACTGGTCGTGCCAGCCAAATTGGTCAGAATTGTCCCGCCGACGACAATCGCAACAAACAGCGCGATGCCATATTCAACCAGGGTGGCGCCACGCTCGTCTTTGCGCAGCTTCAGAAATACTTTGCGAATTCCATTCAACATTACTTGAACTCCAGACTGTTTTACCAAAGTGCGAAATCCCGCACTGACACGAGGAACACACCCCCGTTAACTAAATCGTTACCTATGAGGAGGTGCCGAAACCTCCCCACAAACGAAAAGAAATTCCCGCTTAGGGCGAATTTTCGATCATTTTGGGCGGAAATGCGTCAAATCGCGGACCGATTTACGGTGCGCGGCGGCAGATTTACCTGATCTCCCGTCAGAAAGAATCGACTGGTGAGAAGCTGCTCGGGGTCAATAAACCGGGCCCCGCGTCAAACGAGCAATCATTTGCAACCGATTGCAGCCGCCAGACTAACTGGCTTAGTATCACGACATGAAAATGTCTGTCATCCCAACTTTCTTCTGCAGGTACGAAACATGAGCGTCACCCTAAAAGACGTCGCAGCTCTGGCCGGGGTGTCGCGCTCTGCCGTGTCGCGCACCTTTACCGAGGGCGCCTCGGTTTCGGCAAAAACCCGAAGCAAGGTGGAAAAGGCCGCGGCGGAACTGGGTTACAGCCCAAACGCCCTGGCCTCGTCCCTGACCACGGGGCGGACAAAACTGATTGGGTTGATCTCGAACAACTTTCACAACCCGATTTTCCTTGAAGTGTTCGATCAGTTCACACGTGCCTTGCAAGAACGTGGATTACGCCCGTTGATCGTGAATCTGACGGATGAGACCGAGCCTGCCAATTCCGTTCGGATGCTGCGCCAGTATTCTGTTGACGCTGCCATCGTGGCCTCTTCGACCCTGCCGCCTAGTTTCGCCAAGGCGTTTCACGATGCCGGTGTTCCGGTTGTGCATACGTTCGGGCGCTCGGCGACCTCACCAGAGGTACATGTCGTCGGGATCGACAATGTCGAATGTGGTCGCATGGCAGCCCGCGAGCTAAAGGCGCGGGGTTATCGGCGCGTTGGATATTTAGGCGGGCCAAAAGATGCGACCTCGGCCATGGATCGCTATCAGGGCTTTATGGAAGAGGTCGAAAAGCACCCCGATCTTGAGGTGACATACTCTTTCGCCGGGGCCTATTCATTTGAGGCGGGGCGCGCTGAAATGCTGGATCTGCTAAAGGGTCAACCAGCCGAAAGCTATTTCTGCGGCGATGACATTCTGTCCGTCGGTGCGCTGTCCGCTCTGTCGGATCACGGGCTGAAACCGGGCAAGGATATCGGGATCATCGGCCTGAATGACATGGAGATGTCGCGTTGGGAAAGCGTGAATCTGACGACCATCCACCAACCGATCAAGCAAATCATCACCTCGTCTGTGGATCTGGTGGAAGAGATGCTGAAAGACCCCGAGCGTTATCCCGAGGCCCGCATTTTCCCCTGCCGCGTAGTCGAAAGGGGCACGCTGCGCCCCCGCACCTAGTCAGCGGAACATAGGGGGGCGCGCATCCTTCCAGGCTCCGTCTTCATTGCCCGACGCAACGGCAGCATGGACCGCTGCGATAGACCGCACCCCATCCGCTGCGCCTGGCAACCCGTCGCGGGTTTCGCCACGAATGGCATCGGCCAGATCGCAATAGATGTTGGCCACAGCCAAGGGAAACCCTTCAGGATGTGCGATGGCCACCCGCGACAGGCGCTGGGCGTCCTCGTACAAGCCACCTTCGCCCTTTTCAATGATCTGTGTGCGGCCGCCGACCGGTGTATAGAGCAACTGGTTGGGCTGTTCCGAGGTCCAGCGCAGACCGCCGGTTTCACCGAAGACCTGAATGTCGAACCCATGTTGGCGCCCGATCGCAACGGACGAAGTCCACAAGCGCCCGACGGTGCCACGCTCTGTCCGGAAGTTGACCATGGCATCATCCTCCAGCACGCGGCTTGATATGGTCGAGGCCATGTCGGCGGACAGCGACGTGACCTCATCATCGCAAATGAAGCTGGCCATATGCAGCGCGTGTATACCGCAATCCGCGAACTGCCCCGAGACACCGGCCATCGCCGGATCATACCGCCAGCGCACGCGCGGATTGTCGGCGTCAGTGGCATCCCCGTGGTGGCCGTGGCTGAAATTCGTCACGACCAGACGCACCTTGCCGATATCCCCGACCCTCACCATTGCACGTGCCTGGCGCACCATCGGATAAGCCGAATAGCAATAATTCACGGCGCATAGCTTGCCCGATGCTTCGGCGATGCGCACGATCTCTTCGCCTTCTTCCACGGTCATCGTCATCGGCTTTTCGCACAGAACGTTAAAACCCGCCTCGAGATAGGCCTTGGCAATTTCAAAATGGGTCGAGTTCGGTGTCGCGATTGTAACCAGATCGATGCGGTCGCTACGGTCTTTTTCACCGGCTAGCATCTCTTGCCAGTCGCCATAGGCGCGATCAGTTGCAACGCCCAGACGCTGTGCATATTCACGTCCCACGTCGGGGCGGTGGTCCAACGCTCCGGCAGCGAACTCAAACAGCCCATCGGCCTGTGCGCCAAGGCGGTGCGCAGGGCCAATCTGGCTGCCTTCACCGCCACCGATCATGCCCCATCTCAGCTTTGTCATGGTCTTAGTCTCTCTTTGGAAATTGGGTGGTGTGCTTTCAGAAATCGCTGATATCTGTCCATTGCCGCCCGTCTGACGATGCCAATGCAGCCGCCAGAACGCGGTTCACCTCGTGCCCATCGTGGAAGGTGGGCCAGATATTCTGCCCGGAATGGATGGCCTGCAGGAAATCCTTGGCCTCGATAATGATCTGATCCTGATATCCTGTCCCGTGGCCAGGGCCCTGGCAAAAGGGCTCGTAATCCGGATGCGCGGGGCCGGTCAGGATCTTGGTGAACCCGCGCGTGGCCTCGGGGCCTTCGCGGCGATACAGCCACAGGGCGTTCTGATCCTCTTGATCGAACCGGATCGCACCTTTGGTACCCGAGATCTCATAGGCGTAACCCATCTTGCGACCCGTTGCGACGCGGCTGAAATAAAGGTTTCCCATGACCCCGTTTTCAAAACGGCACATCATCTGCGCGTGATCATCATTGGTAACTTCGCCGCCGGGGCGATGCCGGTGCACCGTCTCCACATCGGCCATAACCTGAGTGATCGGCCCGATCAGCGCCAACGCACCATTCACCATATGCGGAGCAAGATCGCCGATGGTTCCATTGGCCATTCCCGTTGTGCGCCAGGTTGCCGGGGCCTCGGGGTCGGCATAGAAATCCTCAGTATGTTCGCCACGGAACCATGTGACCTGACCGATTTCCCCTTCAACAATAAGCTGACGCGCATATTGGCTGGCGGGCGTACGGATATAGTTGAACCCGACCATGTTGATTGCACCTGTGGCCTCGGCTGCCGCCACCATCGCGCGGCTGTCGTCCAAGGACGCCCCCAAGGGTTTTTCGCACAGCACCGGTTTACCAAGGGCAAACGCCGCCTCAGCGATTTGACGGTGTGTCGACTGAGGTGAGGCGATCACAATGGCCTCGACCTTTGGATCCTCGACCAACATGCGCCAGTCATCGGTGGCGCGCTGGAACCCGTAGGCGGCACGATAGACTTCCGCGCTTGCAGATGTCGAGGCACAGATCACCTCAAGTCGCGGGCGCAGCACGGTGTCGAACACCGCACCTACCGCTGACATCGCGACCGAGTGGGCCTTGCCCATATAGCCGCCGCCAACAATTCCAATTCCAATTTCAGGCATCTGCCGCGGCCTCGCACATATCATTTGCAACCGGTTGCAAAATCAGTATCGTGTGAATCGATTCAACGCAAGGATCAACACACCTTGCCGACCCTTTTCGCCGGAGGAAATGACTTGACCGCTTTGATGGACGGTATCAAAGGAAACCGCTTTGGCGTCTTGGGTCGTGCGGGCATGGACCTGTTTGCCGATCCCATCGGCGAGAAAAGTGAGGATGCCGACGCGTTCCGGGCCGATCTGGGCGGTTCATCGGCAAATATATGTGTGGGTCTGGTCAAGCTGGGCAGTCGAGCGTCGCTGATCACCTCGGTATCTGACGACGCGGTCGCGCGGTTCTGCCTGAACCGGCTGGCGCATTACGGCGTCGATACGTCCAACATACGGGTTGTAAGGGGCGAATACCGCATGTCGCTGGCAATCTACGAAAGCCGGACAGAAGATTTCCAGAATGTCATCTACCGCAATGGCGCAGTCGATTTCCAAGTCACCGAAGAGGATATGGACCAGGTCGATTTCAGCTCCTTCTCGGCTGTGATCTCGGCCGGAACCGTCTTTGCGGCCGAGCCTTCGCGCAGCGCCACATTCCGGGCCATCGACACGGCCCGTAAGGCCGGTGTGCCCGTAATATTTGACATAGACTATCGCCCTTACAGTTGGCCCTCACCCAAAGTCGCGTCCGAGGTCCTGTCCCGCGCCGGTGACGCCAGTGATCTGATCGTAGGCAATGACGAAGAATTCGGTTTCATGGCGGGCGGGATAAACAAAGGGTTTGCCAAGGCGCAGGAACTGGCGGCCAAACCAGGCCGCGTGGTGATCTATAAAATGGGTGAAAAAGGCGCCATCACGCTGATGGACGGGCAGGAATTTCAGACAGGCATCTATCCGGTGACCGCCGTCAAGCCGAATGGCGCAGGTGACAGTTTCATGGCCGGGTTACTGGCCTCGGTTGCAGCGGGGTACTCGCTGAAGGACGCGGTGATGCGCGGGTCGGCCTGCGCCTCGATCGTCGTGTCTCAACCCGGCTGCGCGCCCGCGATGCCGACCACCGAACAGCTGGACACGTTTCTGGCCACCCATCCCGGCCCCACGGCATAGGAGATCCCAATGCATATCGCCCCCTATGAGAACCAGAACAAACCCATCGTGGATGCCGATGACCCAATGGTGCCCCTGAACTATTTCAACATCGTCAAACTGAAACAGGGCGAGGCGTTCGAATATCAAGTGCCGGGGTATGAGACCTGCATCGTCCCGGCCACAGGTTCGGTCGATGTGGATGTCGAAAGCGTGCAATTTGCCATGCTGGGTAACCGAGGAGAGGATGTCTGGGATGGAGAGCCAGAGGGCGTTTATGCACCCGTTGGCGCCAAGGTGCAGATCGTCTGCATCTCGGATCATTCCGAAGTCTTCATCGCAGGCGCCAGATACGACAAGGTTCTGGACCCGTTCGATGTCCGCCAGCATGATCTGGTACAATACGGCAGCGACGACACCAAAACCCACCGCAAGATCAAGCACATCCTGGGCCAGAAACAGCACGACAAAGTCGGTCGCCTGCTGGTCAGTGAGCTGTTCACTGTTGGTCAAGGCGGCTGGTCCGGCTTCCCCAGCCACAAGCATGACACGAACCGTCTGCCCGACGAGACGCGGCACGACGAGACCTACAATTTCCGTTTCAAACCCAACTGGGGCTCTGGCCTACAGATGCTGCAGCGCGAGGATAACGAACCGGGCGACGCCTATCATATCATGGACGGATCGACCGTCTGTATCGACAAGGGTTATCACCCCTGCTGCGTCCTGCCGGGGTATGAGATGTATTATTTCACGATCCTCGGCGGCCTGACCCAACGCTCGCTGGTCCAGTATTTCCAACCCACCCATGCCTATCAGATCGAAACCATACCGGGCATCAAAGACATGATTGCAAAATTCAAATGACCCTCGCCACACTGAAAGACGTTCTGCAACCGGCGCATGAACAAGGCTATGCCGTGGGCGGCCTGGTCACGCTAGGATGGGAGGATATGCGCGCCTATGTGGCCGCAGCCGAAGCCGAAAATGCGCCGGTGATCCTTCAGGCTGGTCCAAGCTGCCGCGAACACACACCCCTGCCTGTTCTGGGCAAGATGTTCCGCTATCTGGCCGAAAACGCCTCTGTCCCCGTCGTCGCCCACCTGGACCATGGGTATACGTTCGAGGACTGCAAAATCGCGTTGGACAGCGGCTTTACCTCGCTGATGTTCGACGGGTCGCGCAAGCCATTGCAGCAAAACATCGATGAGACCGCGGCCATTGCCGAAATGGCCCATGCGGCAGGGATTTCATGCGAGGGAGAGATCGGCTTTGTGGGGTATTCCGGTGTCGAAGGCTCAAATGGCACCGACCCCGAGGAAGCCGCGAAGTTTGCACGCGAAAGCGGCGTCGACGCGATGGCGATTTCGGTTGGCAATGTTCACTTGCAGCAAAACAAAGAAGGTGGCCTGGATGAGGCGCGTATCGCCGAAATCGATGCCGTGACCGAAGTGCCTTTGGTCATTCATGGTGGGTCCGGTGTGCCGGTAGAGCAGCGTATGAAGCTGGCGCGCGAGACCTCGATCTGCAAGTTCAATATCGGGACCGAGCTGCGTATGGCATTCGGAAATGCCATGCGTGAAGCCGTCAATCGTGATCCTGAACGGTTTGACCGCGTCACGATCCTGAAGGAAACGCACGACCCAGTTGAGGCTGCTGCCCGCACCGTGATCCGTGCCTTTGGCGCCCCGCCGCAGCATTAGGGCGTCAAGTTACCAGTCGGTCGGGAGCGCACCGTCAAGCAGCATCACCTCAGATCGAGCCGCCTTCGACCATGAAATTCCCCGCGCTGCACATGGCCGCGTCGTCCGAGGCCAGAAACAGGACCATGCGCGCCACATAGATCGGCTCAATCGGGTCCGGGAGACATTGACGATCCACCTGCTTGGCCAGCGCCTCGGGTGTCACCCATAACTCTTTTTGCCTCTCCGTCATGATCCAGCCCGGAACTACCGTGTTCACCCTGATGCGATGGTCGCCCAGCTCGCGCGCCATGGTGCGGGTCAGGCCGTGAACGGCAGATTTGGCGGTGGCATAGGCCGGGAACCCCGCCCCGCATTCCCACCAGGAATTCGAGCCTAGGTTGACGATGGCCCCCCTGCCCTTAGCGATCATGCCCGGGGCCACCGACTGGATGGCAAAGAACATATGGCGGATATTGGTTGCCATTCGGTCATCCCAATACTCCGGCGTTACCTCGCGCCAGTCGTGGCGTTCGTCATGGGCAGCGTTGTTGACCAGAACATCCGCCTCGCCCAGCGCGGCGACCAGCCGCTCGAAGGCGGCCTGCAATGCCTCAATGTCGCGCAAATCGCATTGGGCAAAGGCATGCTGCCCATCCAGTTCTGCCAGCAGCGCTTGGCCCGCATCTGCGTTCAGATCAACAAACCCGACCCTGGCCCCCTGGGCGGCAAAGGCGCGAACCGTTTCGGCGCCGATCCCCCCGGCCCCGCCGGTGATAAAAACTGTTTTTCCCGCAAGACCGGGGTAATTCGCAAAATTCGCGCTCATGCGTCACGCTCCATGATCCATTCAACTTCGGGGGCGGCAACAAAGCGCCATTTCCGCAATGGGCCGGCCATGACGTTCAGATAGTACATCTCAAACCCATAGGGCGCACCGCAGGGATGATGCCCGCGCGGGACGATCACGACATCGCCATCAGATACAGCCATAGCCTCGTCCAGATCGCCATCATCGGTATAGACCCGCTGAATGCCGAACCCGTTCGAGGGGTTCAAACGGTGGTAATAGGTCTCTTCCAGATAGGTTATGCGAGGAAAGTCATCCTCATCATGGCGATGGCTGGGGTAGGAGGACCAGTGGCCATTGGGCGTGAAGACCTCGGTCACCAGCAGGCTGTCAGCGACGTCTTCGGCCTCCATCGCGATATTGTTGATATAGCGGGTATTCACACCCTTCCCGCGTTCGGTCAGTGTGATGCCACCCGGCCCGATCCGTCGCGCCGGGTGGCCACCTGTGCCGGGAGCCGAACACACGGCCACAACACAATCGGTTTCCGCCACGGCCTGCCAATCGGTTCCGTTGGGCAGGTACAGACAATGCGGCGGCGTCTTTTCAAAGACATCCATGCGGTCACCCAGCACACCCCAATCCTGCCCGGCCCCGGTGATATGCGCCTTGCCCTCGACCATGACCAGTATGACCTCATTGTCACCGGTTTCTTCGGTCGCCCTGTCGCCTGCGCGTAGGTGGTAAAGACCGAACCCGACATAACGCCATCCCGCAGAGGCAGGGGTGATGTCATGCACCTTGCCATAGGGGCCGCGTGGTTTCCTGAGCAGGTTGGCCATGGGGCCTCCTTTCTGGGCGCGCTGGCCCGGTTCGTAACGTCAGGCGGATTGTCGGGTTTTCAAAGCCGAAAGTGCCGAGGTCAGTTGCTCTGGCGTCCATTCTTCGGCGACCGCACGCCGCAAGATATCCGCCTGGCTTTCCGGAGCATTACCGCCAATCGGGGGATCTGTGTCCAGATTTGTCGGAAACGGATAGCCTTCGGCAGTCGCCGCGATGGCCGCGTCCAGCTCGGACCCAGTCAGCTCGCCGCTTCGCTTCAAGGCCACCAGTGACGGCAGTACGGCCAGCGCCATGGACCGGCGGTCGATGGCCTCCATCGCACGACCAAAAGCGGATGAGATCTGCAACAAGTTCGCCATACGGTCGATATCCGTGCTGCGGTTCTCGCCGGCCGAGTGGAACAGCGCGGGGTTGAAGAATACCGCGTCGCCTTTGTTCAACGGCACCTGAACATAGCTCTTCTCAAAGTGGTCCCTGTGCGCGGGGTCGTGAAAGCCAATATATCCGGCTGGATATAGCTGTGAAAACGGCAACAGTTTGGTGGGCCCGCTTTCCACCGGCATGTCACAATGTGCCACTGCCCCCTGCAAGGTCAGCGCCGCCGTCAGCAGATGTGCATGCACAGGGTACCGTGCAGCGCTTTCAGCGGTCTGAAAGCCCAGATGGTAGTCCCTATGCGCCTGCTGTGCCTTGCCGCTGGGGCGGACCTGATTGACCTGAGCCGTGACCTGATAGTTCGGCCCCAGCCATGCCTCGCAGGCGGTGGCAACAGCAGCGTTGCCGAAGTATTTTGAGAAACCTTCCGGATCGCGCAGGCAGTGCTTTTGCAGCGCATTCCAGATCCGGTCATTCGCACCCGAGGCGGCAAAATGATCACCCTCGCCTTCGCCGCTTTGGCGTTCCTCGTCGATGATCTGCCGAAAAACCTCGGTCGCCCGGTCGATCACCGACAGATCCTGATAGGCCCCTTTCAGCGCGATCACCCCGGCGGATTGGTTCAGCACATGGCCCCATTCCGCCATCAAAGCGCGCCGTTGCCCTGTATCTTCCAGCGCGGGACGCAGGGCATTCATGTCATAGACGGGGACGTTCTTTTCGATCATCGCGGCCTGCGGAACCATGTCCGAGGTCAGTTTCCGAGAGGTCAACACCTTGAATTCGTCCAGATCACAGGATTCCCGGTCAAAATACCCGACATATCCAATTCTTTGACTTACCATGATTTTCTCCTTCTTCATGGCCTTGGTGTTGCCCCTTGGGACGGTTTGTTAGTTGGTGATCTCCAATCTTGCCTGAGCGCAGACATCGACAATGTGGTCGTAGCCCATCTTGGAATACTCTTGGGGTGGGGCCTTGGCGGGGTCCTGTTCGGCCTCGACCACGATCCAGCCGCTATAACCCATAGATTTCAACGCATTCGCCACGGCTTGAAAATCAATGCAACCATCGCCAGGCACAGTGAACGCTCCCGCGACGACAGCATCCAGGAAGCTGCGGTTGTTTTCGCGCACATCCTGTACGACCGCCGGACGGATATCCTTGAAATGGACGTGATGCACCCGGTCACCCCACCGATTGAGGGTCGCCATCACGTTGCCGCCACCAAACAGCAAGTGGCCGGTATCAAAGCACAAGCCGACCTCGGGGCCCGACCCTTCCATCAACCAGTTCACATCCTCTTCGCTTTCGATAATCGTGCCCATGTGGTGGTGATAGGCCATCGGCATGCCCTGATCAGCCATCCATTTGGCCAGCTCGGTGATTTTGGCGGCATAGGCCAACACCTCATCCCGGGACAGTTTCACCCGGTCATTAACCGCGACCCCGATCTGCCCCTGCACGGTGTTCGAACATTCGGCATAGACGATGCACGGGCTGTTGAGCGCTACGAATTGTTCGACCTGCGCTCGCACGGCCTCGCGCTCGGCGGCAAAATCGTTAACCAGAGAAGCCCCAGAACACCAACCGCCACACAGGGCGATATCATTGGTGTCGAGATAGGCGCGCAGACCTTCGGTATCGCCGGGCATCCGCTGACCGCGTTCGACGCCGGTATAGCCGATCTCGCGCGCCTCTTTCAGGGCCTGTTCCATCGTGTAAGCCGCGGTCAGGTCCGGCAGATCATCATTCTGCCATGCAATCGGAGAGATGCCGATCTTCACGCTCATTTCGTGTTTCTTTCTTTGATGGCAACCTCATAGGCTGCGCGCTTTTCATTCACTTCCGGGCGGATGCTGACCTCGGGCACGGCCACTTCCCACCAGGTGCCGCCATATTCGGTCGACGGGTACGGATCGGTGTCTATGACGACCACATAGGGGCCGGTGACTTCGCCACGTTTGGCCAATGCCTGCTCCAGCTCAACGATCGAGCCCACCTTGACCGAAGTCGCCCCCATCGCCGCCGCATGCGCAGCGAAGTCTATGGCCGAGGGCGTTTCGTGCACCGCATGATCCAGCAGATTGTTAAACTCGGCCCCGCCGGTGCCCATTTGCAGGCGGTTGATGCAGCCAAACCCACGATTGTCGGTCACGACGACAGTAAAGGAGATGCCCATCATCGCTGCCGTCGCCATTTCGGAGTTCGCCATCATATAGGTGCCGTCACCGGTAAAGCAGATGACGTCGCGATCAGGCTGGGCCATCTTGATGCCCATTGCACCGGCGATTTCATAGCCCATGCAACTGAACCCGTATTCCATGTGATAGGCACCTGGGCGGGGCGCTTTCCACAGCTTGTGCAGCTCACCCGGCATCGTGCCCGCGGCGCACATGACTACCGTGTTATTGTCCGAGGCGCGTTGCACCGCACCCACTACCTGCATATCCGTAGGCAACGCGTTTCCGTCACCGGGCGCGTCGGTCAGTGCATCCACCTTGCCAAACCAATCTGCCTTAAGCGTGTCCGCCACCGGGTCGGCCCGGTAGCCGTGCAAGGCTTCGCCAAGTTCCTCTAACCCGACACGCGCATCGCTTTGCAGCGGCATTGCGCCGTGTTTTTCGGCGTCATAGGCGGCTGTGTTCAGGCAGATCATCTCGCGGTTCGGATTGGAAAACAGCCCCCAGGACCCGGTGGTAAAGTCCTGCAACCGCGTCCCAACAGCAAGCACCAGATCGGCCTCGGCGCAGGTGGCGTTGGCCGGTTCACCACCGGTTACACCAACCGGGCCAAGGTTCAACGGATGATCCCAAGCCAGCGCCGATTTCCCGGCCTGCGTCTCGGTGATCGGGATATTGTGGGATTCCACAAAGCTCTGCAGCACATCCGTCGCTCCGGAGTAATGCACGCCACCTCCGGAAACGATAACGGGACGTTTGGCTGATCTGATCGCAGCCACCGCACGGGCCAACTCCGCCTCATCCGGGCGAATGCGGCGCTGATACCAGACCCTCGGCTCGAAGAAACTCTCGGGATAGTCATAGGCTTCGGCCTGAACATCCTGGCAAAAGGCCAACGTCACAGGCCCGCAATCGGCCGGATCGGTCATGGTGCGAAAGGCACGAGGCAAGGCCGTCAACAGATGTTCAGGCCGCGAGATGCGATCATAGTACCGGCTGACCGGGCGAAAACAGTCATTGGCACTAACCGTACCATCACCAAAGCTTTCGATCTGTTGCAACACAGGGTCAGGCCCACGGGTGGCAAACACATCGCCGGGGATAATCAGAACCGGCAACCTATTCACATGCGCCAACGCCGCCGCGGTGACCATATTGGTCGCCCCCGGTCCAATGGATGAGGTCACCGCCATCGCCCGCATCCGCCGCGTCTGCTTGGCATAGGCAATCGCGCAATGTGCCATTGTCTGTTCATTTTGCCCGCGATAGGTTGGCAGGCTGTCTTTCGCGCCGTGCAGCGCTTCGCCCAGCCCGGCCACATTGCCATGGCCAAAAATGGCCCAGACACCGGCGATAAAGGGCTCGCCCGCTTCGTTCATCTGCGCGCCCAGATAGCGCACCAAAGCTTGCGCTGCGGTCAGTCGGACTGTGTTGCCCATAGTGATACCTTTCAACACAAGGCCATCTCGGCCATTCCTGCAATTTCGAAATTAGCGGGCCTGTGGCCCAGACGGGGGAACGGTTAAACCGTTCCGCCCAAAGAGCCTTCCAGCTGGGCCATTTCCTGACCTCCGGCCATCAGGTCCTGCAATTCCTCGGGTGTGATCTCTCCACGTGTGGCCGTGCCCAGCGTCTTGCCACGATTGAGCACGGTAAAGCGATCACCCACTGCCAGCGCATGGCGCACGTTATGGCTGATAAACACCACACCCACGCCCTGATTACGCACCTTGTCGATGGTTGCCAAAACATTCGATGTCTGACGTACCCCAAGTGCCGAGGTCGGCTCATCAAGGATCAAAACCTTGGCCCCGAAGTAAACCGCCCGGGCAATGGCAACCGTCTGACGCTCGCCCCCTGACAGGGTTCCAACGGCCTGATCCGGCCCGCGCAGATTGATACCCATCTTGCGCATCTCGGCCATACAGACCTCATTGGCCTGGTCGATATCGAACCGTTTCAGCAATCCCTTGCCCTTGGTCGGTTCGCGACCCATGAAGAAATTCCGCGTCACACTCATCAGCGGGATCATCGCCAGATCCTGAAACACGGTCGCAATGCCCGCCTCCATCGCATCGCGTGGCGTGTCAAACTGCAGCGGTTTGCCTTCGAAAAAGATCTCGCCCTTGGTGGGTTTGTGAACTCCGGACATGGTCTTGATGAAGGTCGACTTTCCGGCACCGTTGTCGCCCAGCAGGCAGTGGCATTCGCCAGGCCTGACGTCAAAGCTGACGCCTGCCAGGGCAATAATGTTACCAAAGTGCTTTTCGATATTCTTCATTTGCACGATCGGCGCGACATCCTTTACCGCATCCCCGTGATGGAACTTGCTGTCTTCAGTCATATCAGCGCTCCCCGGTTACGCGTTTGCGGATGGCGTTGTTGAACAATACCGCGATCAGAAGCATTGCGCCCAGGAACACCTGGAACCAGTCCTGATCGAAATCCGTGTAAGTCAGCCCGATGACCACCATGCCAAAGATGATCGCGCCAAAGAACGCCCCGATGGCCGATCCATAGCCGCCGGTCAGCAGACAGCCCCCGATCACCGCCGCAATGATGGCCTCAAACTCTTTCTGGAAGCCACGGCGCGCATCGGTCGATCCCGCGTCGATTACGGTGATGATTGCAACCAGCGCCGCACAGCAGGCGGTTAGCATGAACAAAGAAACTTTGATACGGCTCACCGGCACACCAGAATTCGACGCCGCATTACTGTCGCCACCGGCGGCAAAAATCCAGTTTCCAGCTGGGGTCCGCAGCAAAACATAGGTCGCCGCTAGGGCCAGAACGATAAACCACAAAATCTCGACCGGAATGCCCGGTACTTTCGGCGCCCCGTTTTTGAATGTGTCGATCAATCCGTTTGCAGCCAGCCAGGCAAACAAACCGGCAAAAGCTTCGCCCGAGAAGAACGGGGCCAGCCAGTCGTTTTCGACTACATCGCGCACGCCACGCAGCTGGGTTGACCCCCCAGTGGCTGCTTTGAGACCCACCAGTGAGAGACCGCGCAGAATGAAAAGGAAAGCCAGAGTTACAATAAAAGAAGGCAAACCCGACCGTATGACGATATTGCCGTTCACCGCCCCAACAAAGGCCGCAAAAACAAATGTCATTGGGATCGCAATGATCAGAGGTAACTGCCAAGTCACCACGCAGACACCAAAGAACAGGCCTGCAAAGGCAACCATCGAACCGATCGACAGGTCAAACTCACCCCCGATCATCAGCAGCGCCGCTCCGATAGCCAGGATACCCAGCTGTGCCGCGGGCGTCATGAAGTTCATAACTCCAGCCAGCGTGAACATGGAATCGTCTGCCGTGAGCGCGAAGAAAATGACCACCAGTACCACACCGGCCATGGCACCAAGCTCTGGACGTTTCATCAGCTTGGTCAGAAACGGTTCTTTCTTTACGCGTTCGTCCGTAGTGACGGGCGCTGACTCACTCATGTTTCCCTCCCAATTCGGTTGAAACGGCGCACCTGGCGCCGTTTCTGTTTTTCACTGTCCCAAACGGATCAGCGGATACCCTGTGCCGACAGGTCGATAACCTGGGCTGCCTTGTCCTGTGTGATCAGGTTCGGACCCGATGGCACGTTGCCACCTGGCATCAGACCGTATTTGGCATGCAGGCCCATGAAGTTCACAGACAGATAGCCCTGCAGATACTGCTGCTGGTCAATGGCAAATGCCGCATCTCCATCGGCGATGGACTGCAGGAAGTTCGCAGACAGGTCGAACGAGGCCACGTTCACATCACGGCCCGATGCTTTCACAGCCGCTACCGTGGGTTCACCAGCCGAACTTGCACCCAGCGCCATGACTGTGTCGACAGCGTCATTCGCGGCCAGAGCGGCCGAGACCTTCGCTTCGATTTCTGAAGGATCGTTCGAGGTCGGCAGAACTTCGACGCTGCCACCAAAGCCTTCGGCAAAACCGGCGCAACGCAGGTCAAGCGCCACATTTCCGACTTCGTGGTTCACACAGATCGCATTTGCGCCACCCATCGAAGCTAGCTTTTCGCCTGCGGCCTTGCCCGCATCAAACTCGTCCTGACCGACATGCAGCAATGCGCCCAGCTGTTTGGACACGTCCGAACCCGAGTTGATCGAGATCACCGGAATTCCGGCAGCAACAGCACGTTCGATTGACGGGCCAAGCGCATCGGCATCCGGGATCGAGACAATCAACCCGTCCGGTTCCTGGTTCACGGCGGCGTCGATCAGCTGTGACATCGCAACCATGTCAAAGGTCTCGGGTGCGCGGTATTCCACGTTCACGCCGACATCCTTGCCCGCTTGCTCAACGCCGTTTTTCACGACGTTCCAGAAGGCGTCATTGGCCTGACCATGAGACACAACGACGATCTCCTGCGCGAATGCAGGCGTAGCCATCGCCAGTGCACCAGCTGCCAGTGCGCCTTTAAAGAAATTATTCATATGGTTTCTCCTCCCGTTTGAACAGTGTGTTGGGGTCTTGGCCCCAATCTTCCGATTAAACCGAATCTTCTTCGCCCCGATCCGGGGCGAAGCTGCCCCAAGTTTCCGTATATCCGATCATTTTGCAACCGGTTTCAAAACTTTGGCCAAAACCATCGACTGTCCGGACTGCGCAGAACGGGTTGCGGCCTCGGCCATAGCAAGCGCGGCGACACCGTCGTCCAGAGTTACAGGCACCCCTGATCCAGAATTTACTGACCTAACGAATGCATCCCATTCGGCGCGATAGGCAGACATGTAGCGTTCAAGGAAAAAGTAAGTCGGCTTGGCACCGGTCACGCCATTCGAAGTTGACTTAACCACTGAGTTTTCAAGGATATTTTGCGCCTGAAGCATCCCTTCTGATCCCAGCAGTTCAACCCTCTGATCATACCCATAAGCCGCACGCCGAGAGTTTTTGATCACAGCGATCCGGCCATCGGCATAAGTCATTGTCACGACCGCCGTGTCCACATCACCTACGGCACCGATTTCGGGGTCAACAACCGATGTGCCCACTGCCGAGATTACTTCCGGCAGGTCACCCATCAGGAAGTTCGCCATGTCGAAATCATGAATCATCATGTCCCGAAACAGCCCTCCTGATACTTTGACATAGCTCACCGGTGGCGGCGCGGGGTCGAAAGATGTAATGGACAACAACTCGGCCTTGCCGACCTCACCAGCCTCAAACGCAGCCTTCAAAGCAGCAAAATTCGGGTCGAATCGACGATTGAAACCGACCATGACGGGCTGGCCGGTGGCTTTTGCAACGGATTGACAGGCGACAGCCCTCTCAAGGCTCAAATCAACCGGCTTCTCGCACAATACCGCTTTCCCGGCTTGGGTGGCCGCTTCGATCAGGTCGGAATGCGTATCCGTCGGCGTGGCGATCAGCACTGCATTTATCGAAGGATCGGAAATAATCTCTTGTGACTGTCGCGCATTGGCCCCGAATTCCTCGGCCAAACGCGCCGACGCTTCGGGCAGTGCATCAGACACCGCGCTCAGTTCACTGTAAGGATGCGCCGCAATAGCCTGCGCGTGAACACGCCCAATGCGCCCAGCCCCCAGCAATCCTACTTTTAGCATCCCGCGCCCCCGAATCCCTTTTTTCGACACCACAATGATTCTCTTTGCAACCGGTTGCAAGAATTATTTCACAGATACGCGAATTCACCCTTGTTTTCGGGTACTCGGCAAGTGTGCCCACTGCAGCTGCGGCCGTCCAATTCACAAATAAACAGTAACTGGCACCTCTGACTTAGAACGCAAGCGAAAGGCCGCGCGTCACCCTGAAATCACCTTGTCTGGGAAACGCACATTGGCTCAGTCAACACCTGTCCAGGCCTACCCTGCTATGGCTTGGATTCATTTTGGTTAACATAAAACCACGCAAGTGTTACACTCGGCGCATTATTAGATTCCAAGATTTATTTGCAGTTTGAGGTATTGTTATGGCCACAAGAATCCGCAAAAACGTTTGGACCCTGCCAGCCAACGACGAAACTCTGATCTGGTATGAGCGTGCTGTCGAAGCTCTCTGGGACCGAGATCTGGAAGACCCGACATCGTGGTTTTTCATGGGCGCAGTTCATGGGCAGCCGCAGAATTTTCCGGACATTCCCGGTTCCGGACAATTCTGGAACCAATGCCAGCACCAAAGCTGGTTCTTCCTGCCCTGGCACCGCGGATATATCACCGCATTTGAGGCCGTCGTCGGCAAAGCCGTCGCCGATCTGGGCGGGCCGCAGGATTGGGCGCTGCCTTATTGGGACTATTCCCAACCCCTGTCAGAAAACCCGAATGCGCGCCGCCTTCCTGTGGCGTTCCGTGAGCCGACCAAGTCAGACGGCACGCGCAACTTCCTGTTTTCCCGCCGACGTGTAGTGGTGAATGGAGATTTCGGATTTCCGGACGACGTGGTGTCGCTGGATGCGTTGGATCATGAAGATTTCACCAATGATACGCCCGGATTCTCATCAGGGTTTGGTGGCCCGCAAACCGGGTTTCACCCCGGCGGTGGGGACAATGGCGCATTGGAAAGCACGCCCCATAACGACATACACGTTTGGATTGGGGGCTCTGGCGGTTTTATGGCAAATCCGGCCACTGCGGCCTTTGATCCGATTTTCTGGCTGCACCATTGCAACATTGATCGGCTATGGGAAGTCTGGCGCAACGCCGACCCGAGCCATGTCGCCCCACCCTCGCCACTGTGGCGCACTGGCCAGACATTCTCGATGCATGATGGCGATGGCACGGCATTCACCTTCAACAGCGAAGAAATGCTGGACAGCACAAACGTCCTGCACGGGTTTCAATATGACGGCGTTCCACCAGCAGTAGAACCCGCCATTCCAGCAGAGGAGTTCGTCATGGCAGGCAAGGAACCCGAGCTTGCCGGCGCAAGCGAAGCTCCGGTCAAGTTGCGTGGTGCAATGACCACTGCCGGCGTAAAGCTCGACACTTCAGTCGCGTTGATTTCCGGCGCCGAGGCCCCCGGCACCACCCGGCGCGTTCACCTGCATCTTGAGGGGATCAAGGGCCGTGGCATGCCCGGATCTTACCGCGTCATGCTGGATCTTCCGGATGACGCTTTGCCGCCAGCGATTATCGGCACCTTGTCGCCGTTTGGCCTTGAACAGGCAAGCAACCCGGACGGCCCACATGGCGGCAACGGCCTTGCGGTGACTTACGAGATCACAAAGCTGGCCTTCGCACTGGGGCTGAGCCAAGGCGACGCCAACAGGTTGCAAATCCGGTTTCAACGGATGTTTGATGACAGCCAGGCCTTTGGCCAAGTACCAGGGTTGGAACAGATCGCCCCAACAGAACAGCAGCCAGACATTGAGATCGGCCGCATAAACCTTTATTTCGACTGATCGCCCATGGCGTCGGCTACCGGAATAGATCGCCCTCGCCTGTTTGGACGGGCCGATATCGAAATACGCACGACACTTGGCGTGGCCGCGCTTGCATGGCTTTGGCTTGCTTTGGTGCCCGCGCCCTCATTGCATTGGCCGGCGATGGTTCTGGCGATGATGCTTCCAACGCTTGTTCCGCAGATCGCACATGTCCGCGCGCGCAGCTTCGCAGATCGAAGATCACGCGCGGCACTTCTGTTTGTTCTGCCATATCTGTTGGCCTGGCTGGTCGCAGGCGCGCTTGCTGCGTTTCTTCTGGCGCCGGTTCTGCACCAAACCGTGTTTGCACCGTTGGCTTGCCTGTGCGCCGCAGCATGGCAGTTCAGCCCGCAAAAACGCAGCGCATTAAGGAAATGCCACAGCCGTCCGGTCCTGGCCGCCTTTGGTCCAAGTGCCGACCGCGATGTGCTGATCTTTGGGCTGACCTATGCGCGCGATTGCATCACCTCTTGCTTGCCGATGATGCTTGTCATGCTGGGGACCCACGACTTTGCCGTCATGATCTTTTTGACAGTGATCATCCTGTCGGAGCGCGCCGTTCTTCGCCCCGACCCCCGCGCCAGCGCATTCACCCTGTTGCTGACCGCGCTGGCGCTTACGGCGTTGGCCCATGCGCCCCACCATCTTTTGCTTTTGTATAAGGATATTTGCCATGCAGGAATATGACGCCCTAACAAGGTCCGATGTCTCGCTCGACGGCGATCCGCTAGTCATTGAAGTGGTCTCGGATACACCGCAATCGTTGTCGGCTATTCAAGAACGTGTGGGTAGTGCACTTCCTGATGTTGCCACCAGTACCCAAGCGGTCTTCGACGCAGATGCGGATCGATTTTTCTTTGTTGAATTCCCCGAGATCGATCCAAAAGGCCAAGAGCGTGAGGTTTTTGCATTTGGCCGTGCCCTCCGTATGGCGCTGGACGTAGCCGAGGCCAACCCGGTCTTGCCAGACAGCCTGTACGGGGCTGCACATGTGGGTACGGAAAGCTTTCTCAGTTTCTGCGAAACCAAGCGCGACAACTCTCGGCCCTATGGCTGGCACCACAAACGGATCAAGACACCGCTGGCCTGGCAGCACACCCGGGGTCAGGGCAGCAAGGTCGCGGTGATCGACACGGGCTATTCCGACCATAGCGAACTGGCGGGCGTGATTGAAACCAACGGCATGTGGAATTTTGTCGAAGGGAACGGGGATGCGCGTGACCGGTTTTCAGGCGGCGTCCTTAAACATCCTGGTCATGGCACGCTTGTCACCTCGGTCGTCGGATCGCGGGGCGGGGCCGATATGAATGGCGATACCACCTCGCCGGGGGCGATAACCGGTACGGCCCCTGCGGCCAAGGTTCTGCCAATCCGGGCGATCAAATCGGTGATCGACATGACACAGCTGCGTATTCCTGCGGCAATCTCTCATGCGGTCAACCAAAACGCCGATGTCATCGTGATGGCGCTTGGCGGGCCGGTGCGGGTCTCTTCAACCGAACAGGCGCTGCGCAATGCGGTACAGGCCGGACTGGTCATCGTCTGCGCCGCGGGCAACTGTTATCCGAACGTGGTCTTTCCCGCCGCCTATGCATCACTGGAAATCTGCACAGCTGTCGCTGCACTGCAGCCCGACAGACGCCCCTGGCGCAAAACTGGGCGTGGCCCCGAGGTCAGCTTTTCGGCCTATGGCGAAAACGTGTGGGGCGCGGCCAAGAACAAGGCGACCGACCCAAACTCGGGTATCCGCGCCAGCCAGGGTACCACGCTTGCCACCTCAATGACTGGAGGCGTTGCAGCGCTGTGGGTCGCACATCACGGCGGTCGGGCGGCGCTGTTGCAAAAGGCCCAGAATGCTGGGACCACCGTTCAGGCGATGTGGTTGCACTGTGCCAAACACGGGATGAACAAGCCAGCCGTCTGGAACGGGGCCACCGATCTTGGCGCGGGCATCATCAACGCTCAGGCGGTCCTGGACGCGCCGCTACCCACAGGCGCCGAAAGCCCGGCGGCACCCGATCCGAATGCGACCCCAACATTGAACATTCTGGTCTCGCATCTTGCGGGAACAGACAGCACCGCCG
The DNA here is from genome assembly GCF_059610225.1 of Ruegeria sp. YTSA105. Classification (NCBI taxonomy): domain Bacteria; kingdom Pseudomonadati; phylum Pseudomonadota; class Alphaproteobacteria; order Rhodobacterales; family Roseobacteraceae; genus Ruegeria; species Ruegeria sp. YTSA105. The sequence goes on from NZ_JBXWNE010000003.1 coordinate 133,908, forward strand.
CCGGAGAGGTTACCCCTGACATGGCCGATTACGCCAATGAGATCATCTGGCTCAGCTATCGCCGTGGGGCCCGCAAACGCATCGCCGAAAGCGATGGTGGGGCCGAGGCCATGGTTGGAGAAGACGCCCCGACCTCGGGGCTGGACACCGCATTGTCGGACAAACCGGCCCTCAGCGCCTATTTGGGCATGGGATAAGCCACGGATGGTGAATGCAGCGCATATCCGGATTGCGATCCGAAAGCATGAGCCGATTGTGCGTCATGCATTGACCGCGCTGTTTCCCGACCCTGATGACCCGGTGAACTATGAGGCCGTCGAAGAAAGTGTAGACGAAGATATCGGAGAAACGCTTGCTGATGTCTTGCTGGAAATTCTGGTCGACGCTGCGAAGGTCAAGCAGTTCCTCAATTTTCTGCGCGCGCGCGGCGCGGACCCTGTGCCGCGCGACCGTAACCTGATTTTTGCCGAAAACACCGCTCGGTTTGACGGCACCCTGATCGGCACACCGGCGAATAATTCGTTCGACTTTGCTGCATTGGGCGATTTTGCCCCACGCGCAGAGAGCTTTCGCTGTCAGATCTGGATCAACAACACATTCGAAGGCTCCGGCGCGTTTGTTGCCCCCAATCTGGTGCTGACTGCAGCCCATGTTCTGGACCCGCTAAACTCCGTGCCCGCCGGGGTCGACCCTCGGCTTGAAATACTTGCCTCGGACGAAAAGCGGTACCGGGCAAAATGCGTAAAGCTCTGGCCCTATCACGACAGTGAAAAGGCCGGGAACCTGCCGCCGGGCGATGAGGTGGATATCGCGCTGCTGCGGATATTCCTGCCGCTGGGGCATACCTATGGCAGTGTCGATGTGACCGGCGATCCCCCCGATTTTGAGGGTGCAGACCTGTTCACATTGGTCCACTACCCCGAAGGTGTCACCAAGGGGTTCATGCCCGGCAAGGTACACCGCGAACCCGGAGCCAAACGGTTCCCTCATGACATCGACACATCCGGTGGCTCATCAGGTGGCCCCGGTTTTGACAGCCAGTTCAGGTTTTTGGGCATCCACCAGGGCAAATGGGAGACGACCAAACGGCTTGTCCCTTTCGAGCAGTTCCACGATGACCCCGATTTCCAGGATCTGATCAGCAAGAACTCGAACCAGCGGGACATGTGGTCGCTGAGCCGCGACATTGACGGAACCATCATCATCGGCCGCAACCAATTCGTAACCGGGCTTGCCCATATGCTGGATCATCCCAAATCCAAACTGCGTGGGATCTGGATCAGGCGCGAGGATACGACGTCTATTCGCGGTCTCGGATTCAGCTATGACATGCTGGAATCCTATCTGCTGATGCAAGAAGCACCTAACGCCGCGCCGCAACATCGTTGCATCCGTTTGGGGCCGACCCTGAATACGGACGATTTACTTGCTGATCTCGCCGAGAAGGCCAACGGGACCGTCGCCTCGCCAGACGCTGCTGCTGGAACAACCGCCGCCCAGACCACCGATGTTGCATTCGAGGGCAGCCGCGCGGAGACCCTGATTGCGGACATGGACCTGGCCGCCCAAACCGCAGGGCAAACATGGTGGATCTATTTCGACAACCCGCCCGAAGGGCTCTCACCACGTGCCCAGGTACAGTTCGAGCACATCGCCAAATGCTTGCCCACATCCGAGAACCTGCGCCTGATCCTCGCAGGTTATGAGACCTATCGCCTGTCCCCCCTGCGTTTTGCCAATGTCGGCGCTGTCGACGGCGCGCAGCGCAGCGGCCTATTGGTGGAAGAGCTGGGACCATTCACACGTAGCGATGTTGAGGCTACAATTAACAGCATGATCACTTCGCTTGACCCGGCAAAAGAGCTGACACCGGCTGCTCGACGGGCAATGGTGGACTCTGCTCTGGCCGGGTTGAGCCCTGACAACACAGGTGAATTCGATGGCGAACATCTGGAAACCGTTGTCACCCGTGTTCGCCAAGAGGCCAAACGCTTTCTGGAGATAGAAGAATGAACCAGGCGCAGGAAGAACTTCGTTCGCGCCTGCTGCGCGCTGCAGCCCTTCGAGGGGCATTTGAACCACGGCAGCTTATGCGCGAGGTGCTGAGCGAAGATGAGTACGGCAACCGGGTGCTACGGGCCCGGCTGATGTCATCCCTGCGCGAGTTGAGCCATGTTGATAAGTCGGGCAGCTCTACGAAATGGATACTGCGCCTGACTGCACGACATCGCGAATTATCCGGGATCGAAGAGTTCGACTCGGCGTCAACGCAGACCGATATCGTGCAGGCTCTGTCGGGAAGAGAAGGTTTCGCACCGAGCGCTCTGGATCACCTTATCGAGGCGGAAACAGATGAACAAAACCTGTCGCAGCACCTTGTCACGTTAGAGCGTGCAGGCCAAAAAGCGCCGGGATATGACCGCCTGTTCAGGCTGCGCAGCCGATTGAACCTGCTCAGACGCGAGCGCCGATCAAAAGAGCGCCTGGGCGAAAAATTCGTGGGGCGTGTCAGCGAAATCGACAAGATTCAACGCTGGATCGACCATCCGTTGCGCCATGCCCCTTTGAAAACCCTGCATATCGAAGGTCAGTACGGGATCGGAAAATCCTACCTTCTGGAACGCATCATCCAGATTACAAGCGAACGCAAAGACGTCATCCTGATCCGGCTGGATTTCGATCAGCCCTCATTGCAGACCGGTCCGATCTTTGAAGAGGTCTCGCGCCAGATCGGCACCGCGATACCACAGGCGGCGCCCGATTTGCGCAGATTGCGGCTGCGCTATTCCGAACAGGTCACCCGAGAGATCTACGAAAGCTCGGACCTTACACCGCGTCAGTTGATCCGGGCGATGATCAATGCGGTGGCTGATGCCGGTCTGCGCCTGGTTATCCTGCTGGATACGCTTGAAGTTCTGGATGGTCAGGGCGCTACTTTCGTGAACAACCTGATGAGCGATCTGGACCGTTTTGTGGAAAAGGAACAGATCGAAGTATCGATCATCTCTGCCGGTCGCGGGCCGATTTTCGGCGATGATCACCCAAGACGGGGCGAATACATCAAGCTCGACCAGATCGAAGACGAGTTGGTCAATCAAACGCTGGATGAGGCCGGAATCCCCGAGGAATTCCGCGATCAGATCATTTTGCGCTGTCAGGGCAACCCGTTGAAATTGCGGCTGTTGATTGACGAGGTGCAGACCGAGGGCCGATTGGCCGAAGTCTCCGAAGACGAGAATGACCCGATTGCTGCAGGCATCGTAAACCGGGCCGTCACATCGCGCCTGCCCGTGCATCTGCGCGGCATTGCCAATTACGGCATGGTTCTTAGCGAGATAAACGCCGACAATCTGAACGGCATCGTCGCACCGGCGCTTGGGCTGGGCGACCTCAGCGACGAAGCAGGCACAATCGTCGCGGATCTTGGTCTGCAATCCTGGCTGATGGACGCCGCCACCGAAGGTCAACTGACCCATAAGGCCGATATGCGGCGGGACCTGTTGGAACCGACCTACAGCCAAAGCCCCATCGAAACCGCGCAGGTCAACCGCGCGGCCTGTGCGTATTACGCCGACCGCGATCCGCTGCTGTTCCTGTACCATTCGCTTCAGCTTATGCGCGTCGGAGAAGCCGCGCCAAGCATCGACCCCTCATTGGCCGAACGCTTCCCCGAACATCTTCTGACCGAGCTGCCAATCGACGCGCAGGACCTGATCCGTCAGGCACGCGGCCAGCGTTCGGCCCCGGTGCAAAAGACCGAGCAGCGGGAATACAGCGCAGCCGGGCTGGACAGCGGTTCCGATCTGCCCCCATCGAAACTGGTACAAATTTCCCCAAAAGCGGCCACTGCACGGGCGCAGATTATCAAAAGCCGCGGATATGTCGCCTCACCGGATGAGCGCGCTGTCAATGACCTGCGCGCGATGTTGGAACAGGGCCAGCGTCGCGAAGCGACCCATATCATCCGCGAGGGGCTGCGGGGCGCCTATGTTCCGGCAAGCGAGGTTGGTATCCTGATCCTGTGCCACAACTGGCAAAGCGGTCATTGGTCCATGGCACGTGATCTGTTCAACCTTCTGCCCGAAGACACAGTGCTAAGGCAAATGCACGAGCGGCCCGAGCTGGAAGGCCGCATCCTGCTGGAGGTATTGGGGGAGTTCCGGTTCAGACAGTTGATCGAGAACCTGCACGACAAGGAATTCCACGAAGTCGCGTTGCGCGTTGTGAACCGATCATCCCGGATTGGAATGCAGTCCGCAGCGCTGGAATTCGCGCTTATCGCAATGGGCATGAGCTTTGAGGGGGATCATGAGGTTCTGGGCCTGATCGCCCCCTATCTGGATCACGGCCCGCGTGAACTAACCTATGAAAGACTGCGCTTCGCGGGGGGTATCCGTCAGGAATTCGGGTTGGAGTATTCGGAACCAGACATGCCCAACCCAGACTTACCGACGGATGATTACGGGCTCGCCCTGGCCCCGTTGAACCCCTATTTCGACCGGATGCTGGCACTTGTCGACGAGTTTCAGGTGAGCGGCCGGGGTCGTGTTCTGAGCGATTTGTCCAACCTTGCCACCGGCCTGTATGAGGCGGCTGACATCTTTGCCCCGGGCCTGCAGGGGATCGATGACGCAATGGCCCAGATGTCCGACCGGCCCACCGACGTGCTGTCATTGCTGCGCGCCATGGGCCTGACCTCGGACTGGGCCGAAGGATACAGCTTTTACCACCCGATTCCCGATCTCCCAACGCTTGCGCGTGCGGCCAGACGTTGGCAGCAGGTCATCGGCGGCTATTGGGCCTTCCCGTCGCCCCCGCCTCCGGAATGGAATTCCTCTCGGAAATGGAGCGACCTGACGTCCAGCCGAACCCTCGAGCTTTTGGAACGTGGCAGTCATGGCCTGGCAGACCGTGTTCTTAGCTTTTGGGCGGACCCATTGAACGAAGGGCGCAAGAAATCCACTCAGACCCTGCAACGCCGTCTGGCGAGTGTTGCCAAAGGGCTTACCCAGGGGTCAGGACCCGAGGCCATCCTGGGTCGGCTGACCAAAAGCCGGGCGCCGGTGGTGTTTCACCCGGCGCTGGCCATGCTTGTCGAAACCGGGATGCGGCCAGATTACCTCGATCCCAAAGGTCAGACCGATTGACTTAGAAAACTTCATATTAGCTGAGGAACCAATGTCATGAGCGATTTCGAAAAGGAAACCTTCAACCGGCTGGAAGGCCTTGGAAATGCCGGCGCGATCGACAAGGCGCGCGAGGTTCTGGATGCCAGTCCCGGCATTCTTGGCGAAATGGGCCTGACGCCGGATCGTGCCCGTGAACTGATGGGCGCGCAGCTGAACAAGCTGGAAAGCTTTGGCTCTACGCCCTCGCAACTTGAAGCCATCGTGCGCGCCGTGGGACGCCCTCCCCTGATTGTGCGTGGCGGCAAGGTTGAAGGCAAACAATCGCTGTCATCCGACTTTCCGCCGGATATCGACATTCGTATCGGCAAGGCCGAAGACAATATCGCCTCGGTCGGGCGGATCGAGTTTATCAATCATGACTTTAGCTGGGGTGGCACTGGCTGGGTGATCGAAAAGAAGGACGACCATCTGCTGATCATCACCAATCGCCATGTTGCCAAGCTGGTCGCGCGGCGCAGTTTCCTGGGCGATGGTGTCTTCATGTTTGCCCCCGGCAATGCCCGCTATGGCGCCCGGATAGATTTCCTGGAAGAGGTCGGCTCGACACCCGACCCCGACCGGCTTTTCGACATTCGCAAGTTCACCTATATCGCCGAAGATGCGGCCGCAGATATCGCGCTTGGAAAGATCGACCTGCCCGCAGATACGGCCAATTTCACGCCTACGCCGATCCCGCGCGCCGATACGGATGCGCAGCACGGCGAATGCGTCGCGGTGATCGGGTATCCCGCCAAGGATTCCCTGCGCAATGACCCCACGCAGATGTCCAACTATTTCAACGACCTGTATGACGTGAAACGCTTTTCGCCCGGATTTCTCATCGAAGATGGCGGCGTGACGATCCTGCGCCATGACTGCACGACTTTGGGCGGCAACTCGGGCTCGCCTGTGATCTCGTTGGACAGCGGCAAAGCGGTTGGTCTGCATTATGCAGGTACCTTCGGCGTCGGAAACTCGGCGGTCAGGATCAGCACGGTCAACGCATTGTTGGACGGGGCGGTGCCGACCTCGATCCCCGGAACTGAAATCGTCCGGCCAGAACGACCTGACGGAAACCATGACGCAGACCATTTTGAACCGCGCGACGGGTACAACCCGGACTTCCTTCAAGTGGCAGAGGTGCCTCTGCCGGTGGTACCGAATGCGTTTGGACTTGCCACTCCGTCGGATGCGACCCCGGAACGCCCCAACGAATTGCGCTATCAGAATTTCGGCATTCTCTATTCTGCGACTTTCAAAACACCGATCATTGCCGCGCTGAATATCGATGGTGCCAAGACCCGACCGCAAAAACGAGGTAGCGACAAGTGGTTCGCTGACCTGCGCATCCCGGCAAATGTCCAACTCGGCAAAGAGGATTATGATCACGCAGATATTGACCGGGGCCACCTGGTTCGCCGTGCGGCGACAAATTGGGGTGTCGATGATGCACAGGCCAAACAGGCCAATGATGACAGCTTTCACTATACCGCTGCTGCCCCGCAGCACCGGGCCTTTAACCGGAGCCACGCGCAATGGTTGGGTCTTGAGAACTTTATCATGACAAATGTGCGCACACATGGATTCAAGGCCTGTGTGTTCACCGGACCAATCCTGACCGGTGACGAGCCGATGTTGAAAGATACCGGATCGCCGGTACCCCTGAAGTTCTTCAAGCTTGTGACCATGCTGGCCGAAGAGGATGGCAGCGAAGGCATTCTTCGCCTTCATTCCACCGCCTATGTGCTCAGCCAGGTTGAGGTCATCCAACAGATGCTCTCGAACCAGGGGAGCGTGGAATCTGTCGGTGGATTTGAGTTTGGTGCCTATAAGACATTCCAGATCCGCGTCCGGGATTTGGAAAAATTAACCGGGCTGAACTTTGGCCCCCTTAGCGATGCCGACCCATTGGCGCAGCGTCTGACCGATGCAGAAAGCCTGGCGGGACAACCACGTCCGATCGTCACAGTCGAGAGCTTTGCCAACGTCGTAATCTGAGGGTGGCGGATGTATACTCAATTAGGAATTGTGCATTTGGCGAGCCGTGGAGGACTCGAACCCCCGACCTGAGAATTAGAAGTTCCCTGCTCTAATCCAGCTGAGCTAACGGCCCGCTCATATTCTGGCTGTATCAGCCAAATCCCTCGCCTTGTCAACTTGATGGAGAGATGAGGTTTTGGGGCAAAAAACCTCTCTGATTTCAGCATTATCTCTGACCGGAGCAAGCTTATACAGGTACCTTGATTGCTGGGTGAACTGCACCTCGAAGCCATGCCTCAAAAGGCCCTAACCGAGTCGAACTTACCAGACTAATTCAGGCCGCATTTGCAGCCTGTCACGATGACGGAATACATCGGCAAACTGGGATGCCGTCACCTGCATCACTGCAATTTGATATTGCGCCGCGCAGTGGCAAACCTGTTTGATCAGATCTTCCGCAGATCCCAGCTGATTGCGGTGGCCGGAATTGTTAATAGCACCGCACACATGCCCAGACCCGTCATGGGGGGGGTACGGTGATCCAGTTCCGTTTCGCTCAGATCCGCCAGCATCACGCCCGCCATTGATGTGACAAGGTACGGAAGGCGCGAACCAACTGGAATGTTCGAAACCAATGGGCTGGGTGACAAAAATTCCTTGGCGATCTCGGACAATGTTTTCAGCCTGACCAGCACCAAGTGCCCCAAGGTTCTTAAGCTCGCGCAGTAATGAGTTCCGTTGGTTCTATTCACCCTTCATCATAGTTTTTGCGCCAACCGACGCATGGTGGAAATATATCCGGCGTCGATGGACTCGTGATCGGGGTGCTGACCATCTTCAATGACCTTTTGACCAGCAACATAGACGGCAATGATTTCTGCCTGCTGACCCGAGAACATGTGGAAATCCAGCACGGCTCCGGGCGACACCGCCGCCATCAGACCATTCCTATCGTAAGACAGTTCTACAAAATCGGCACGGCACCCTTCTGCGATACGGCCGATATTGCGCCCGGCTGCACGCGCTCCACCTTGGGCGGCGGCTTGCCAGAGATAACCGCCAACATTGGGCATGTCCTTGGAGCACATAACATTGCGCTGCCGGTGCAGCAGGCGCTGACTATATTCCAGTGTGCGCAGCTCCTGAACTGCCTGGGTACAGATGTTGCTGTCCGAGCCGATACCAAAATGGCCATTTGCTGCCACGAAATCGACCGCCCGGAAAATCCCGTCTCCAAGATTTGATTCCGTCAGCGGGCACAGACCCACGGTCGCGCCCGAAGCGGCAATGGCCGCAACCTCGGCATCATCCAGATGGGTGGCATGGATCAGGCACCACGCGGCGTCAATCTGGACCTGGTCCATCAGCGCCGAAACAGAGCGTTTGCCACTATGGGCGATACTGTCTTCCACCTCTTTGGTCTGTTCGGCCACATGGATGTGAACTGGACACCCCGGCAACTGGTCTTGCCGAAGCTCCATAAGCCATGACATTTCATCCTCGGTTACGGCGCGCAGGGAATGCGGCGCGATTCCGAGGTTAAGCTTTTCATGCTGCTGCTTCAGGGTTTCGATCAGCAAAGCGTATTGATCACGTGTGTTGGTGAATCGCCTCTGAGCATCTTGCGGAGACACGCCACCGAAATTTGCGTGTGCATAAAACACCGGAAGATGCGTCAGGCTGAGGCTCGTTCGATCTGCAGCAGAGACAATAGCAGAAGACAGCTCCTCAGGTCGGGCGTAGTACGCTCCATCCTCTTCGTTGTGCAGATAATGAAACTCGACAATCTCGGTATAGCCGCCTTTGAGCAATTCCATATACAGCTTGGCAGTGATTGCCTGCAGGTCCTCGGGCGATACGTTATGAGCGAAATAATACATCATTTCGCGCCAGGACCAGAAGCTGTCGACCGGATTCCGGCGCACTTCTGATAACCCCGCCATCGCGTATTGAAAGGAATGACTGTGCAGGTTGGGCATGCCTGGCACAACCGGGCTTTCAATCACCGGATAGGCGTTGGGATTGTCGTCCGCGACCAGTGCTCCGAACTCACCAGATTCCGTAACGGTTACGGAGATATTGCTAAGCCAGCCCTGGTCCGTCAGTGCCTGTTTGAAATGAAATCCAGTTGTCATCCACTTTCCTTTACTTGGATGCCGTATCGGCGAGTCTGTTTGGGTCATCCACGGGTGGTGTTAACCTCATCCAGCAACGCGGTAACAAGGTTCTTGATCGCGGCGCCAAGCATCTCTGCCTTAGGGGGCACAAGGTCCCAAGGGGCGTGCTCGATCATATAGGTGGACTGTGCAATTTCGAGTTGCAGCGCATGAATGTTCTGGTCGGGTTGGCCATAGTGCCGGGTAATATAGCCTCCCTTAAAGCGGCCGTTTTTGACAAAGCTGTATTGGCCGGACCCCAGCGATCTTTCGGCGCAGGCCTCAAAGCGCGCGGCTGTGCTGGCCCCGCTATTTGTGCCCAGATTCAAATCCGGCAGCACCCCATCAAACAGCCTTGGCACCTCGGAACGGATGGAATGCAGATCCAACAGTATGCAGGTGCCAAACTGCGCCCTGATCCGCAGAATCTCAGCCTTGAGCGCCTGATGATACGGTGCCCAATAGAATTGGATGCGCGCCTTTGTCTCTTGCCCATCTGGCTCTTGCCCTTCCAGATAAAGCGGCTGACCGTCAAAATCGATTTGCGATATCAGGCCGGTTGTCGGACCGGAATAAAGCGGCGCGTCATCAGCTGAACGGTTCAGGTCCACCACATAGCGCGAATACTGCGCCGCCATGACACCCACACCCAATTCGGCACAAGGCAGCGCCAGCTTGTCCATGTGCCAATCCGTATCCTTCAGCTCCAGCGCGGCGGGTCGCAAACGGCGTTCTACCTCCGGATGCAGCAAGGTTCCGGCATGTGGGACATTCAGCAAAATCGGCGTTGAACCCGCCTTAAACGTCATCAGATTCTGAACAGCCATCGCGTTCCCTTTGTTTGATGTTCTGTCAGCCCATAATTCGGCGGACCGACGAAAACCGACATTTTTTACCGCCCCAAAAGCTGGACTCCGGTCAGATCAGAGATGCGTCGTCATCCGGTATCCCGGCGCAAAGTAAAGCTTGGCATATGTCACCGGCGCGCGACGCAGCCAGGTAATGCGTTCGGCAGTAAAGATCGGGTCGCCAGGTGGCGTGTCCAGGAACTTGGAGATTTCACCATCAGCCTTGGTCGCCATGAAACTAAGCTCCAGATTGCTGAATGGCACCCTGTTAACCAACCAGTCATTCGGCCCCGATTGTTCGAAACTTTCCTCCAACACTTCAGGTACAACGTCGGCAACAATCCATCGCACCTCAAGCTGAAACGCTACGTTGTCGGCATAATGCATACATCGCAGGTGCAAGACGTCCTGCTCTTTTTTCAGGTCGAGGCGTGATGCCAGCCAGGACGGTGCGGGTTGCACCTCTCGGTCCACCAAAGAGTACCGATAGGCCGCACCGGTGGCCGTTATCTCGTCACGCACCAAAGGGATCGCAAATTGCGCCTTTCTGATGGGAGAATTCAGAACCCGCGTGCCGGCCTTGCGTTTTCTTTCCAGGTATCCTTCTTCGGCAAGCTCTCTCAACGCCCGGTTGACCGTTGTTCGTGTACTTGAGAATTCAGCGGCCAAATCCATCTCGCTTGGCAAAATGGAATCCGGGCTCCAGATACCGGTTTGGATTCGATCCAAAACCACCTGCTTGATGTCCCGAAAGCTCATGTTCCCCTGAGGTCTTGCCATAAAACTCCCCAACTCAAAAACCAGCCTTATTTGGCTTATACATACACATAAGACATCTGCAATGAAGCATGTAACTCTGCCCCGCACCTAAGACCTCCACCTAATTTGACTCCAAGAAGGCGGCTTCGGCGCGATGCCTTTCATTATTTTGTGTACACATTATGCAGTAATCAGTATACCTATTTCAGAAGCATTGCAACTTGGGATCAGATTCTCATGACTGGTAAAACAACCCTTCGTGGCGCAAAAATTGCAACACAAGCCAGCCAGCAGGGCCCTTATGGGCTAATCGAGGATGGCATCATCGTAATATCAGGTGAGTTTATCGAATGGGTCGGACCCAGACGCGATCTGCCCGATGAATATACCGAGCTTGAGGCCGAGGATCTGAACGGACGCCTTGTGACGCCCGGTTTGATCGACTGCCACACCCATGTTGTATTTGGCGGCGACCGCGCCCAAGAGTTTGAAATGCGCCTGAATGGTGCAAGCTATGAACAGGTTGCGCGCGCCGGAGGCGGTATTAACGCAACCGTTCAAGCGACACGGGCCGCCAGCCTGGAAGAGCTGATAGAAAGTGCATTGCCCCGCGTCGACGCGATGATCCAAGAGGGCATGACCACTATCGAAATCAAGTCCGGCTATGGGCTAGAACAACAGACAGAGCTGAACATGCTGCGCGCCGCGCGCGAAATTGGAAAACGTCGCCCGGTTTCTGTTCAAACCACATATCTGGGCGCCCACGCGACTCCGCCAGAGTACAAGGGGCGCGATGACGCCTATATCGACGAGGTCGTCATTCCGACCTTGCGGGCCGCCCATGTAGAAGGGCTGGTCGATGCGGTTGACGGATTCTGCGAAGGGATCGCCTTTCAGCCCAAACAGATCGCCCGTGTCTTTGACGCCGCCGCTGCCCTTGGCCTTCCGGTTAAACTGCATGCCGAGCAGCTTTCTAATCTGGGCGGGGCACAGCTTGCCGCCTCCTATGGCGCATTGTCTGCGGATCATATCGAGTATCTTGACGAAGACGGCGTGATCACCATGGCCCAGGCGGGAACAGCGGGCGTAATCCTGCCCGGTGCGTTCTATACTCTGCGTGAAACGCGTCAGCCTCCGATTGAGCTGCTGCGCAAACACGATGTCCCAATGGCACTGGCAACCGATTGCAATCCGGGATCATCCCCCCTGACATCTCTTCTTCTGACCATGAATATGGGCTGCACGCTGTTCCGCATGACGCCAGAGGAAACACTTGCGGGCGTGACCTGTAACGCCGCGCGTGCCCTTGGTTTGAGTGATCGCGGTATGATCGCCGCGGGTCAGCGGGCCGATCTGGCGGTCTGGAATGTGGGCCGTCCGGCCGAGCTTTCTTATCGTATCGGGTTCAACCCGCTTCACAAACGCATCTTTGGAGGTCAAGCGTGACAACTCTCACTCTGGCGCCCGGGCAGGCTACTCTGCCTCAGCTTGAAACCATCTATTGGGATGAAGCCTCGGTCATACTTGATCCGACGTGTCGTCCTGCGGTCGAGGCGGCCGCGAAACGGATCGCTATCGCCGCTGCGGGTGATGTACCGGTTTATGGCGTCAACACAGGTTTTGGCAAATTGGCCAGTCTCAAGATCAAATCTGAAGACACCGCCACTTTGCAGCGAAATCTGATCCTCAGCCATTGCTGCGGCGTAGGAAACGCGATGCCCCGCCGGATGGTTCGGCTTATGATGTCTCTTAAGCTATTGAGTTTTGGCCGTGGCGCATCTGGCGTCCGCTGGCAACTGATCGAGCTTATGCAAGACATGCTGGAAAAAGGCGTCACCCCTGTTGTTCCAAATCAAGGATCGGTTGGCGCGTCAGGCGATCTGGCACCTCTTTCACATATGACCGCAGTGGTGATCGGTGAGGGAGAGGCGGAATATAAAGGCGAAATTCTTCCGGGTGCCGAGGCGCTTGCAAAGGCTGGCCTGTCCCCGATCGAGCTTGGCCCCAAGGAAGGTTTGGCCTTTATCAATGGCACACAGTTTTCAACGGCCTATGCGCTTGCCGGTCTGTTCGAAGTCTGGCGTGCTGTGCGCAATGCGCTGGTCATCTCGGCCATGTCCACCGATGCCATCATGGGTTCAACGGCTCCGCTGCAGCCCGAAATCCATGCGCTGCGAGGACATCGTGGCCAGATCGAAGCGGCAGGTTCGATGCGTGAGATACTGGCGCAATCCGAAATTCGAGAAAGCCACCGGGATGATGATACACGTGTTCAGGATCCCTATTGCATCCGCTGTCAGCCGCAGGTGACTGGTGCGGCGATGGATGTCCTGCGACAGGCCGCACAGACCCTTTTGATCGAAGCGAATGCTGCAACAGACAACCCACTTGTGCTGACCGAAGCGGATATGATCGTGTCCGGTGGTAATTTTCACGCGGAACCCGTTGGGTTCGCTGCTGACATGATTGCGCTGGCATTGTCCGAGATTGGCGCGATCAGTCAACGGCGTATTGCTCTGATGGTCGATCCAACGCTCAGCTTCGATCTTCCGCCCTTCCTGACGCCTGAACCCGGATTGAATTCCGGCCTGATGATTGCCGAGGTGACGACAGCCGCTTTGATGAGCGAGAACAAGCATCTGGCCAACCCATGTGTCACCGATTCAACACCCACCTCCGCCAATCAGGAAGATCACGTCTCGATGGCAGCGCATGGTGCGCGGCGGCTGGCCCGCATGGTCGAAAACCTCAACCATATCCTTGGGGTCGAGTTGCTCTGTGCCGCGCGTGGCATCGAATTCCGCGCGCCCCTCCAGACCAGCCCTTTGCTGCAACAGGCCATCGCACGGCTGCGCGAGGATGTTTCGAGCCTGCAAGAGGATCGCTATATGGCGCCCGATCTGAAAGCGGCAAAGGAATTGGTCGCGTCGGGTGCGTTGCTGAACGCACTGAACGCCTCTTTGCCGGGCCTTACCTGATGGCGGTCTTTGCCATGATGGCGCGCGACCGCAGCCGAGACACATGATTGAAAACTTCAATGCCCTTGCCCTGTCGGGCTCTATCCAATCTGAAGGGAATGATCGATGAGCGATCCTCGTAAGAACAGCCGGGACATCTATCCGCCAACCGGGACCGAACTGAATGCCAAAAGCTGGTTGACCGAAGCACCACTGCGGATGCTGATGAACAACCTGCATCCTGACGTGGCAGAAAACCCGCACGAGCTGGTAGTATATGGCGGCATTGGCCGGGCCGCGCGAACCTGGAAGGATTTCGACCTGATCGTCGACAGCCTGAAAGACCTGGAAGCGGACGAAACCCTGGTCGTGCAGTCGGGAAAGCCCGTCGCCATCGTCAAAACCCACAAGGACGCACCGCGCGTGCTGATTGCCAACTCGAACCTGGTGCCGCATTGGGCGAATTGGGATCACTTCAACGAGTTGGATAAGAAAGGTCTGGCGATGTATGGCCAGATGACTGCGGGTTCCTGGATTTACATCGGGTCGCAGGGCATCGTCCAAGGCACCTATGAGACCTTCATGGAAGCAGGACGCCAGCACTATGGTGGCAGTCTGAAAGGCCGTTGGATCCTGACCGGGGGTCTGGGTGGTATGGGCGGTGCTCAGCCACTGGCTGCTGTGATGGCGGGTGCCTGCTGTCTGGCCGTGGAGTGCGACGAGAAATCCGCCGATTTCCGACTGCGCACGCGCTATGTCGACGAGAAAACCCACAGCCTGGACGAGGCGCTGGACATGATCGACCGCTGGACCAAAGCGGGCGAAGCCAAATCCGTGGCGCTGATCGGAAACGCCGCCGATATCTTCCCCGAAATACACAAGCGCGGCGTCAAGCCCGACATCGTCACCGATCAGACTAGCGCGCATGACCCGATCAACGGATACCTGCCTCAAGGTTGGACCGTAGCCGAGTGGCGATCCAAGGCTGAAACCGCTCCGAAGGAAGTGGAAAAGGCAGCCCGCGCCTCGATGAAGGTGCAGGTCGCGGCGATGGTCGCCTTTCACAATGACGGTGTTCCAACCGTCGACTATGGCAACAACATCCGGCAAATGGCGCTTGAGGAAGGTCTGGAAGACGCCTTCGCCTTCCCGGGCTTTGTGCCTGCCTATATCCGTCCGCTATTCTGCCGTGGCATTGGCCCGTTCCGCTGGGCGGCCTTGTCGGGGGACCCCGAGGACATCTACAAGACCGATCAAAAGGTCAAAGAACTGCTGCCCGATAACACGCATCTGCACAACTGGCTGGATATGGCGCGCGAACGGATCGCATTCCAAGGCCTTCCTGCGCGTATTTGCTGGGTTGGTCTGGGTGACCGACATCGCCTGGGTCTGGCGTTTAACGAGATGGTCAGAACGGGCGAGCTAAGCGCGCCGGTGGTCATTGGTCGTGACCATCTGGATTCCGGTTCAGTCGCCTCGCCCAACCGCGAGACCGAAGCGATGAAGGACGGGTCTGACGCGGTCTCGGACTGGCCTCTGCTAAATGCACTGGTCAACACTGCCTCGGGCGCGACATGGGTATCTCTGCACCATGGCGGTGGCGTTGGCATGGGCTTTTCCCAGCATGCGGGTGTGGTGATCTGCGCCGACGGCACCGATGATGCTGCCAAACGCCTGGAGCGCGTTTTGTGGAACGACCCTGCCTCGGGTGTGTGGCGTCACGCCGATGCGGGTTATGACCTGGCCAAGGATTGCGCTCGTGAACACGGGCTGCGCCTGCCTGGAATTCTGGGAAACTAAGTTTGGATCAAGCGGAACAGATCCCGGCCATTCATTTGTGAAGGCCGGGATTGAACGATCACCAAACACCGTGCGCGCCGGTTGCTTTTGGAAACGGTGATCTAATGGACAAAGCACAGCGTATTGAACGCGCGTCTCCAGGCTGAAACCTCGGAGGCAATCGGCGCGCCCTGCAGACCTTGTTTGATCAACCCAGCCAGACGATCCGCATCGCCTGCGGTCATCCCCCAGCGCACAAGCTCAGGCGTGCCAATTCGCAGACCGTTCATATCACCTTCAACCGCCGCCACTGGCAGACCGATGCCGCAGGCAAGGAACCCAGCTTGGCGTAAGGTTTTTGAGGCCGCTTGCCCGCCCCCGAATGGCTCGGCCAGCACAGCGAACTGGTGAGAGTTGGTAAAGCCCCCGGCCCCAGCGAACACAGGCACATTTTGTGCATCCAAAGCCGCAGCCAATGCCTGCGCCATAGCGATCATCTCTTTCGCATAGGCCGCGCCAAAGTCTTTCCAGTCCAGCATCGTGACCGCAAGTGCGGCAGTTTTCGCCGCATCGAAATTGGCCGTCATGCCGGGAAAGGCGATAGCGTCCAGCGCTTTGGCGATTTCTGCATCATTCGAAACGATCAGCCCACCTGCAGGGCCACCAAGGCTTTTATAGGTGCTCATCGTCATGAAATGCGCGCCCTCGGCCAGCGGGTTGGACCAGGCGCGCCCGGCAATAATGCCGCATTGATGGGCCGCATCGAACATGACCTTGGCCCCGACCTCATCGGCGATGGACCGCACTTCGGACACGGGATGCTCGAACAGGTTCAGGCTGCCACCAATCGTAATCAACTTGGGCCGCTCGGCCCGTGCCAGCGCCCGCAGTTGGTCCAGATCAACGGTATAGCCATCGGCATTCACCGGGGCCTCTATCGTGCGCAAGCCGTATAAGCCGGCGCAGCCATCGACATGATGCGTCACATGCCCGCCTAGGGATGCGGGCGGCGCAATGATTGTGTCGCCCGGTTTGCAGGTGGCCATAAAGCCATAGAGGTTGGCAATCGCACCAGAAGGCACACGAACCTCGGCGAATTTGGCATCGAACACATCCGCGCAAAGCTGGGCCGCGATCACTTCGATTTCCTCGATCGCTTCCAGTCCCATTTCGTATTTGTCGCCGGGATACCCCAAAGAGGGGCGCGACCCGATGCCAGAGGATAATAGCGCTTCGGCTTTCGGGTTCATCACATTGGTCGCAGGGTTGAGGTTAAAGCACTCTTCCTCATGGATCACTCGGTTCTGCTCGGCCAGCTGCTCGATACGGGCCAGCAGATCGGCAGACGTTGCGGACGCCGTCGTGGCCGCTATGTCCTGAATCAGGGTTTCACTGGTGCTCGGCACCCAATCTCGTTGTGCAAGCGTCATTGGACGTCCTCCGTTTTGCAGCATGGTGGCAGCCATTTCGTGACAGCGCAAAGCAGATTTGCTATTTCTTGGCGTAGAAAAACTAAGGCTTGAAATGAGTGTCATGCCCAAACGCCCGAAAGGGCCCCCGCTGAATGCAATGCGCGCCTTTGAAGCTGCCGCACGTCATGTCAGCTTTGTCGCCGCCGCTGAGGAATTGAGCGTCACGCCCGGAGCGATTTCGCAGCACATCAAGACATTGGAGGGCTGGGCAGGTACCGCGTTGTTTCGGCGCAACGCGCAGGGGGTGGAACTGACCAAGGCCGGGGCTTCGCTGGTGGCTGAATTCTCTGCGGCGTTCGACGGGTTGGCCGAGGCGGCGCGTGCCCTCCGCAACCTCAAACCCAACGCCGATTTTCATATCGCCGCCTTGCCATCTGTTGCGCAGCTTTGGCTACCAAAACGGCTAAGCCGGGTCAGGGCGCAGTTTCCGCATATCAATTTTTCGGTGACCGCGATGGAAAATCCACCCAGTCTTGATCGGGAATTGTTCGATCTGGCCATATTCATTGGCGAACCCGATGCTGAGCCCGAGCAGATTTGCATCTGCCCCGATCTCATCTCTCCGGTCGGCGCGCCTAGCCAGATTGAACGTATGAACCACTTTGGCGACACCGTCCTTCTGCATGACCAGACCTGGAACGACGATTGGACAATCTGGTCACAGAACACGGGAATTGAACTGCAGGATGCGCAGACCGGGCCGCAGTTCTCTCTGTACAGCCTGGCCGTGGAAGAAGCGAAGGCAGGTGCGGGTATTCTGATGGGGCATCTATGTTTGCTTGAGGATGCCTTGGCAAGCGGCGCTCTTAAGTCTGCAAGCGAATACACCTGCCCAACGGGCCGCTTTCTGTTCGTCCACATACCTGGCGCAACGCGGCAAAGGCCCGAAACGCAACAGGTCGTGGCATTGCTGAACGAAGGTAGTGCCTAACAACCGGCCTATTCTGCGGGCTTTAGATCCAATCGCATGAAGGCGCTGTTGGGGTCGGCCTCATAGCCGTAGATCGGGCCGCAATAGGAATAGCCCAGCGCTTCATACAGCCTGCGCGCGGCGTCGTAGTAGGACAGATGATCGGCGCCCGTCTCAAGAACCAGCGCCGAGGTCCCTTCGACCCGTGCGTGATCAGCAAGATGGGTCATCATCACTCGCGCCAGACCGCGGCCACGTGCGGTGGCAAGGATATGCACGGATTTGACTTCGGCGGTCCCATCCGGCAGCGCCTTGAGCGCGCCGCAGCCCAGCACCTTGTTACCCTCATACAAAGCCCAGAACCGCATTCCGGGCCCAGCCAAGGCACTGGCATCCATCGTGTGATTGCTCTCGGCTGGCCCGGCGGTTTCGCTATGGGCAAAATGCGCCTCGACCACCGGGCGCAATGCGTCGGAGGTTGGGTCAGCCTCGCGAATGTCGATCATTTAATGCGTCCAGGGTGCGCGCCGATCGGTGGCAAAATTCTCGCCATAACCGCGCGCGCGCAGGTTCGGCTTGCGTTTATGCGGTTCACTGACCTGTGCGTCGATACCGTTGTCCCTGGCGTAATCCAGCGCCTCTTCCTTGGTGTCGAAATTCAGACGCACCTGGGTCTGGGTGTCACTGGAAGACGTCCAGCCCATCAACGGATCAACCTCGCGCGTGGATTCTGGGGCATATTCCAACACCCAATGCCGGGTCTTGGCCGTACCCGATGTCATCGCATTCCGCGAAGGCTGGTAGATCCGTGCGCGCATGTCGCCTCTCCGTACTCACTTGGCTGAAGTTGTTTATGCGTCAGAGCGAGGCCTGGGACAAGGTGGCAAATGTCGCGGAGGACAAGGATGTTCTGATGACGAAAACTGTCATTAGGGGAATGGTATAATCATTCAAACGCCACAACAAGGACAGCAAGATGATCCACCACGAACGCAGCCTCGACATTGATACCCGACCCGAAGATATCTGGGCCATTTTGAGCCGGTTCATGCATATCGACGATTTCGCCCCGCAGGTGACATCAGTAGATGCGCTAACACAAGGTGCGGATGGGGTGGGATCGAAACGACGATGCCATTTTGAAAATGGGACGTCTCTGGTAGAAGAAGTCACGGATTGGCAAATCAACCGGGGCTACCGTGTCCGCTTGTCTGAGATGTCTGCAATGCCTCTGACCCAAGCACATGCAGCAATCGCCGTTGAACCCCTTGCCAACAACCAATCCAGAGTAGTCTGGAGCATGGATTATCAAATGAAGTTTGGTCCATTGGGATGGCTGATGGGGCAGACTGTGCTGAAAGCGATGATGGGGCGTGTCCTGGGTGACAACCTGAAAGCGCTTGAAGAAAAGGTGCGTTCGGATCAAATACCGGATCATCGGTTTGCGTATTACTGAAACTGCCGTTTCTAGATCGGATCAGGTCTTGCAGTTGGACAAAATAAGAACAAATGTAGGGGCCTGACCCGGAGCCTGCCCATGCCTTACGCCCATTCCGACAAGACTCAGCTGACTGCTGATGACGTCCGCGCCCGCCTGAAACTGGAAGGCGGTAAAGAATTCGTCATGCATACCGAGTTCTCACCGGCAGGCGACCAGCCCACCGCGATCAAAGAGCTGACCAACGGTATCTTCGACGGCGAAAGAGAACAGGTCCTGCTGGGCGCGACCGGGACGGGCAAGACCTTCACCATGGCCAAGGTGATCGAAGAAACCCAGCGACCCGCCATCATCCTTGCGCCCAACAAGACACTGGCGGCGCAGCTCTATGGTGAGTTCAAAGGTTTCTTCCCGGAAAACTCGGTCGAGTATTTCGTGTCTTACTACGACTACTACCAACCCGAGGCCTATGTCGCGCGCAGCGACACCTATATCGAGAAAGAATCCCAGATCAACGAACAGATCGACCGGATGCGCCACTCGGCCACGCGGGCGCTATTGGAACGCGATGACGTGATCATCGTCGCCTCAGTGTCGTGCATCTACGGTATCGGCTCGGTCGAAACCTATGGGGCGATGACGCAGGACCTGAAGGTTGGCGGCGAATACAACCAGCGCCAGATCATGGCCGATCTGGTCGCCCAGCAATACCGCCGAAATGATCAGGCATTCCAACGGGGCTCGTTCCGGGTGCGGGGTGACAGCCTGGAAATCTGGCCCGCCCACCTTGAAGATCGCGCTTGGAAATTCTCGTTCTTCGGTGAGGAATTGGAAACCATCACCGAGTTCGACCCGCTGACCGGTGAACGCGCCGCGAATATGGAACAGGTGCGGGTTTACGCCAACTCGCACTACGTGACGCCGAAGCCAACGATGAACCAGGCGATCATCGGCATCAAGAAGGAACTCCGCATCCGACTGGATCAACTGGTCGGAGAGGGCAAACTTCTGGAAGCGCAACGTCTGGAACAACGCACGAATTTCGATCTGGAGATGTTGGAGGCCACCGGCGTCTGTAACGGAATCGAAAACTACTCGCGCTATCTGACCGGTCGCGCGCCGGGCGAGCCGCCCCCGACGCTGTTCGAATTCATCCCCGACAACGCCATCGTCTTTGCCGACGAATCCCACGTCAGCGTGCCGCAGATCGGCGGCATGTACCGGGGCGACTATCGGCGCAAATTCACCCTGGCCGAACACGGGTTCCGCCTGCCATCCTGCATGGATAACCGCCCCCTCAAGTTCGAGGAATGGGACGCCATGCGCCCGCAATCCGTGTTCGTCTCGGCCACGCCTGCCAAGTGGGAGATCGAACAGACCGGCGGCGTTTTCACCGAACAGGTCATCCGCCCCACCGGCCTGCTGGATCCCGAGGTCGAAATCCGCCCCGTCGGCATGCAGGTCGACGATCTGCTGGACGAGGTGCGCAAGGTCGCCGCCGACGGTTATCGCACGCTGGTCACAACGTTGACCAAACGCATGGCCGAGGACCTGACTGAATACATGCACGAACAGGGCATCAGGGTCCGTTACATGCACTCGGACATCGACACGCTGGAACGCATCGAGATTCTGCGTGACCTGCGTCTGGGCGCGTTTGACGTGCTGATCGGCATCAACCTGCTGCGCGAGGGGCTCGACATCCCCGAATGCGGGCTGGTCGCCATTCTGGACGCCGACAAAGAAGGCTTCCTGCGCTCGGAAACCTCACTGGTTCAGACCATTGGCCGCGCCGCGCGCAACGCCGACGGGCGGGTGATCATGTATGCCGACAAGATCACCGGTTCCATGGAGCGCGCGCTGAACGAAACCGATCGCCGCCGCGCCAAGCAGATCGCCTATAACGAGGAACACGGCATCACCCCAGCAACGGTGAAGAAAAACGTCGAGGATGTTCTGGCCGGTCTCTACAAGGGCGACGTCGACATGAACCGCGTCACCGCCACCATCGACAAACCGATGCACGGCGCGAACCTCGAGGCCCATCTGGACGGGCTGCGCGACAAGATGCGCAAAGCCGCCGAAAATCTGGAATTCGAAGAGGCCGCCAACATCCGGGATGAAATCAAACGTCTGGAAGCGGTCGATCTGGCCATCGCCGACGACCCCATGGCGCGCCAATGGGCGGTCGAGAAAGCCTCGGAAGACGCGGTGAAATCGAAGGGCCGGTCAACGGCTGGGAGACCAGGGCAGCGGGGCGGGAATGTGAAGCGGCGGAAGAGGTAGGCTGAGAAGATATCTATTTGCGAACCTTCCATATCGCGCCCGCGTACCTATTCACTCTCATTGCTTCAGTCTCGCAAAAGTTAACTTTTCTGAAACTACCGACGCACGTTCCCTTCGCGCACGACCAAGTTACTTGGTTCTTGCACCAATTTATGCAGGTTGGCGCTTGTGCTTGATAAATTCCCAAATCATGAAAATTACCATCAACGGCATTAGAATCAAAATGCTAAAGTCGGCATATCCTGACCACCCAGACGAATAATAGATTTCAGGGTACACAAATTTCCAAACGACACCTGGGCTCAAGCAAACCAGCACTTTTAGAGCGCCAGAGTTAAAGACACAGAATTCTTTAATCAGGGTTATCAGCCCAATCATCAGATGCTTCCTTTGAAGTTCCACGTATACTGATTCCAAGCTGCGCGTATGAACTATGCGGATACTACTTTACCTGTGCAAGCGATCTGTAGATATCAATCTATTGGAGTCTTACGCACCCGCTCTCTAGTCTATCAGTCGAGCACTGCGAATTTCGTCTATTGCTCGCTCCCATTTTTTCGGATTGCCAACCAAATATGGGTGAAAGCACTACCCAACACGTTCGCAATTCAAGGTACCCGCACTTCAAACTTACAGCCTAGCGCCCTCTCCTCCACGTTTGAAATCACGAATTGTGATCCCAACCTGTTGCCATGACAACCTCCCACACCCTGCCCAGTACCCATGAGTACCAAAGCGCCATTCACCGGGTGCGCGGCACCCGTTTGGTGCTGGCCGAGGATCTGGCACAGGTTCTTTTGCAAAAAAAGGGCGGGAATATCCCGCCCGATACCTTACCCCTTATCCCAATGGGCAATCACATCATACCCAACCGGCGTTGGCGGGCTTTCCATGAACTCGGCGAAATGGCCCCACAGCTCGGCCACTTTGGGTGCGTTTGCGTTCGAGGTCGCCTCGCTTTCAACGACCGAGATCACATAGCCCGACCCGTCCTCGTTCATCACATTGGTAAAGCTGTGCATGCCGGGCATGCCCATGATTTCTGATTTCAATGCGTTCATTTTCGCCGTCGCCGCCTCGCGCGTGCCGGGCTTCATCTTGAATTGAGTAATACGTGCAAACATGATCTTCCTCCCTCGTCCGGCGATATCGCCATGTGACGCGGTCGGAACGACCCCGCCGCACGCAACCTAGCACGGCAGCCCGAAATCTCACATTGATACGCGTGATTTGCGGCCATTTTCAACCATACGCCTCACTGTATTTGGGCCACTGACACGCCAGAGTTGCTGCCCAGCGCGGAAGGCTCGACATCTGAATCACATATTGTGATTCCACAGCCGCAGCCAGACCGATCCCGAACTACCAAAGCGCCGTTCACCGTGTCTGCGGCCTGTGCTAACTGCCGGCCTGTGACAAGCCGGCTTTCAGCTTCTCCAGCGTATTCAAAAGGCGGTCTAAGTCAGGTTCGTCCAGCCCGGTATCGGCGATCATGCAGGCGGTGATCTCATGCGCCACAGACCGCAAGGCCGATCCCGCCCCTGTCAGAGAAACAACAACCTGGCGTTCGTCCTCTTTGCTACGGGTTCGGTCGACAAGCCCGTCGGCCTCAAGGCGTTTCAGCAGCGGGGTCAGCGTGCTGGTTTCCATCGACAACGCGTTGGCCAACTCACTGACATTTCGCCGGTCTCTCTGCCACAGCAGAGTCAGGGTGATGTATTGCGGATAGGTCAGCCCTAGCGGGCCGAGGTGTCTCTTATAAGCGCGGTTGATTACATGCCATGACGTATAGACCGCATGGCAAAACATCTCGTCGGTCTTCGGTTGGGTCGGAGAATCTGTCACGGCAGCACCTTCGCTCGCTTATATCGTGCACGATATAATTCATTGACCCACGCCCACAAGGCAGTTTATATCGTGCTCGATATTATTGTACGCGATATAGGAGACAACACATGTCCTGGCTACCAACGCTCATCACCGAGACACCCGAGGAGGGATTTGACCTGGCAATCAAACTATCACGGATGGCGGTTAAGAAGACGCAGCCCAATGACGAGATTCGTCAGCGCCTGAGGCCGATCTACGAAAACGATGCGGACAGCCTGACCATGGTGTCGCATGTCGTGGCGACAAATTACCAGACTGTGGCGGCAGCGAACAACTATTGGCGCAAGTGAGTAAAGGTGAAATGGGCTGGGTGGCGGATGGGATGACCCATTCCTATACGCCCAGTTCCGCCCGCATCTTCTTGGTCAGATTGGCCACGACCAGATCATAGGACGTCACGATATGCTCGCGCAGCGACGTGTCGCTCATCCCGCGGTCCTCATAGACCTGCAGCCATTTCATCCCGCGCGAGGCCAGATATGGCGCAGGGCGAATTCCGGGTTCGTCGCTCAACACCTCAAAGGCCAGTTCAGTGGCTTTGAAGGTGAAGGCGTCCTGACCGTCGTTCCAGCCGCAGATCGCAAACACCTTGCCCCCCACTTTCCACACGTCTGCATTGCCCCATTGAACCACATGAGAGCTGGCCTTCAGGCCCGCGCAGAAACTGTTGAACTCTGCTCGCGCCATCGGCTCAGCCTCTTTGTTCCGAAGTCCTTACCCATCTGTCAGGGCCTCACGAATTTGGCATTGCCAACGCGTTTTTGAGGGGCAGCGCTTTGTTCTGCATTCGGGGCAATCACTCCACAGGCCACACCATCCTGATCGGGATCGTTTTGCAGGTGATAGCCCGGCTCGCCCTCCAGAAACGGACCAGGAAGAACTGAGAGCGCAGCTCCACATCCGGCAAGAGCAACAAGATGTAAAACCGCCTCATCACGCTCGAATTCGGAAGTGCGCAACCAGACGCTCAGGGCAATGATGCCGGTCGTCAGCGGCAACATGAGAACCATCAGGAGAATCCGCACCGGTGACAATGCGCGCCGGCGCAGAGCTTCGGCGCGTTGAACACGTTTGGCCGATTTCGGATCCGTGAACAGCGCCTTTGGAGTGGTCTTTTCTGGCTGCATTCCCGATCAATACACCAGTATCCGTGGGATGCCGATACCTAAGGGACAAACATATCTGTGAAACTCTGTCACGATGCAGGACGCTTTACGAACCAGGGCCAAGCAAACAAGACAGACCGGCCAATTTCTTGGCTGCTCGCTTGTGATCTGGCAGAGACCTAACGCACCACGTGCACTGAGCATGCAGCGTGGCGGACAACATGGGTAGCGGTGGAGCCCAAAAGCAAATCCTGCATACCTGGTCGATGAGACGCGATGATGATCAGATCCGGCTTATTCACGTCGGCCCAGTCAAGGATCGTCCGACCGGAATGCCCCTCGACAACGACTCCGCGGGCGCCCGAAATATTTTCCGCCAGCGCATCCAACTCGGCCTGAACGGCCTTGCGCGCATCGTCCAGATACCCGACCGGCATATAAGCGCTGGCATAGGCCGGTATATGTTCGACCACGTGCAGCAGCGTGACCTGTGACTCGGGTGCCGCCAACAGTTGCGCCAGTTTCAATGCGGACGGCATATCACGCGCGTCGTCGAATGATATTGGTACAAGAATATTGTGATACATGGCACGCGCCTCCTTGGTTGCTCAAGTATACTGGTCGATTACCAGGCGCGTGACCTTGATCCAGGTCAGGATCAGTTGAAGGTTTCCGCAACATCGTACATGACGGGCTCAAAACTCTTGCACAACTCGTTGATTTTACGGTTTCTATCACGCATTTCTGACGTACGCAGCATGGCCAGAAAATCCTCGCGACGCTCCCATTGCGAATAATTGGCAATCCGGGTCTGGGCGTCGTTCACGTGCAATCCCGCTGCAACAAATCCAGGTTGCTTTGAGATGAAGCTGGCATAGGCATCCGTCAACGCCTCAAGCAGATCCTGGCAGGTGCCAGGCGTCATTTCAAATGTTGTGATTACGGTCTGCACAGTAGCGTTTTTGGAAATCTTTGGCATCTTGAAACTCCCTTGTCTGTCTCAAACCTAACACAGGATTCTGAAAGGTCTTGTGTTTCCTTTTGGCCTAGGCGCGCTCTTTTCAATTCGAAAAATAAACAAAACACTAACACTCCGTTAACCATGCTGACGGAAGCTGCAAGCATGTATCGCATTGCCCTGATATTGCACCTGTTGCTGATGGCCTCTCCTGCCTGGTCAGGTGCATGGCTGCGAGAAAAGGATGCAGCATTCACAGCCGCCTCACTGACAGCTTTTCGGCTCCCTGAGGATGGGTACGACTATAAAACCTCTCTCTATGCGGAATGGGGATACAGCCAGAACCTGACGGTCGGCTTTGATTTCGAACAAAACCAAGACCTCTATGGCCATGCACTCATCTTTGCCCGTGTCCCAGTAGCGGATTTGGGCCAATGGGGTCGGTTCGCTGCTGAATTTGGTGCCGGTGCATATCACGAACATGAACGGGCCTGGGCACAGTACAAAGTGACGCTGTCTTACGGTAAAGGATTCCGGAGCGCCTTGGGAAGCGGTTGGATCGCGATTGATGCCGCCATCGAAAACCGAACACATGATGACATCTATCGAAAGCTCGACCTGACAACAGGGCTTTCATCGGACAGGTTGATCAATCCCCTTATCCAAATCGAAACGGCCTACAGGTCTGGGCACTCGATATATTGGAAGGCACGCCCCTCGGTCATGATCCGAACCAAAGACAGTTCTACTACCTGGATTCTGGGGGTGGAAAGAAATGATGCCCGCAAAAACACGGGCATCAAACTGGCTTTGTGGAACGAATTCTAAGTCCAATCCGTTCCTACATTAATTCCGGCAGACGCCCGCACCGTCAGCGCTCCATCCTCAGGATTGCTGAAACCTCGCCCTTCAGACCCTCAGGCCAGCGTAACTGGATATCAGATCCATCCACCCCGTGCTCCAGCAGGACATAGGGGTGCGAATATTTGGTTGACCCAAGCGCTGTCTTCAAAGGTCCCAGAACGGTAACCGAGTCACAACTGCGCGCCTTGCCACCAAAGGGCAACCGGTCCTCAGAAGACACCGTCCACGCCGTTGCAGCTGTGTTCTGTGCGTGCCGTACCCTCAGTGGATTTGCGGTTTTAGCAGTCACACCATGGAACGTATTGTTTTCAAACGTCACGTTCAAATGGGCTGTGTTGTTCAGATCAGCGAATGTCGTGTCCACGCGTTCGGCCCGGTCGATCCCTCCGTTGATGGACCGGAATTTGTTTCCCGTCACGACGACGCCGTTCAGGAAATGCCCGGCGCCATAGGGACGAATGACAATGCTGCTGAACCAGGGCGCGACCTCGTTCGAGTAGAAGATATTGTCGGTAATGCTCATGGCGCTGAATGAGAAGCCAGCGGTGTAAACAGGGTCTGAATCCCGCTCATTTGTCCATTCGACAAAACAGTTATCGACATAGTTCTCGGCGATGGTCGAGCTGTTGTAAGTTCCGATCATGACCAAACCGGCCGAGCGCACCCCCTGAGTGATGCTGTCTCCCTGGAAAAAATGGTTGCCTAGGACCATGTTGTTGGTCCCTGCCAGCACCGCAAAATGCAGGAAACGAACCGCGCGATTGTGGCGCAACTTGATGTCATTGGCCGTTGAGTTCAACGCAATCGACTTGCGATCCGAGACGTCAAAGGACTCTTCAGAAGACAGGAACTGACAATTATCGACCAACATGCCCTGACACCCTGTACCGATCGAGGTGATACCGCGATCCAAAGGTCGGCTGATAAAACAGTTCGTTATGGCAAATGTGCTGCCTGACGGCGCAAGGCGGATTGCGCTACAGCGGCCATTGCATTGAAACTCGATCTCTTCCATTCCGAACTTGCGCAACGTGCTGAAACCGCTGAAATCAAGCAGATATTTGAAAGACAAAAAGGTAAATGTCTGCGTCCCGGATGCGTTATAGATCGGCGCGTTCAAAGTGATCTCTCCCGCCCCCTCATCCTTGGACCGGACATAGATCTCGCGGCCAACGCCGCTGCCCTGCACCAGCGCGCCGACAGGAATGTTGGCTACATTCGCAACATTGGTCAAACGCGTTGGGTCCGACGGGCTGTAGGTTGCCAGAGATGTGAATGTCTCGGTGCCCCAGGCCGAACTGCTTTGAACATCGAACTGGCCATTGCGGATGATCCGGCGTGTCGAAAACCCTGTTTGTTTGTTCGGAACCGCCGCTGCCATGTCAATCGGCTCACTCACCGAAATCTTGCGCCCGCCCAGATCCAGCGATTCATGATCCGAGTTGTTCAGCAAAGCCTGAAAGGCCTTTTTGAATGCCAGGTCCTCGGCGCCGAAGGCCGTGATATAGGCCGGCAGGTTAAAGTTCTTCGTCAGCAAGAGCATCTTGTCATCGGGCATTGTGACCATGCCCTCAAATTCAATCTCAGACGAGATCGTCGTGTTTTCCGTCAACAGGTAGGTGCCATCCGAGACAAAGACACGTCGTCCATTCGCTGCCTGATCAGCGGCGACAAACGCTGCTGTGTCATCCGCTACACCATCACCGACCGCCCCGAAATCACGGATATCGACCAGAGAGATCATGTCGCGCAGGAACACATTGGTGACATCCGTAATCTCGATATCGTCGATCCGGACCACAGCGCCGTTGGTGCCTTCAATATCCAGCCCGAAATGCCCGTACAGGGTGGAAACACCCCAAGGCATATCCACACCCGTCCGTTGCCCCGCGCCCACAATCGCAGTGATTTCATGCACGGTGCCGTACCCGGACAGCTGTGTTGCCGGGCCCTGTTCGACCACGCCCGGCACCTGAACATCACCTGCCCCGCCCGCCCAGGCGGCGATACGAACTTCGGGCAAGGGGCCGCTAATCGCTTTTACCCGAGCTTTGATCTGCAAGTAGCATCCCGGCAGCAGCGGTGTCTGGCCCATATAGCGCAGCTGTTGTGTTGCGTTTACCTTCAGGATTTCCAGACATCCGCCAAAATCCGCATCGGCCGGGACATATACGCCGTTCCCCGATCCGTCATAGGTTGGCGAACCCGGAGTACCATCGCCGCTCGACCACACGTTCAGACCGGATGCGAAAACAGGCGGCATGAATACGATGCCGTCAGTGATTGCCTTATTCATAGAAATCCCTTTCCCAATCGCGCTGCGGTCAGTCGCCGTGCGCATAAACCCAGTGCCCAGGGCCACGCACCCCGAACGCAAAAGTCTGAGTATCGAAAAGGAATTAACCGCCGTTCATATCACCGTGACGGTGGTGTTGCGTTACGCCGCCGGATCCGAATTGCCCAAAAGCTGCACGCCATTGATTTTCCAGCCCTCTTCCTGAGGGATCATCTCATAGTCCAGAATGTGAACCTGCCCGTCGCCATCCGTGATCATCACCTTCTGCCACAACGCCCCTGAAATTTCGCGAAGTTCCAGAAACCGCACATCCGCAGGTCGCCAGACCATTGGATAGCCACGCCGGACCATGACCCCGAAATTCTCGGGCGTTCCGAACAGGCGCTGGATGGTGGGGCTGGCAAAGGTAAAGGCGGTTGCGAAATCATCCGCCTTGAATGCCTGTATCTGCCCCGCGATATTCGCCTCGATCTCGGCGTTTTGGGCAAAGGCTCCTGATGCCAGTCCGGCACTCAAAGATACAGCAAGCAATAAACGACGCATGGGGCCACCTCCTGATCGAAGGATAGCCCCACACGCGATCAGGTCAAATCAGACCAGCTCTCCAGCCAGCGCCTTGTCTATCAGCGCAATGGTTTCCGGCACGCCGTAAAGCGCGATAAACCCGCCAAATCGCGGCCCCTGGGATGCGCCCAACAACACCTCGTAGAGCGCGGTGAACCAGCCCCGCATAGGGTCAAACCGCTCGCGCCCGACAGAGTAGACCACCGATTGCAGCGCCTCATCCTCGATCGGTCCGTCATATGCCGCCAGCTCTGCTTTCAACGCCTCCAGCGCTTCGCGCTCTTGATCCGTCGGCGCCCGGTGCTGGCGGGTGGGCTTGACGAAATCGTTAAAGTAGCGGACCGCAAAGCCCGCCGCCTGATCCAGATCAGGATGCGTCTCAGCCGTGGCCTCAGGCGCATAGCGGCGGATGAACCCCCACAGCGCCTCTTTGTCTTCAGCCCCCGAAACCGACGCCAGATTCAACAGCATCGCAAACGGCACCATCAGGGTCGATTCAGGAACCTCCCCGCCGTGGATATGCCACACCGGATTGTTCAACTGCGCCTTCAGCTCCTGCCCCGGATAGGCCCGCAGTTGCTGATGATATTCATCATAGGCCTTGGGGATCACATCAAAATGCATCCGCTTGGCGGTCTTAGGCTTTTGATACATAAAATACGCAAGACTCTCAGTCGGTGCATAGGTCAGCCATTCGTCGATCGAGACGCCATTGCCCGAAGATTTCGAAATCTTCTGACCGTTCTCATCCAAAAACAGCTCATAACTGAAATGCTCTGGCGCACGGCCACCCAACGCCCGGCAGATCGCGTCATAGATCTTTTCGTTGGTGGCATGTTCCTTGCCGTACATTTCAAAATCAACGCCCAGCGCGGCCCAGCGCGCACCGAAATCCGGCTTCCACTGCAGCTTTACGTTGCCCCCCGTGACCGGCAGCGTCCATTCCTTGCCGTCGTCGTCATCAAAGGTGACGGTATAGGTCTCGGCGCAGACCTTTTTCATCGGCACGTACAGAACCCGACCCGTTTCGGGGTGGATCGGCAGGAAGATCGAATAGGTCTGCTGCCGCTCTTCTCGCAGGCTTTTCAACATGATGGCCATTACGGCATCATAGTTGTCGACCGCCCGCTTCAGAATCTCGTCAAACTGACCCGAGCGATAAAAGTCGCGCGCCGAATAGAAATCATACTCGAACCCAAAAGTGTCGAGGAACCGGCGTAACATTGCGTTGTTGTATTCGCCAAAGCTTGGGTATTCGCCGAACGGATCAGGGACCGAAGTCAGAGGACGCTGCAAATGCTCTTCAAGCGCTTCGGGATTCGGCACGTTGCCGGGAACTTTGCGCATACCGTCCAGATCGTCCGAGAAACAGATCAGCTTGGTCGGAATATCCGACAGCGCCTCAAACGCACGCTTGACCATGGTGGTCCGCGCCACCTCGCCAAATGTCCCGATATGCGGCAAGCCGGACGGGCCATAGCCCGTCTCGAACAACACATACCCCTTGTCCGGAGCCCCTTTCTGATAGCGTTTGAGCAACCGGCGCGCCTCTTCAAAAGGCCAGGCCTTGGACGACATCGCGGTTTCACGCAGTTCAGACATTTTCTTTAAGCTCCATCGGGAAAACAGCGTCGGCTTTCGTTTGCCGCCGACCGACCCCTCCTATTGTGCCGGTGCAGCATGAGTCAATAAAGCAAGCCGTTTTTCCTGTCTGGAAACTGGCCTCAGACGACTAACTGATCCAACTTGGCCGCCCAGATGAAATCATTCTCACTAAGGCCGTCAATTTCGTGGGTCGTCAGTTGAACATCCACATATCCCCATCCAAATCTGATGTCGGGATGATGCCCTTGCTGATCGGCCAGCCAGGCGCAAAGGTTTGCCAGATAGGTCGCCTTGGCAAAGCCTTTGAATTTGAAATGACGGCTGAGAGTTTTTGCATCCGCATCCAGCGACCAATCGGAGGTCAACTGGGCCAGATGCGCGCTTGCCGCATCACGGTTCAAAGCTGGAATGCCGCCGGAACAAGGGGCACAGGTCCGATCCGATAGGGTGCAGGTTTGTTCTGATGTGGTCATGTCCAGCTTACTCCGCCGCTGTTGCCTTTTCGGGAAACTTATTCGGCAACAGGCCCAGTGATTGCGCCTTATGCACATCCGCCAGCAAATCCCGATCGGCGGCAGCAAACAGTTCCTCGGGGTCGTCCAGCACGAAATAGCCCATCTGGTGCATATCAATCCGGTAGGGCGTGCGCAGGATCGTCAGAACGTCAAAGGGATCGCGGTCGGGTATTTCGTTTTCCACCGCGTAGACAAGTTCGGTCGGGGATGAGGCAAGCCCCGATCCCAGCGCCTTGATCACCCCATCCTGACGCCGCAGGCCAAATTCGATCGAGAACCAATACAGCCGGATCAGCCAGGCATAGTCTTTTTCACCGGCCTGCACCCCCGCCAATCCGATAGCGTGGCTGAAGGCGGCAAATCGCGGATCGCTCAGCAGTGGGGTATGGCCGAAAATCTCATGAAAGATGTCAGGCTCTTCGATGTAATCGAAATCCTCGCGGGACCGGATGAACGAGGCCGCCGGGAAAACCCGGTCGGCCAACATCCCAAAGAAGGTCTTGAACCCGATCAGCGCGGGTACAGGCTGCACTTTCCAGCCTGTCATATCCAGAAGCCTCTCAGAAACATCAGCGCATGATGGAACACGGGTTTTCGGAAGCTCCAGCCGGTCCAGCCCCGCGAGATAATCACGCGCCATATAGCGCTGCACGTTCTCTTGCTGAGCGGCATAAAGATCAGCCCAGACAGCATCCTCTTCGTCGGTATATGTGATGTGACCATTGGCATTGGCCACCTTGGCGACGTATTTGGTCGACTTTGGCATGAAGGCTCCTCCTGAAACGAGTATAGCCAGCCATCGTGAAATAAATCGTTTGAATGTTTTTCAAAATCATACAATATGACCGAAACGCTTCACAAATCTATATGAAGTGACGCAAATGCTTCAAAACGCCGATATCGCCATCCTGCAAGAGCTTCAGACCGATGGCCGTCTGTCTATGCAAGAGCTCGCGGATCGTACCGGCCTGTCTGCCTCGCAGTGTTGGCGGCGGGTTCGCGATCTCGAAGCTGCCGGGGTTGTGGCAGGCTATACCGCTCGTGTGCCCGCCAAATCCGTTGGCCTGAACGCAATAGCCTATGTTCATGTTGCGCTGCGCGATCATCAGGAAGACAGCATCACTTCGTTTTTGCGGCTGGTTGAGACCGAGGCTCAGATTGTCGAGTGCGCCTCAATCACCGGGGATCATGACTTCATTCTGAAAGTCTATTCGAAAACACCCGAAGATCTTGAGGCGTTCATCATGCAAAGGCTGTTGAAATCGGGGTTAGTCCGCGACACTCGCAGCAATTTTGTACTGCGGCAGACGAAAACACGTGGCCCATTGCCCATTCTTTGATCTATCGCTCCAAAATCCGTTGAACCTATTCCCTGCCCCACCTATCGTGCGGGATCAGAACAGTTCAATCAGGACACCCCTATGACCAACCAAGTGCCACACCCGATGTCTCCTCAAGATTGCCTCGTGGCGATTATGGTTGCGATCTCTGCATCAGATGAGACCATCCGCACCGCCGAGCTGGTCAAAATCGAGGGCGCGGTCAACATGCTGCCTGTCTTTGCAGAATATGACATCGACCGGATGTATCGCGTTTCCCAGATCGTCTTCGATCTGTTTGAACAAGAAGATGGTCTGGATGCCCTGTTTGGACTGATTCGCGACAACCTGCCCGAACGCCTGAACGAAACCTCCTATGCGCTTGCATGTGATGTTGCGGCGGCAGATGGTACGCTGGCAGAATCCGAATTGCGGCTGCTCGAGGAAATCCGTTACGAGTTGGACATCGACCGTTTGCATGCCGCTGCCATCGAGCGCGGCGCGCGGGCACGGCACACGACCTGACATCAGCTGCTGCCGGCCAGCTTCCCCCACCTTTCGATCAGTGCGCGCTGCAATTTGCGCGACCTGTTATTCCAGCTCCGCCCGCCTTCGGGCCGTTCACGATACGCTCGGGGGATCGTTGCGCGATGTTCTATGTCGGCCGTGAATATCGCAAATGCCAGCTCTGCCCCATCCGGTGAGGTTATGAACCCACCCAGGCCCGAGACAAAGTTCAGGGTTCCGGTTTTCGCATTCACTCTGATCGGATGATCCTTGACCGGCCGCCCCTGACTGTCGGCAAGGGTAAATTTCTTCAGCAAAGGCCGGAGGTCTCCGGCTTTCTGCGCCGCCAGCAGCGCGACCACCAAGTCCTCGGGCGCTACGCGTGAATCGCCCCCAAGCCCTGAATGATCGACCATCGCAACCCCGGTCACACCATAGGTCTCTGTGGCCCATCTGTTCATCTCGGCGGCTGACTCCGCCAAAGTCTGCGGTCGCGTACCACGCGCCCTCGAGGCAGCGAGCCCCACCATCTCGGCAGTGAGATTGGTCGAGTATTTCAGCATGCCCTGCAATATGCTCTCGAGCGGGTCGCTTTGATGAATGACCAAAGGGGTTCCATTCGGCATCTGCCGCGTGACCTGCGTCCGCCCCAGCACAATTCCGTTGGATCGGGCCAATGTTCTGAAAACGTCGCCTGCATAAAGCGCGGGCTTGCGGACAGGCAGCCACCGCGCCCCATCGCTACCCAACGCGCCTTTGGCAACAGTCCACCGGTCCTGACGGGCGCTGGGTTCGTAGGTATAGATCGGCAGATTGCGGCCCTCGACCTTCATCGACGCCATGTCCACTGCAGGCGTATAGCGCGTGCTGCGGGCATCCATGGTCACGTCATAGTTGGCGCCCTGCTTTTTCCACTCGAAATGCACGCGATTGAAATTCAGAGAAATGCCGCTGATCGCAGGGCTGTACCCCAAATGATCTGGCTGCCCCGGATCAATGCTGAACACGTAAGGCAACGCGCCATCATAAACTTTGAACGCGCCGCGGACCTCGGTGATTCCGGCCTCGCGCAAGTTTGCCGCCATCGTGGCCAGCGCATCCGTATCCAGCAAAGGATCACCACCGCCAACAAGAACAAGATCGCCGTTCAAAATGCCGTTTTCTATGGGCCCCTCAGCGACCAACGCAGTTTCGAACCTGTAGTCAGCACCCAACACATTCAGCGCGTAAAGCGCGGTCAGGGCCTTGCCAACACTTGCCGGTGGCAAACCCCGGTCGCCACCATAGGCTTCAAGCACCGTGCCTGTATCAGCGTCGGCTACAGCAAAGGCGACTTCGCCGCGCAGGTTCGCGGCTTCGACCAAGCGCACAACACCTACGATCGGCTCATCACGAATCTGAGGCCTCAATGATGTAAGCGGTGCCTCAGCCATAACGGCTACAGGCATCAGGGCCGCGCCCAGCCCAGCAATAAATCCTCGTCGCGAATAACGATCATTCATGGGTTAATTAAAATCCCAGAGATCACAGGCAAACAACCTGAGATCCGAATTATGGGCCCACAGGGGCTATTCAGGCAACACCTTGTTGCCCCAAACCCCCTGAATGCGCAACTGGGTCGAACTGACATCCAGCATCGGCACATTCACAAAACACCACGCCGGGGCCTGTGCCCGGCCCAGTAAATGCCGCGCCTGCCCGTCGATGCGGTATTTGGCATAGCGACGCGCCGCAGGGGACATACGTGCAGAGATGCGGTCTCCGGGACGGGCAACAACGCCAACCGGTACGGATTCAATAATCGACTGCCAATCTTGCCACTTATGGAATTGCGCCAGGTTATCCGCGCCCATCAGCCAGACAAACCTGACCTGCGGATAAAGCTTCTGCAGGGCGGCGGCAGTATCCGCCGTGGCGCGTGTGCCGGTCTGGGCCTCGATATCCGTCACCTCGACACGTGGATGCTGCATCACAGCTTGCGCTGCCTTCACCCGCCGCGCCAACGGCGCAGGCCCGCGCTCTTTCAACGGATTGCCCGGAGAGACCAGCCACCACACCCGATCCAGCCCAAAGGCCTTCATCGCCTCGAGTGTCACATGCACATGGCCCTTATGCGGCGGATCAAATGACCCCCCGAACAACCCCACGACCTGCCCGGGCCGCGCATATGGGATAGAGCTACGCTGCATCTCTTGCTGATGTTCAGAACTCGGCGGGGTTGTCAATCAACAGGTTGCATCACGTCGCCCAAACGAACCCGCCCGCGACGCACCACCTCGGCACACGAACCGCCATGATCCCGTACGGCGGAATAACCACACTTGCCGAGCGCCTGCTCCATCCGGCTGCACGGCGCGCAGATCACAGTGAAACGCAGGATGGCCTCGCCCACCTGCACCTCACGCCCCTTGAGCGCCGCCAAATTGATTCCTGATACCACCAGATTGCGTCGCAGGGTTTCAGGCGCAACCAGACCCTACCCGAGATAGGAGCCTATCGCAGACAGATGTTCCCGCTGGATCAGGGTCACGGCTCGCTTGCCCGCGCAGCTGCGGTCTCCGTCCGGCCCATTAGCAGAGAACATGGCCCCCTCTACAGCGACTATCTCATTCCGCAGCGCAGGCCGCAAACTAATCCAGTCAGCGCAACCTGCTTGTGAGTAGCAAGAAATAACGTATTGGAATGCCGTTGTTATAGCGGTTCCTTCAGTCTGCGTTACTGAACGGACCTTCTTGCAGTTTCCTAGCTTCCCTCCAAGCCCACAACGCAAGGATTATTTGCAGAGTCAAGGCACTGCCATAGCTTGCAGCACCTGTACTGACTGGATAAGCACTACCCCGACAGAAAAACACTAAATCAATAGGAACAATCTATTGCGCAACCTATCATTGGCCACTGCTTTCCTCGCCCTCTCGTCGAATGTTTTGTATGCAGGCGCACAGGAGGATGCCGATTATATAGCCAACGTCACCGTAAACGAAGAAGTCATGCAAGGTGTGCTGGTCGCAATGCGTCCGGTCCTGATACAAGCGGTGCAACAAGATCTAATTTCCAGGGGCATAAAAGTATCTGATACCGAAGCGTTTTTCGACATTGTGATGGACGTATTCATGGATGGATTCATCCACGAACTGCGGATTCCAACGGCTCAATTCTATGTTGAAAATTTCTCAGCTTCTGAATTGCACGAAATAACCCAGTTCTACGACAGCCCGACGGGAAAGAAGCTACTCCGATTAACGCCTGCAATGATGCAGCATGGCGCAAAAACGGGTCAGGTGGCCGGTGCAAAAGCGGCTCAGATGGTTCAACCCGAAATTGTTCGGCGCATCCACGAAGAAGGTCTCGTAATCGAAAATAGATCTTTCACCGACAAATTGCTGGAAGCCTTCGAATAAGCTCAGAACTATTCTTGCTCGCCCTTGTCGGCTCGGGTATCACACCGTCCAACCAAATTCCTCCGACCCAAAGGACGCGACATGGCCGCCTATCAATATGTCTACCACATGCAGGGTGTCTCCAAGACCTATCCCGGTGGCAAGAAGTGCTTTGAAAACATCCACCTGAGCTTTCTGCCCGGCGTGAAAATCGGTGTTGTCGGCGTCAACGGCGCGGGTAAATCGACGCTGATGAAGATCATGGCCGGCCTCGACAAGGATTTCACCGGCGAGGCCTGGGCGGCCGAAGGCGCCAAAGTCGGTTACCTGCCGCAGGAACCGAAGCTGGACGAAAGCCTCAGCGTGCGCGAAAACGTCATGCTGGGCGTGGCCGAGAAAAAGGCGATCCTCGACCGCTATAACGAACTGGCGATGAACTACTCAGACGAAACCGCGGATGAGATGGCCAAGCTGCAGGACGAGATCGACAGCCAGAACCTCTGGGATCTCGACAGCCAGATCGACGTTTCGATGGAGGCGCTGCGCTGCCCGCCAGACGATGCCAATATCGCCAACCTCTCAGGCGGTGAAAAACGCCGCGTCGCGCTGTGCAAATTGCTGCTCGAAGCGCCCGACATGCTGCTGCTCGACGAGCCGACCAACCACCTGGATGCCGAAACAATCGCCTGGCTGCAACAGCACCTGATCGATTACAAAGGCACCATCCTGATCGTCACTCACGACCGCTATTTCCTCGACAGTATCACCGGCTGGATCCTCGAACTCGACCGGGGTCGTGGTCTGCCTTACGAGGGCAACTATTCCGCGTGGCTGGAACAAAAGGCCAAAAGGCTGGAGCAGGAAGCCCGCGAGGACAAGTCTAAGCAGAAGACCCTGCAACGCGAACTCGACTGGATGCGCCAAGGCCAGAAGGCCCGTCAGGCCAAATCAAAGGCCCGGATCAACGCCTATAATGATTTGGCGGAACAGTCCGAGCGCGAAAAGCTGACCCGCGCACAGATCGTCATCCCCAACGGCCAGCGCCTTGGCGGTAAGGTGATCGAGGTCGAAGGCCTGTCCAAACACATGGGCGATAAGCAACTGATCGAGAACCTCGACTTTACCCTGCCCCCCGGCGGTATTGTCGGCGTCATCGGGCCCAACGGCGCCGGTAAATCGACCCTGTTCAAGATGCTTACTAGTCAAGAGCAGCCCGACGCAGGCACCATCACACTTGGCGACACGGTTGAACTGTCCTATGTCGACCAATCCCGCGATGACCTGAAGGACAACGAAACCGTGTGGGAAGCGATCACCGGCGGCGCCGAGATCATTCAGTTGGGCGATGCGCAGGTCAATTCCCGCGCCTATTGCTCGTCCTTCAACTTCAAGGGCGGCGACCAGCAGAAAAAGGTCTCCTTGCTGTCAGGGGGTGAGCGCAACCGCGTCCACATGGCCCGCCTGCTGAAAGAGGGCGGCAACGTTCTGCTGCTCGATGAACCGACCAACGATTTGGACGTCGAAACCCTGCGCGCGCTGGAAGACGCGCTGGTCGATTTCGCCGGCTGCGCCGTGGTCATCAGCCACGACCGCTTCTTCCTCGACCGGATCTGCACGCATATCCT
The DNA here is from genome assembly GCF_059610225.1 of Ruegeria sp. YTSA105. NCBI lineage: Bacteria > Pseudomonadati > Pseudomonadota > Alphaproteobacteria > Rhodobacterales > Roseobacteraceae > Ruegeria > Ruegeria sp. YTSA105. Next base: position 172,287 of record NZ_JBXWNE010000003.1, read on the forward strand.
GGCGTTTGAGGGTGATGCCCATGTCGAATGGTTCGAGGGCAACTTCGAGGATTACGAAGAGGACAAGAAACGCCGACTGGGACCAGACGCGCTGGAGCCGAAGCGGTTGAAGCATAAGAAGTTTGCGCGATGAGACGGAAGCTCAAAAGACGGTTGGAAAAATGGCAACGTAGCGCGCTGAAAATCAGCGCACCGCTGCGCAAGCGCATCCGGCAAATGTACAAGACAGATTACTGTGTGATCGTCGCAAGCAATGGCCGGTCGGGCAGCACCATGACCTACCATGCGCTGCGCGATGCACTGGAAAGGCTGGACCCAAACCTCTCGGGTCAGGCCAGTTTCGTGTCTCGGTTGGACGACGCCACCTTCCAGGCGCCGTTTCTTTACAAGACGCATGATTTTCCGCAGGTTTTGTCAAACTGGTCAAAAGATACCCGAGTCGTCTTTTGCTTTGGCTCGACAAAGGACTCTACCTTTTCAGTCTACACAGCGATGGAAGGCTATGGCCCTGAGTGGATAAAAAAGCACTTCTACAATCTGCATGCGACGGGCACATATGACGAGCTTTTCGAACGTGATGTGCTGCAACAGGCACGGCAGATCAAGGAATGGGTCACTTATGACGACATCCCGGTATTGTGCGTTCACTACGATGCGTTGTGGGAATATCAGGACGAAATCTCTGAATTTACCGGATTGAAATTTGTACCGGCTCCGCGGCGTGAACGGGCTGAAAAAGATATTCCGGAAGATCTGCGAAAGGCCGCGAGCCAAATCTACGATCCGATTGACGAAGTGATTTCCCAGCTTCCCAGATGTTTTGTGGCCTCGCCCGAAATGAACGAGATCGTGGGCAAATTGCCGCTCGCAAAGTGATCCTCGGACGGTCTGGCGCGTGACGTTCTTCCGGGCGCTCGCGAATCCAAAAAATTCAGTCTAACCACATACATTGTATAGATTGTTTCAGGATATTCTGATGCGTAGATTCTGATGCCTGGCGCTAGTTTCAGTCGTTCAGGATTGCAAATCCGGCTTGTCACATCTCGTCTGAACTGGCATACTCAGAGTGCTACCGTTTTTCTATTTCGACCCACTGTCTCCTTCTACGGCGTTCAGTCTATCGATACAGACGACGACGCCAGGCTGTCGCAACTCCGTGGGCAGCACCAGATAAGGAGAACACGGATATGCCTTCAGGCACCGTAAAATGGTTCAACACCACCAAAGGCTACGGCTTTATTGCACCCGAAGATGGCGGCAAAGACATCTTCGTTCACATCTCGGCCGTCGAACGCTCGGGCCTGACCGGTCTGGCCGACAACCAGAAAGTCACGTACGAGCTGCGCTCGGGTCGTGACGGTCGCGAAAGCGCCGACGACATCCAGCTGGCGTAAGCCGCTGTAAGGGCAGGGTTTTCCTCTGCCCTTTTCTATTTGTGCCTGAGCGACCACCTGTAAAAGTGTGTCCCGGCGATTACATCACAATTCAGTTACTCTTCCCCGACGATTGACCGGATCGGATATCATCCGGACACTATGGTCATGATTTTTCTGTTGTATTGAAGAGAGCTGATATGTTGACACGCCGTACATTCCTGACTGCAACAGCAGCAGCAAGCCTTGTTTCGACCGCCGCGTCGGCAAAGAAAGCCGTCGAATACGACCCCACTCCTCAATTTGTTCGAATCAAAAAGCAATTCCTGCCAGGCCAGCTTCTGGTGGTTCCACGCTCGTTCTATCTGTACTTCGTAACAGAACCTCGCAAGGCAATCCGTTACGGGTGCGGGGTGGGCAAAGCCGGGCTGGAGTTCACCGGAACAGCGACCATAGACGTCAAAAAGGAGTGGCCCACCTGGCGCCCCACCAATGAAATGATCGAGCGTGAACCAATTACATATGCTCGTTTCAAGGATAACGACTATGTGCAGCCTGGCGGTGACGGCAATCCGTTAGGTGCACGGGCGCTTTATCTGTTCCAGAACGGCGTTGACACTTATTTCCGAATTCACGGGACCACTCAGCCGCAGACCATAGGCCGTGCGGCCTCGAACGGATGTATACGCATGCTGAACACGCATGTCATCGACCTGTACCAGCGGGTGCCGATTGGAACAGTTGTGACGGTCGTCTGATCAATCTTCTGCTGATTTCACAAGTTCCAAAACCTTTGGTCCAAGGTCTTCAACGATGAGGGCCACACCACTGGCGTTGGGATGGATGCCATCTGCCTGCATGTGTTCCCGTACTTCTTCGGGGTTTCCTGCCGCAGTCAAACCTGTGAAAAAACTTGGCGCATATCCAGTCTGATATCGATCCGCCAGATCGGAGTAGATCGCATCAAATGCGGCTTTGTAATCTGGGCCGTAATTCCCCGGCGCCTGCATCCCGACCAACAACACGGCGACCTCAGCGCCATCTGCTGCTTTCAGGATCGTCTCAAGATTTGCGCGTGCAACTGCCGGATCAAGCCCTCGCAACAGATCGTTCCCGCCCAATGCGACGATCATCCCATCCACGTCGGGCGTCAGTGTCCAGTCCACACGTGCCGCCCCTCCGGCGGTGGTGTCCCCGGATACACCCGCATTGATCAGGCGCACATCCGCTCCGTGATCTTTCAACCAACGATCCAGCTGCGGGACAAATCCGTCTTGCTCGGGCAGGCCGTACCCTTGAGTCAAAGAATCCCCGAGAGCGGCAATCACTACGGTTTCTGCTGTGGCCGCAAAGCCGCAACACGTGATAAGCACCGGCATCAAAGCCTTGCGCAACATCTCAACTGCTCCATATCCCATTTGATTACCTCGGTTCGGACCAACCCATGATCGCAACTGTTCTATCGCTTGAAAATGCCGCTTTATCGCTGGATGGCAATGCCGGTCAGGTAGATATCCTGCACGACATCACGCTTTCCGTACACAAGGGCGAGACACTGGGTCTGATTGGGCCGTCCGGGTCAGGAAAATCGTCGTTACTAATGCTGATGGGCGGGCTGGAACAGGCGACGGGCGGCCAGGTAACCGCACTCGGGCAAAGTCTGACCCGCATGAACGAAGACGAGCTCGCGCGATTCCGACGCAACAGCATGGGCGTTGTATTTCAGAATTTCCACCTGATCCCCACGATGACTGCCCTTGAGAACGTGGCCACACCGCTGGAGTTGGCCGGTCACAAAGATGCCTTTCAACGGGCCGAAGCCGAATTGGAGTCCGTAGGGCTGACGCATCGACGCGACCATTATCCGGCGCAGCTCTCCGGAGGAGAGCAGCAGCGCGTCGCGCTCGCCCGTGCCTCTGCCCCGCGACCACAGATCCTGCTGGCGGATGAGCCTACCGGCAATCTGGACGAAACAAACGGAGCCGCCATCATTGATCTGCTGCTTGGCCTGCGCGACAGGCATGGTGCTACTTTAGTTCTGGTGACCCATAGCCACAGCCTTGCGCGCAGATGTGACCGTGTTGTCCGGCTGCGCGATGGAAGGATTGCCGATGACACAAGGCAAGAGGCCGCCGAATGAGCCTGCGGATGGCCGGGCGGCTGGCGCGGCGGGAACTGCGCGGAGGTCTGCGCGGTTTTCGGGTGTTTCTGGCTTGTCTTGCACTTGGGGTCGCTGCCATTGCCGCTGTGGGTTCGGTCCGCCACGCCATCCAAACCGGACTGACGCAAGAAGGCGCGGCTTTGCTGGGCGGGGATGCACAGCTGGAATTCACCTATCGCTTTGCGGATGAGGCTGAGCGTGCATGGATGAACGACGCGGCCTTGGCCATCTCCGAAGTCGTCGATTTTCGGTCAATGGCAGTCACGCAGCAGAATAGTGACCCACAGCGGGCGCTTACGCAGGTCAAATCCGTTGACGACTCCTATCCATTGTTGGGCAAGCCCATACTAGAGCCCCAGATGCCCTTGCGTGACGCCTTTACAGGCCAGCAAGGGGCGCCCGGTGCCGTAATGGCTGCCGCTCTGATCGACCGCCTTCAGCTATCGGTTGGGGATCGGTTTTCACTTGGAACTCAGGAATTTGTCCTGATGGCAGCCCTGATCCACGAACCGGACGGGGCGGCAGACGGGTTTGGATTGGGTCCGCGCACGCTGATCCGCACACAGGACTTGCTGAATTCAGGATTATTGGCACCGGGTACTCTGTTTTCCACCAAATACCGTCTGGATCTACCGCCGGGGTCTGATCTTACAGCTCTTTCGGCGCAGGCAAGCGAAGCCCTTGAAGGCAGCGGAATGCGGTGGACCGATGCACGGAACGGTGCCCCCGGCATTTCAGAGTTTGTTGCCCGGCTCAGCGCTTTTCTGGTTCTGGTTGGGCTATCCGGGCTGGCCGTCGGTGGCATCGGCGTTTCTGCGGCGGTGCGCGCCTATCTGGCGCAAAAGACTGAAACCATCGCTACCTTGCGTACTTTGGGTGCCGATCGGGCGACCGTGTTTCAGACTTATCTGATCCAGATCGGTATTCTCTCTGGCATCGGCATTTTTCTGGGCATCATATTGGGTGGATCGATGCCTCTGCTGCTTGCGCCACTGATCGAAGCTCGCCTGCCTGTGCCCGCAGTGTTCTCGTTCTATCCGCAGCCTCTGGCTGAAGCCGCGCTTTACGGCGTGCTCACCGCCTTTTTATTCACACTCTGGCCCCTTGCCCGTACTGAAGAAGTCCGTGCAGCCACCCTGTTTCGCGATGCGCTGTCTTCGGCGCGCTTCTTGCCTCGTGCAAAATATGTTCTTGCCACAGGCATCGGGCTTGCGGCGCTGATCAGCGCAGCCGCCTTTTTCAGCGGATCGACCCACCTGACCCTTTGGACCAGCGGCGGGCTGGCCGGAGCGCTGGTTCTGCTTTCGATGGCAGCGCTGGCGATCCGCAAACTGGCGCGCCTGACCACAAAACCCGCCCGAGGGAATCCTCCCCTGCGATGGGCCCTGTCGGCCATTTCCGATCCGCGCGAAGGGGCCGCATCGGTTGTCCTGTCGCTGGGGTTGGGCCTGTCGGTACTGGCCGCAGTCGGGCAAATCGACGGCACCCTGCGAAACGCGATTTCAGGAAACCTGCCCGATGTCGCCCCTTCTTATTTCTTCGTCGATATCCAGAAAGAGCAGATGCCTGGCTTTACCGAACGGCTGGAAAACGACCCTGCCGTAAGCCGGATCCAAAGCGCGCCCATGCTGCGCGGAATCATCACGCAGATTAACGGGCAGCCCGCGATTGAGGTCGCCGGGGACCACTGGGTACTGGAAGGCGACCGCGGGGTCACCTATTCCGACGCCCCGCCCTCGAACGCACGGGTCACCGCCGGGGAATGGTGGTCCGAAGACTATTCCGGAACGCCTCAGGTCAGCTTCGCCGCTGAAGAGGCCGAAGAGATGGGCCTGAAGCTGGGTGACCAACTGACCGTCAACATATTGGGGCGCGACATCACCGCAGAGCTCACCTCTCTGCGCGAGGTGGATTTCTCGACCGCCGGGATGGGTTTCATCATGTCCATGAACCCGTCGGCCCTGGCCGGCGCCCCGCATAGCTTCATTGCCACCGTCTATGCCGAAGAGCAGGCCGAAGCCGCGATCCTTCGTGATCTGGCGGGTAAATTCCCCAATATCACCGCAATCCGTGTCCGCGATGCGATTGACCGGGTCTCGGGTCTGCTGGCCGGGTTGGCCGCTGCGACGTCTTATGGGGCTGGTGTATCGCTGCTAACCGGCTTTCTGGTCCTGATCGGCGCCGCGGCAGCGGGTGAACCAGCCCGGCGGTACGAGGCCGCAGTCCTGAAGACCATCGGTGCCGACCGACGGCGCATATTGATCAGCTTTGCCCTTCGGGCTGTTCTGCTGGGGTCTGCCGCTGGAATTGTAGCTCTGATGGTGGGCATCCTCGGCGGCTGGGCTGTTGCGACATATATTTTCGACACCAGCTTTGACGTCATCTGGCCATCTGCCATCGGCATCGTATTGGCCGGGATCATCGTCACGCTGGGCGCGGGGTTGATCTTTGCCTTGAAACCCCTTGCCGTTCGCCCGGCGCGCATCTTGCGCGCCAGCGACTGAGTTTATCGGACGCAGGCGACGGGCTGCAAAATCGTCAGCAGATTTGCATTGTCACACACCAGCGAATCCAGCGTGATTTCGTCCAGCGAGGCATAAAAGACCTCGGCCGCGTCCCGCAGCGCAAGGCGCAGCCGGCAGGCGTTGGTGAGCGGGCATGTATTGTCGGCATCCGCAAAGCACTCGGCAATCGGCAAGTCGCCCTCGATATGTCGAAAAACCGAACCGATCCGTATCTGATCAGCAGATCTAGCGAGTACCATACCACCATTGCGACCGCGATGAGTGCTCAGATAATCTAACTGGCTGAGTTGGTTGATCACCTGCGCCAAGTGGTTTTCCGAGATATTGCAGGCCTTTGCGATCTCGGATTTGGTCACCAACCTGTCTGGATTTGCTGCACAATACATCAGTAGGCGCACAGCAATATTTGTCCGCTTGGTTATCCGCATGTTTGCCTCCCTAAGTTCAACATGCTGCCTTATTGCATGTTGGGCAAAAAAGCGGTTTGACATACATCAATTCCCGGTCAGAAGTGATCCCGCATGGCAGACCCCTATTTCTTTGGCTACGGCAGCCTCGTGAACCTCGCGACCCACGATTTCCCCGACCCGCATCCTGCGCAGTTGAAGGGATGGCGGCGGGCCTGGCGGCATACCGATTTGCGCCCGGTCGCTTTCCTGACCGCCATTCCGGATCCCACTTCTGAAATCGACGGCATGATTGCCCATGTCCCGGGAAATGACTGGGACGCGCTGGATCAACGTGAGTGGGCCTACGACCGCGTTCCAGCGACTAAGGCCGTCACCCATTCTCTGCCACACGAGGTTGAGATCGCTGTTTATGCCGTACCTGATGACCGTCAATCCGCGGCCAGCCGGCGCCACCCCCTGCTGATGAGCTATATCGACGTGGTTGTGCAAGGCTATTTGCGTGCGTTCGGGTCCGAGGGCGCCGATCGCTTTTTTGCTACCACTGATGGCTGGGACGCCCCGATCCTGAATGACCGGGCAGAGCCGCGGTATCCGCGCCACCAGGCATTGAAACCAGATGAGACTTGTTTTGTGGATGATCGGCTGAAGCGAATAGCAGCCCAGATCGCAGAGACCTAATAGAAAAATGGCGCGGCCAGCAGACCACGCCTTATCACAATCTAAGGCACTAAGATCAGCCGCGCGCGCGGATCACCTGCAGAAGGGGCAACAGGGTTGCCATCTCGGGGCCGCGCTCCATCCCTGTCAGTGCCTTGCGCAAAGGCATGAACAGACTCTTGCCCTTGCGGCCTGTCGCGTCTTTCACCGCGCTGGTCCACTGCCCCCAGGTCGCGCCGTCGAACGGGCCTTCTGGCAACAACGCCACAGCCTCGGTGATGAACTCTCGGTCTTCATCGGCAATCAGTGGTTCGGCACCGTTAAGGCACAGCTCCCACCACCCTTTCAGGTCTGCCAGAGTGGTGATGTTCTCGCGGGCCATGGCCCAGAACGGTTCGGCCAGTTCGGCCGGTACGCCCGCATCTGCCACAGCATCCGCAACGTCGGCCAATGACAAAGATTGCAGGTGTTTTGCCGTCAACGGAAACAGGTCCTGAACGTCAAACTTGGTCGGCGCGGCACCAAAACGACCAATGTCAAATCCATCGATCAGCTCGGCCATCTCTGTCCGCAACTCAACCGGGTCGGATGAGCCCAGACGCGCCATCAAGCTGAGCAATGCTAACGGCTGTACGCCCTGCTCACGCAGATCACGCAGAGCCAGCGTGCCCAGTCGCTTAGACAGCGCCTCGCCCTGGGGGCCGGTCAGCAGAGAATGATGTGCAAAACGCGGGCAAGTACCGCCCAACGCTTGGATGATCTGAATCTGCGTCGCAGTATTGGTTACATGGTCCGAGCCACGCACCACATCGGTCACACCCATTTCGGTATCATCGACCACCGACGCAATCGTGTACAGAACCTGACCGTCGCCCCGGATCAGTACTGGATCCGACACCGAGGATGCATCAATCGAGATATCGCCTAGAATACCGTCGGTCCACTCGATCCGTTCATGATCCAGCCTAAAGCGCCAGACACCGTTGCCACGTTCTGCCCGCAGCGCGTCTTTCTCGGCGTCGTTAAGGTTCAATGCTGCGCGGTCATAAACCGGCGGCTTGCCCATATTCAGCTGCTTCTTGCGCTTGAGGTCCAGCTCGGTCGGGGTTTCGAAGGCTTCATAGAACCGGCCCATCTCCCGCAGCTTGTCGGCTGCCTCAGCATAGCGGTCCAGACGCTCGGACTGTCGTTCGACCCGGTCCCAATGCAGGCCCAGCCACTCGAGGTCCTGTTTGATGGCATCGACATATTCTTCCTTCGACCGCTCGGGGTCTGTGTCGTCGATACGCAGGATGAACGTGCCGCCAGCCTTGCGGGCAATCAGGTAGTTCATCAGCGCTGTGCGCAGGTTGCCCACATGGATGTAACCGGTGGGTGACGGGGCGAAACGGGTGGTTGTCATAGGAGTCTCCTGTTGGCGCGGCTCTTCTCACAGGATGGGCAAATTGTCCAGCCACCGCACCGGTTCACGCCAACGTCAGGTGGCAATCCTCGGGCGATACCCTATCTTCAAAGTGCTGGCACACACAGGGAGATCTCAAAATGACCGTTACACTAACTCGTAGGGCCGCACTGGGCGCGGCGGCAGCATTGCCTTTTGCATCAGCTGCTACCCCCATCCTGGCTGCAGCAAGCGATACCAAAGCGAATTCAACCATCGCGAAGTCGTTCCAGCTGGGCGATTTCACCGTAACAACTCTGCTGGATGGCAGCCTGCCGCGCGATGGCGCCAAAGAGATTTTCGGCGGCGGCGCCACGGATGAGGAATTTGCAAACGTATCGGCCCAGAATTTTATTCCTGCCGATAAAGCCCAGTTCTTTTTCACACCAACGCTGGTCAATACCGGATCTGAACTTGTGCTGTTTGATACTGGCCTTGGGCAAGGCGGCATTCAGGCGGCATTGGCAGATGCAGGCGTGAACCCGGATCAAATCGACGTCGTCGTCATCACCCATATGCACCCTGACCATATTGGCGGCATGACCACAAATGACGCGCCAACCTTCCCGAATGCGCGCTATGTCACCGCATCATCCGAGTATGACTTTTGGGCCGCGCAGGATTCCGGCAATCGGGTCGGCGATCTGGTCGCCGCCAAAGTGACCCCAATGGCCGAAAAGATGACCTTTGTCGGCGATGGCGGCGAGGTTCTGTCCGGAATAACCGCCGTTTCAGCGCATGGGCATACCCCCGGACACACGGTCTTTCATCTGGAAAGCAACGGTCAACGTCTGGTGCTGACGGCCGATCTGGCCAATCACTATGTCTGGTCCTTCGCCCAACCCGAGTGGGAAGTGAAATTCGACATGGACAAAGCCGCAGCCGCCGCTTCTCGGCGTAATGTGCTGGGAATGCTGGCGGCGGACAAAATCCCGATGATCGGATATCACATGCCCTTCCCTGCCGCCGGTTTCGTCGAGACGCGCGGCGATGGGTTCCGATTTGTCCCGGTCAGCTATCAGATGATGGGTTAACGTCTAATACCCCAGGTCCGGCCGGATTTTCGACCCGTCCGTAAAGCGGGACAGGCGGAAAACGGCCGGATTAACACAGGGGACATTGCCCGAGACCAGATCAGCCATCAGCCGCCCGGCACCGGGCCCGATTCCGAACCCATGACCCGAGAAACCCGTAGCGATGAACAAGCCGGGCCTGTGGTCCACGTGCGAGATGATCGGGATCGCATCCGGCGTTACATCAATCATCCCTGCCCAGCTTTGAACGATTTCAACCTGCTTTAGCGCGGGAATACCACTGATTGCGCTTTTCCAAGCCCGCCGCAACACCCGGAGCGATGGTTCGGGATCCAGAGTGCGGCAAAGTTCGAACGGTGTCACATCCGTGGGCAACCACCTCCGATCTTGTCGCGCCTCTTCGGCCCACCGCTTCGACACCCGAAACCGCAGCGACCGCCACTCCTGGCGAAACGCAGGAAGAAATTGCCACGCCAGACGAAGGCTATCCGGCACGATATCAACGGTGTTTTCGTGCCCGGACGCAATCGTATACCCTCCGTCGTCCCGCTTGCGTATTGCAAAATTGTCCGACCACAAGGCAGCCTCAGGACCGGAAACCGGAGAGGTTCGGAATACGGTGTTCAGCACCTTCAGTTGTGGAAAATCAACTCCGGCATTCCCTGCAAACAAGCGCGACCACGCACCGCCCGCCAGTACGACATTGCCGCAGGCCACGCGACCGCGTTCTGTGAAGACACCGACGACACGGTCCGCCTCTGTATCCAGACAGCGCACTGCACAGTTGGTCATCAACAGGGCCCCCCGGTCACGCGCAGCTTCGGCGATTGCGGGTGCAGCCCATTGCGGTTCCGCCCTACCGTCTTGCGGCATAAACAATGCGCAATCCAACCCCGTCTGATGGTCTGGCATAAGTTCCGCCAACAGAGCCCCGGACACCATCCTTGCCCCAGTATTCAACCCCTCCACATGGCGAAGCCAGCGTTCAAGATTGCCCTGTTCCCGCTTGCCAGAGGCGCCAAACAGGATACCGGCCTGTGTGAAACCTGTCTTGCGCCCAGTGCGTTGATCGAGCTGCGCCCAGATACGCTGTGATTCCTGCATCAGCGGGATTTCCCGAGGATCGCGCATACCCAAACGCACCCATCCCCAGTTCCGTGAACTCTGCTCGGAGGCAATTTGTCCCTTTTCGCACAGAAGGACAGACATTCCCCGCTCTGACAGTTCGAGGGCGGTTGATGCCCCAATAATTCCTCCACCAATGACAACAACATCAGCGGCTTTTGGCAGCTTTAGATCTGGTTCAACAGCATTAGGCTTGGGGCCAGGCATCAACCGCTCATAATTCATTGCACGGACCGCAATGAAGGCGCGGGATCAGGACAGACGCAACAGAAGAAACTTCGCTTCAATGACTATTGCTCAGGCCTGTGACCATTCGGCCAACGTGGCAAGCCAGCGCATCTAATTCAGGATTTTGAAAACTTCAGGCCGCGCCGCACAATTCAGCCAGTTTCTGACGCAAAGAGGTAGCGATACCGCCTTCCGGCACCTCGGCTTCTGTTTCCAGAAACTGCGCGCCGGGGCCCACCGTCGTGGATTCCTCTTTGGGCACCTCTTCATTTAACAAATTGGCAATGGCAGCATCTACCTTTGCCTCATCCAGAGACCGACCTTCGGATTGCATAGACCGCCATTTTGGCGGTGAATGAAGCGGTTTATCGTATTCATCGTACATAATGGCACCAAATCGTTAACTCAGACATCCAATTTCGGACGCGTCGCTAAAGACCGAAGGGAAAGCTCATAAACACCTATTTCCCACAATGCGTCGCATCCGCCCCACATGGGGCAACAATCAAGCTAAAATGTGGCAAAAAAAAGACCGAGCATCAAGTGGGGCTCGGATACGCCCAAGAAAATCTAAGCCGCTGCACTCAAAAACAAAAACAGTTCCAGTAGAAAGCGACTATTGCCTAAAAATTGGAAACAGTTTTCGCGTCAGAATGGTGATTCCTGTAAGGCGTCAGGTCCTGTCGCGCCAACGATTCACGATAGGATACCTACGATCCAGCCAGAATGCCCGCTTGGTCAAACGTGTCCCCGGGGCGGACTGAAACCGTTTGTATTCGCTGATATAGACCAAATGTTCGATCCGGCGCGCAACGGCTTCTTCGAACCCGGCGGCCACGCAATCCGCGATCGACCCATCCTGATCAACCAATATATCCAGAATGGCGTCCAGAACCGGATAATCCGGCAGGCTGTCACTGTCCTTCTGGTCTTCGCGCAACTCGGCACTAGGAGGTTTGTCGATGACCGAGGGTCGGATGACCTCACCCTCGGGGCCTTTCATCCAGCCGCGATGATTGGCATTGCGCCAGCGGCAGGTCTCGAACACGCGGGTTTTGTACAGGTCTTTGATTGGATTATAACCACCGTTCATATCCCCATAGATCGTGGCATATCCAACGGCGACTTCGGATTTGTTACCTGTGGTCAGCAGCATCTCGCCGAACTTGTTCGACAGGGCCATCAGCAACAGCCCCCGCAGGCGGGACTGGATGTTTTCTTCGGTCAGATCTTCGTCTCGCCCGGCAAACAATGGGGCAAGCGTATCCGTGATCGCCGCGCGCCCCTGTGCAATAGGGACGAAATCATAGTGAACACCCAACGACTTAGCCACCGCTTCGGCATCATCCAAAGAATCCTGGCTGGTATATTCCGACGGCAACATCACGCAGCGAACATTTTCAGCGCCAATCGCATCCACCGCTATTGCCGCGACAAGGGCTGAATCAACGCCGCCAGAGAGACCCAGAACACCCTTTTTGAACCCGGTTTTGGCCATGTAATCACGCAGAGACTGGACCATCGCGCGATAGTCCTGCTCCCACGCATCTGGCTGCGGCACAATCTCGTCCGGAATTATACGCCAACCTGCATCGCCGCGTTCAAGATCCACATGCGCTATCGCTTCGTCGAACACAGGCATTCGGAATGCCAGTTCTCCGCCTGGATTCAACCCGAAGGTCGCCCCGTCAAAGACCTGATCGTCCTGCCCTCCGACCATGTTCAGGTAAATCAGCGGCAATCCGGTCTCAACCACGCGCGCCACCATATGGTTCAGGCGCACATCATATTTGTTTCGGAAATAAGGCGAGCCGTTGGGGATCAGCAGAAACTCGGCTCCTGTCTCCTCCAGCGTCTCGGCAACATCCGGATGCCAGCTGTCTTCGCAGATCGGGCTGCCGATCCGAGAGTTGCCAACCGAATAGGGACCGCCCAGCGGGCCGGAATCATATAGGCGCACTTCGTCAAAGACTGTCTCATTCGGCAGGTGATGTTTCAGCACTTTACTGCTGATCCTGCCGTTCTTGAGGATGAGATAGGCGTTATACAGCCGGTCATCTTCGAACCACGGCCCACCGATCGCAATCGCAGGTCCATCGGCGCAACGTTCCGCAAGCGCCTCAACAGCTTTCATTGCGGCTTTGTGGAACGCGGGCTTGATCACAAGGTCCTGCGTATTATAGCCGGTGATGAACATCTCGGGGAAAGCAACAAGTTGGGCACCGGCCTCGCGCGCCTGTTCCCACGCAGAAAAAGCCTTGGCCGCATTGCCTTCCAAATCCCCGACAATGGGATTGAGTTGCGCCAGAGTGATACGGAAACGGTCGGCCATACTGCCCTCTTGCCCTCGTCTGTCCTATTGCCATTTACCAGATCGCACCGCGAGTGAAAGACCAATAAGGCAAAAGCCGTTGCCCTGCCTGCGTCGGTATCCTAGTTTTGCGCAAAAGCACGATGCTCGCGCAGACAGGACCAAACATGAACGTTTTTCGCACTTCAATCGCCGCAGTTGCATTGACCCTGTCAGCGCTGACCGCCTTCGCCCAGAACGATCAGGTAGTCGTGGCCGATGACGAAGTGGGCGGCGTATACGAAGGCACGTTCCTAAATGGCCTGCGGCACGGAACCGGCACCTACCAGTTGCCGGATGGTTTCGAATACGAAGGCGAATGGATCGAAGGCGAAATTCAGGGTCAGGGTATCGCGCGCTATGCTAACGGGTCGATCTATCAGGGCGCCTTTGCCAACGGTCAACCCGAAGGGTTCGGAACGATCATCTATGCTGATGGTGGCAGCTATGAAGGGGAATGGGCCGATGGCTCGTTCAACGGCCAAGGAGTCGCCGTCTATGCCAACGGAGCGAAATACGAAGGTGGGTTCAAGAATGCCCGGCACCACGGCAAAGGCACTCTGACCGACCCGACCGGAGAGGTCTACGAGGGCGACTGGGTCGACGGGGTCAAGCAGGGCAAAGGCAAGATCACCTCAGCCAAAGGCAACGTGTATGAGGGCGACATCAAAGACGGCAAGCGTCATGGCACAGGTAGCCTGACACGGCCGGAAGGTATGAGTTATACGGGTGACTGGTCCGAAAATCGCATGACCGGAAAAGGCCGTCTACTGCAAGCCAATGGCGATTTGTATGAAGGCGACTTTTTTGATGGGCGCCGACAAGGCAAGGGCAAGGCAACCTATGCCAGTGGCGCCATTTACGAAGGTGACTATCACGATGATCGCCGCCACGGCAAAGGCCGTTTTCTGGGCACGGACGGGTTTGACTATACTGGTGAATGGAAAGACGGCCAGATTGAGGGCCTCGGAGAGCTGACCTATCCTGACGGTTCGACCTATGTCGGTGATTTCAGTGCAGACCTGCCCCATGGCAAAGGAATGCACACCTATCCTGATGGCCTGATTTACGACGGCGACTGGATCGCCGGCGTCTTCGAGGGTCAGGGCAAGGCCACTTACCCAAACGGCGCCATCTACGATGGGCAGTTCAAGAACGGTCTGAACCACGGCACCGGTGTTCTGACATTTGCAAACGGGTACAAATATGAAGGCGATTGGGTCGACGGTGCGCGCCAGGGCGAGGGCACAGCCAGCTTCCCGGACGGAACGACCTACAAGGGCGATTTCAAAGATGGGCAGCGCCACGGGCAAGGATCGATAACCACACCGCGCGGCTTCACCTATACAGGCGGTTGGGTCGAGGGGAAGATCAGCGGCACCGGAACCGCTACCTATGCGACTGGTGACGTGTACGAAGGTGGGTTTTTGGACAACAAACGCCACGGTGACGGCACGATGCGCTATGCAGACGGCAAAGAAGAAACCGGCGTCTGGGAAAACGGTGTTCTGCCGGGTGAAAACACCAGCGAGCCGCAGGAGAGTGCTCCGGCAGACGACAGCGCGACAACGGCAACCAGCCCTGCCTCTGACGGTTAGCGGGTCTCACCACGGCACAGGTTTTCCAGCCCAGTCGAAGAACCCGCCCGTGTCTGCGGGCACAAGCGCCTTGGCGACGCTCAGCAGGTTTCGCGCGGCTTCATCCGATTCAACGGCCGGGTGTCGCCCGACATATTTGCGCGTGAATTCTGTACGCACTGTGCCCGGATGCAGGGCCACACAGATCGCCTGTTTGTGGGTGCGGGCCAGCTCAATCGCGGATGTGCGCACGATCTGATTGGCCGCCGCTTTTGCGGCCCGATAGCTGATCCATCCCCCCAGCCGATTATCTCCGATTGATCCGACGCGGGCGGACAACACCGCCACAACCGATCGCCTGTCCCGTGGCAACAGCCGCGCGGCCTGTGACAGCACAAGGGCCGGGCCAACCGCATTCAGGGCAAACTGGTCCATCATTGCTTGCGCTGAAATTGATCTGATGGACTTCTCTGGCTGTGCACCATTAATTTCCAAAGCACCCGTCGCAACGAAGATCATGTCAAACGGGCATTGCAATGCTTCCAGAGCCGGGCCGACAGCTTCGACATTCGTGAGGTCGAAACCATCAGCAGAACGCGACAAGGTGGTTACGTCTACGGATTGCATGGTCAACAGCCTTTGCAGCGCGGCACCGATACCACCCGAGGCACCTATGATGAGAGCTTTCTCCATTCCGGATCAACTAGCGGTCTTCACTCGGCAATCAACCGTCACGATTCGTGCAGGTTTTGACGTCTGCATGAAATTCCTACTTTTCATTCCCCGCATGCGCTGTATAAGCTCAACCCCATGATCAACCGCGCAGATATCCTTGTTGCCGACACCGCCCCCTGCGGTGCGTCTCTGCGGGGCCTACTGATCCTAATCCGCCTCTGAGCGTGCCACCCGGCGCGCCCGCTCAGAGGAGGACGCCCGCGCGCCATAGGCTTTAGGACAGAAGAAGAAAGAGAATCCCATGACCAATGTGACCGACCAAGACCGCGTCTTGATCTTTGACACCACTTTGCGCGACGGCGAGCAGAGCCCCGGCGCGACCATGACCCATGCCGAAAAGCTGGAAATCGCGGAACTGCTGGACGAGATGGGTGTCGACATCATCGAGGCCGGTTTCCCGATCGCATCAGAAGGCGACTTCAAAGCCGTCAGCGAGATTGCCGAGCGATCACAAAACAGCCGCATCTGTGGGTTGGCCCGTGCGAATTTCGCTGATATCGACCGCTGCTGGGAGGCGATCAAACACGCTGGCAAGAACCGCATCCACACTTTCATCGGCACTTCTCCACTGCACCGTGCCATTCCGAACCTGACCATGGACGAGATGGCCGACAAGATCCACGAAACCGTCAGCCACGCCCGCAACCTGTGCGAAAATGTACAGTGGTCGCCGATGGATGCGACCCGGACCGAGTGGGATTATCTGTGCCGTGTGATCGAGATCGCGATCAAGGCCGGTGCCACGACGATCAACATCCCCGACACTGTCGGTTACACGGCACCTGTCGAATCCGCTGACCTGATCAAGCGCCTGATCGAAACGGTTCCGGGCGCGGATGAGGTGGTGTTTGCCACCCATTGCCACAACGATCTTGGCATGGCGACGGCGAACTCACTGGCGGCTGTCGCTGGTGGTGCGCGTCAAATCGAGTGCACCATCAATGGCCTTGGCGAGCGTGCGGGCAATACTGCGCTGGAAGAAGTTGTGATGGCGCTGCGCACCCGCAATGACATCATGCCGTGGCATACCGGCATCGACACCACCAAGATCATGCATATCTCGCGCCGGGTTGCGACGGTTGCGGGCTTCCCGGTTCAGTTCAACAAAGCCATTGTCGGCAAGAATGCCTTTGCGCATGAAAGCGGAATCCATCAGGACGGCATGCTGAAGAACCGAGAGAATTTCGAGATCATGCGCCCTGAAGATATCGGCCTGTCGGGCACCTCTCTGCCGCTTGGCAAACACTCGGGCCGGGCTGCGTTGCGCGACAAGCTGGAAACGCTCGGTTATGAGGTCGGTGACAATCAGCTCAAGGACATCTTCGTGCGGTTCAAGGATCTGGCCGACCGCAAGAAAGAGGTTTTTGACGACGACCTGATCGCGTTGATGAGCCAGGATGATGAGGCCGACGATCACCTGCAGTTGGTTTCGATGAAAGTCACCTGCGGCACCGGCGGTCAGGCGGAATCGACGGTCGAGCTGGAAGTGGATGGCAAGGACATTGTCGCCACCGAACATGGCGACGGTCCGGTCGATGCCACCTTCAAAGCCGTTCGCCGAATCTATCCCAACACCGCCCGCCTGCAACTGTATCAGGTCCATGCTGTGACCGAGGGTACTGATGCGCAGGCAACCGTATCGGTTCGGCTGGAAGAGGACGGCATGATCGCCACCGGTCAGTCAGCGAATACCGATACGGTCGTGGCATCCGCCAAGGCCTATATCCACGCACTGAACCGCCTGATCATGCGCCGTGAAAAGGCCGGGCCAGGTGCAGACACGCGTGAAATCAGCTATAAGGACCTGACCTGACCGCCAGATGAAACTCCCAAGGGCTCCCGCACCCGCGGGTGCCCGGCTATGCCGGACGCCCTTGCGGCTTTGGGCCCGGCAGCGCGCCTGCGGCGCGCTGCCGGGCCCAACACGTTTGATGGCATCTTTAGATGCTGGCAAATGGGGCGGGAGAACCCTGTGGTCCGAAATCAGACTGGCGTCACAGCCCTTTGAACAGCTCTGACAGACGGTCCATTTCATCTTGGATGCCAAAGGGCGCGTTCAGCAGGAACATCCCTGATCCGACCATTCGATGACCTTCCCGCGCAGGTGCAAACCGGACTTCATGACAGATCGCCTTGGGAAAGCCCTGCGCCTTCAACGCGGCAACCATCGGGGCCTGACGTTGATCGGTCAGGATCGGATACCACAGCGCGATGACGCCCACATTCCATTTACGGTGCAGTTTTGAGATCACGCCCGGTAGCCGGTCATAATCCGCCTTCACCTCATAGCTGGGATCAATCAACAGCATCCCGCGCCGCGGCGTTGGTGGCAGCAAAGACTGCGCGAGCTCATACCCGTCCTGTTTGTACTCCTTTGCCCCAAAGGGGGACATGGTCATCGACAATGCCGCGTATTCCTGCGGGTGCAGCTCTGCGAAATGCAGACTGTCCTGATCCCTCAGCAGGTTGGCCGCGATCAGCGGTGAACCGGCATAGCTGTTTTCCCCGTGCCGTTCATGGACCTTGGCCAACGCCAGAGACAATGGATGATCTGCTGGGAACCACCCTTCGCGCTGCGCTCGCTTGATACCTACGGCTGCCTCGCCTGTGCGCACGGCTTCTGCTGCGTCTAACTGGTACAGGCCACGCCCGGAATGGGATTCCAGATAGGTTACCGGCTTATCTTTTCGCGTCAGATAGTCCAGTACCCATGCCAAAAGAGCGTGCTTTTGAACATCGGCCAGATTCCCGGCGTGGTAAATGTGTTGATAAGAGAGCATGTTGCCTTCTAAAGTCCCTCTCAATAAGGCGGAAAGGTGCTGAGTTACGCGGAATCAGCCCTTTTACCGGGCGAGATGGCACCCTATAAGACATCCGTCCCGGAACCGTCGAGTCGCGGGCAGTAGAAATTCTGACGAACGGGATCAGTACAACATGGGCATCTTTGGCAATCTGGGCGGCTTGTTCTCAGCGGACATGGCGATCGACCTCGGAACAGCAAATACGCTTGTTTATGTCAAAGGGCGCGGTGTGATCCTGTCGGAACCTTCAGTTGTGGCTTACCACGTCAAGGATGGGGTTAAGAAAGTCCTCGCCGTCGGTGAGGATGCCAAGCTGATGCTGGGCCGAACCCCTGGTTCGATCGAAGCAATCCGCCCCATGCGCGAAGGCGTGATTGCGGATTTCGACACCGCTGAAGAAATGATCAAGCACTTTATTCGTAAGGTGCATAAACGCTCCACATTCTCAAAGCCCAAAATCATTGTCTGCGTCCCCCATGGTGCTACGCCTGTTGAAAAACGGGCCATTCGCCAATCGGTTATGTCCGCAGGCGCTCGCCGGGCGGGCCTGATCGCCGAACCCATCGCTGCGGCTATTGGTGCAGGAATGCCCATCACTGACCCGACCGGCAACATGGTCGTGGATATCGGCGGCGGCACCACCGAGGTTGCCGTTCTGTCGCTGGGCGACATCGTCTATGCCCGTTCGGTCCGCGTCGGCGGAGACCGGATGGATGAGGCGATCATCTCATACCTGCGCCGCCAGCAGAACCTGTTGGTGGGTGAATCCACCGCCGAGCGGATCAAAACCACCATCGGAACCGCCCGTATGCCTGATGACGGGCGCGGCCAGTCGATGCATATCCGTGGCCGCGATCTGTTGAATGGCGTGCCCAAAGAAATCGAGATCAGCCAGGCGCAGGTCGCCGAGGCTCTGTCGGAACCGGTTCAGGCTATCTGCGAAGCCGTTATGACCGCACTTGAAACCACGCCGCCTGATCTGGCCGCAGATATCGTGGACCGCGGCGTCATGCTGACCGGTGGCGGTGCTTTGTTGGGCGATTTGGATTTGGCACTGCGGGAACAGACAGGTCTGGCCGTGTCAATTGCTGATGAAAGCCTGAACTGTGTGGCTTTGGGCACCGGCAAGGCACTGGAATACGAAAAACAGCTGCGCCACGCGATTGACTACGAAAGCTAAGGCGCGCACCCTCTAAAGGGTACATTCGGGCGCGAGCAGCACGGGAAGGAGTCCTGTGGCAAAGGACCGATCACAGCGCGATGAATACACCACCCCGCTCCGTCGTTTGTTGCTGGGGATCGTGGTTCTGTGCCTTCTGGGCATCTTTCTGGTCTGGCGCATTGACAGCCCTCGCGTCGAACGGTTTCGGGCGCAGGTTGTCGACAACGTGGTGCCCTCGATGGATTGGGCGATGGTTCCGGTTACCGCTGCGGTCAATCTGGCACGGGATTTTCAGAGCTATCAACGCCTGAGCGAGCAGAACCAGGAATTGCGCAGCGAGTTGCGTCTGATGCGCGCCTGGAAAGAGGCCGCACTACAACTTGAGCAGGAAAATGCCCGGCTTCTGGATCTAAACAATGTGCGTCTCGATCCGCGCCTGACCTATATTACCGGGGTTGTCATGGCCGATAGCGGTTCTCCGTTCCGGCAGTCGGTTCTGTTGAACGTGGGCGAGCGTGACGGAATTATGGATGGATGGGCCACCATGGACGGGATTGGCGTTGTCGGCCGTATCTCGGGAGTTGGTCCAGATACCGCACGGGTGATCCTGATGACCGACGCGTCCAGCGCGATACCTGCCACGATTCAACCGTCGGGGCAGACCGCTCTGATTGCCGGGGACAACACCGCCGCGCCTGTGGTTGAGTTTCTGGAGAACCGCGAACTGGTGCGCCCAGGCGACAGGGTTGTGACCTCGGGGGATGGCGGCGTTTTCCCTGGCGGCCTGCTGATCGGTCAGATTACCGCTGATCCGGGTGGCCGCCTGCGGGTGCGGCTGTCTGCAGATTTTGAACGGCTCAAATTTCTAAGAGTGCTACGCTATCAGTCTGCGCCACTTATTCAGGACCCTGGAGGAATTGTCGGCCCACGCCAACCCGAGGCGGCACTGACACCGACGGAGACTGGCGATGGATAGTGCCGCGTCCAATCTGTGGCTCAAACGTGGCCTGTATCTGCTGTTGGCGCTGCTGGTCTTGTTCCTGCACCTGCTGCCACTGGACACGCAGCCGGATCGCTGGCCGTTTCCGGATTTCCTGATCGCGTTGACCTATGCCTGGGTTCTGCGGCGCCCCGAATATGTGCCAACCCTGCTGGTCGCCCTGATCATGCTGGCAGCCGACCTTCTGTTTCAACGTCCCCCCGGCTTGCTGGCCGCGCTTGTTGTGTTGGGTACTGCCTATCTTCGGTCCGCAACACCCGGGTTGCGCGACGCGGGCTTTTTGGGCGAATGGACCACCGTTGCCGTCGTGATCACAGCTGTTTTTTTCCTGAATCGCGTCATTCTTGCTATTCTGTCCGTGCAACAAGCGGCATTGGGGATGGTCGTGGTGCAAGTGGTTCTGACAATCGGGATCTACCCATTGATCGTTCTGCTCAGTCAGAACGGTTTTGGTGTGCATCGTGTCGCACCTTCTGACCCTGGCCTGTCGGGAGGGCGGTAATGAAACAGCGCAAACCCAAGTCACAGGGCCTCGCCTATAAACGTTTGCCACGCCGTGCGCTGATCCTTGGAGGCCTGCAAGCCGCTTTTATCGGAGGTCTGGCCGCCCGGATGCGGTTTATGCAGGTAGATCAGGCTGACGAATACCGCCTGTTGGCCGAGGAAAACCGGATTAACATCCGCCTGATCCCGCCCACACGTGGTCGAATATACGATCGCAACGGGCAGATCATCGGGCAAAACTCTCCCTCCTACCGTATCGTCATGGTGCGCGAAGATGCGGGCGATGTTGAAGCCGTCATCTCCAAGCTTTCTGAACTGATCCCACTGACCGAGGATGAGATCGAACGCGCCATGACCGAAATGCGCAGATCGGCCCCGTTCCTGCCGGTCACTCTGGCCGATCAAGTCACGTGGGAAGATATCTCGAAAGTTGCCGTCAACGCCCCCGCCCTACCCGGTGTCACACCCGAGGTCGGGATGACCCGGCAATATCCCAGATATGAGGATTTCGCGCATATCGTCGGCTATGTCGGACCGGTCAGCGATTACGACCTCAGTCAGATAGAAGATCCGGAACCCGTTCTGCGCATTCCCCGTTTTCAGATCGGCAAGGTCGGGCTTGAGGCCAAACAGGAAATCAGTCTGCGCGGCAAAGCAGGCGCCAAACGCGTCGAAGTGAACGCCACCGGCCGCGTGATGCGTGAACTTGACCGTCAAGAAGGTTTGGCCGGGGCCGATTTGCAACTGTCGGTCGATGCCGATCTTCAACAATACGCTCAGGCCCGTTTGGCTGGTGAAAGCGCCGCAGCAGTGGTGATCGATTGTGAGACCGGTGATATCCGAGCCATCAGTTCCGCACCCAGCTTTGATCCCAACCTTTTTGTGCGCGGAATCTCGGTTGCCGATTACCGGGCTCTGACACAAGACAACTATCGCCCGTTGGCCAACAAGACAGTACAGGGCACCTATCCACCCGGCTCGACCTTTAAGATGATCACCGCCATGGCCGCGCTTGAGGCTGGGGTCATCGGTCCTGGAAACACTGTTTACTGCCCCGGCCACTTGAAAGTCGGCAGTCGCCGGTTCCATTGTTGGAAACGCGGCGGGCATGGTACAGTTGATCTTGGTCTGTCTCTGAAACGCAGCTGCGATGTGTATTATTACGACGTTGCCCTGCGCACAGGCATCGACAATATCTCCGACATGGCTCGTATCTTTGGGCTGGGCGTGAAACACGATATCCCGATGTCCGCAGTGGCTGCAGGGCTTGCCCCCAATCAGGCTTGGAAAGAGCGTGTCCACGGCGAAGAATGGCTGGTAGGTGACACTGCCAATGCCTCAATCGGTCAGGGCTTTATGCTGGCCTCACCGCTGCAACTAGCCGTCATGACAGCCCGGATTGCAACTGGGCGTGCGGTCTCGCCACGCCTTGTGCGTTCGGTCAATGGGGTTGAACAACCCTCGGGCGCGGGGGAACCGCTCGCGGTCAATCGGACTAATCTGGAATATGTCCGCAAGGCAATGTTTTCGGTCTCGAACGACCGGCGCGGCACGGCTTATCGCAGCCGTATCATCTCGGATGAGTTCCGTATGGCGGGCAAGACCGGCACCAGCCAAGTCCGCAATATCACCAAGGCAGAACGTGCGGCTGGCGTTATCCGCAACGAAGACCTGCCGTGGGAACGCCGTGACCACGCGCTGTTCGTCAGCTTTGCCCCCTATGACAACCCGAAATACGCCGTAGCCGTCGTGGTGGAACATGGCGGCGGGGGGTCGAAGGCCGCGGCACCGGTTGCACGGGATATCATGCTGCAGGCGCTGTACAACGGTACGCCACCACTCGAAGCCTATCCGGCCGCCGATCGTGAGCGTATCAAGGAACAGCAAAAACGGCTGGAGGGCGACCGCCGCCCCAAAGCGCGTCCGCCCCAGAAGGACCGCGCATGAGCTATCTTGAATATGCCGTCAAATCCACGCCATCGGGGTTCCGCAAGTTCCTGTATATGAACTGGCCCCTGACCCTGCTGCTGATCAGCGTGGCCAGCGCAGGGTTCCTGATGCTGTACTCGGTGGCGGGTGGATCATGGACCCCTTGGGCCGAACCTCAGATGGAACGCTTTGGGTTGGGCTTAACCGCGATGTTCATTGTGGCACTGGTCCCGATCTGGTTCTGGCGAAATATGTCGGTTCTGGCTTATCTGGCCTCGATCGCTCTACTTGTGGTGGTCGAGTTGTTCGGAACGGTTGGCATGGGCGCGCAACGCTGGATCGACCTGGGGTTCATGCGCCTGCAGCCATCAGAGGTGATGAAAGTAGCACTGGTGATGGTGCTTGCGGCCTATTACGACTGGCTCCCATCGCATAAAACGTCGCGCCCCCTTTGGGTTCTGATCCCTGTCATCCTGATCCTGATCCCAACCTTTATGGTGTTGCGTCAGCCAGATCTTGGCACCTCGATCCTGCTGCTGGCGGCGGGGGGAGGCCTGATGTTTCTTGCCGGCGTTCACTGGGCCTATTTCGCTGCGGTTATCGCCGCGGGTGTCGGTCTGATCGCCACGGTCTTCAACAGCCGCGGAACCGAGTGGCAGTTGCTCAAGGATTACCAGTTCCGCCGCATCGACACCTTCCTTGATCCCTCCACCGATCCGCTGGGCGCGGGGTATCACATCACCCAATCCAAGATCGCGCTGGGGTCCGGAGGCTGGAACGGGCGCGGGTTCATGCAGGGCACACAATCGCGCCTGAACTTCCTGCCCGAGAAACACACAGATTTCATCTTTACGACGCTGGCCGAAGAATTCGGATTTGTCGGCGGCATCACCCTGCTGGTTCTCTATGGGCTGATCCTGATCTTCTGCCTGGTTACGGCCCTGACAACCAAGGACAGGTTTTCCTCTTTGGTCACGCTGGGTATCGCACTGAACTTCTTCCTATTCTTTGCCGTGAACATGTCGATGGTCATGGGCTTGGCCCCAGTCGTAGGAGTTCCCCTGCCGATGGTCAGCTATGGCGGTTCGGCCATGCTGGTTTTGATGGCAGCTTTCGGCATCGTCCAAAGTGCCCATATTCACCGCCCCCGCTGATCCGAAAGGCCCGTTATGACTGCAAACATCCTGTTCTCGGCACGCCCCGAACTATGGCCCGTGTATCAACCCTTGATGACACAGTACCTGACTAATGCCGGGGTCGTGTTTCAGCTAGGCACCACGTTTGAACCAGATCAGGTGGATTACGTCGTCTATGCGCCCAATAGCGGCTTACGGGATTTTGCACCTTACACCCGCCTCAAGGCCGTGCTCAGCCTATGGGCTGGGATCGAAAGCATCGTCGAGAATGACACTCTGACTGTGCCGCTGGCGCGAATGGTGGACCACGGGTTGACGCAGGGAATGACCGAATGGGTCGTCGGTCACGTGCTGCGCTATCATCTGGGTATGGACCGGCACATCACGGTTCAGGATGGGGTTTGGGCCCCAGATCCACCACCGCTGGCCTCGGACAGAACCGTCTGCATCCTGGGCCTTGGCGCATTGGGAGAGGCCGCAGCCCGCGCGCTGTCGACACTGAATTTCAACGTTACCGGCTGGAGCCGCTCGGCCAAGGCCATCCCCGGGGTCACCTGCTTTCACGGTGAGGATGGGTTGCGTGCGGCACTGACACAGGCCGAGATCGCGGTTTTATTGCTGCCCGATACGCCTGCCACGGAAAACACACTGAACGCCGAAACCCTGTCGCTGATGCCCAAGGGTGCGCATATCATCAACCCGGGCCGAGGACCGCTGATCGACGATCACGCCTTGCTGGCAGCTCTGGATACGGGCCAGATCGGTCACGCAACGCTGGATGTTTTCCGGGTCGAGCCGCTGCCTGCGAGCCACCCGTATTGGACGCATCCAAACGTCACGGTGACGCCTCACATTGCCTCTGAAACCCGCCCCGTTACATCGGCGCAGGTGATCTGTGAAAATATTCGCAGAGGTGAGGCGGGCGAGCCTTTTCTGCACCTCGTTGACCGCGAATTGGGATATTAGGCTGCGATAAGGCCGCGCCCCTTCAGCAGGGCCTCAACCCCCGGCAAACGACCGCGGAAGGACAGATATAGTTCTTCGGCTTCGCGGGAACCGCCGGTGGACAGGATATTTTCCTCCAGCGCTTTTGCGCGTTCGGAATCAAAGGCGCCCCCCGCCTCTTCGAACGCGGCGAAGGCGTCTGAATCCATGACCTCGGACCACATATAGCTGTAATAGCCAGCGCTATAGCCGTCACCAGCAAACACATGCGCAAAATGCGGCGTGGCATGGCGCATCCCGATTGCCGCGGGCATTCCCAGATCCGCCAGAACTTCTGCCTGTCTCGCCATCGGCTCGTCGGGCGCTGCGCCCTCATGAAAGGCCAGATCAACCAGCGCCGAGGCCACATATTCTACAGTCTGGAACCCCTGATCGAAATTGGCGGCCTTGAGCACTTTCTTTAGCATCTCCTGCGGCATCGGCGCGCCGGTTTCGGCATGAGTGGCGAATTCGGCCAGAACCTCTGGGACTTCAAGCCAGTGTTCGTATAGCTGGCTGGGCAGCTCGACAAAGTCGCGCGCAACGGAGGTGCCCGAGATGCTTTCATAGGTCACGTTCGACAGCATCTGGTGCAACGCATGGCCGAATTCATGGAACAAAGTCCGAGCGTCGTCATAAGACAGCAGCGCCGGATCACCCTTGGCGAAATTACAGACGTTGATCACGACCGGAGCCTGCACCTTGGGAAACTTTGCCTGCCCGCGCATCGCGCTGCACCAAGCGCCTGACCGTTTGGAGCCGCGTGCAAAGTAATCCCCAATGAACACCGCGATATGTTGCCCGTTCCGTGTCACCTCCCAGGCCCGGCAGTCCGGATGGTACAGCGGTATGTCCAACTGCTTGAATTCCAGCCCGAACAAACGGTTCGCGCATGCAAAAGAGGCCTCGATCATGCGATCCAACTGCAGGTACGGTTTCAGCGCCGCCTCATCGAGATCGTGTTCAGCCTTGCGGCGTTTCTCGGCGTAGTAACGCCAGTCCCACGCTTCCAAGGGCCCATTGACCCCATCATTCTGCATCATCTGCGTCAGGATTTCGGCATCAGCATTGGCGCGCGTTTTGGCAGGCTCCCAAACCTGCATCAGCAGATCACGGACGCGGTCGGGCGTGCGGGCCATTTCGGTTTCCAGTTTGAAATCGGCAAAGCTTTCATAGCCCAGCAGCTTTGCACGTTCCTGACGCAACTGCAGGATTTCGGCGGCAATTTCCCGGTTGTCAGTCTCGCCGCCATTTGCCCCCCGGGCAGTCCATGCGCGATAGGCTTTCTGGCGCAAATCCCGGCGCGGTGAAAACTGCAGAAACGGTACGATCAGTGACCGGGACAGGGTGACAACCGGTCCTTTTGCACCCTTTTCCTCACCCGCTGCCCGGGCAGAATTGACCACAAAATCAGGAAGCCCCTGTAGGTCATCTTCGGACAATTCCATGAACCAATCGCGCTCATCGGCAAGAAGGTTCTGGGTGAAGGACGTCCCCAGCGAGGCAAGCCGCGCTTTGATCTCTTGCATCCGCGTGTCTTCGTTTCCCTCAAGCGCCGCACCAGCGCGCACAAACCCGCGATGCGACAGCATCAGAACGCGTGCCTGCTCATCCGTCAGGCCCAGTTCATCCTTGCGCGCCCACAGGTCGGCGACCCGCTGAAACAACGCCTTGTTGGACGAAATCCCCGAGAAATGCGCGGCCAGCTTGGGTGAAAATTCGCGCTGCAACTCCTCACGCAAGGGATTGCTGTCTGCGCCCGCGACCGTGAAGAATACAGACAGAACCTTGTCCATCATCTCTCCTGCAGCTTCCAGCGCTTCGACCGTGTTGGCAAAAGTCGGGGCCTCCGGGTTAGAGGCAATCGCGCCAATCTCAGCGTTATGGGCCTGCATGGCCGCGTCCAGGGCCGGGGCGAAATCCGTGTCGGATATCGTGTCGAACGGTGCAATTTCGAACGCGCTGGTCCAGGCGGACAGAATCGGGTTGGTCATTGAAGTCTCCTTTGTCCCCTACCTAAGAACGACGGCGCGTTCGATCCAGAGCAGGGGGGTTATCCTTTGCCACAAACGGGGCAATCTGCACGGCGAGGCAGTGTAATCTTGCGGCTTTCGCCATAGAGAGCGTCGTAAATCAGCATCTCACCCCTCAGTGCCAGACCCGCCCCGGTGATCACCTTGATCGCCTCAACAGCCATCATCGAACCGACGACGCCAGGCAAGGGGCCGATCACCCCAGCCTCGGCGCAGGACGGGGCCAGACCTGGAGCCGGAGCCTCGGGGAAAATGCACTGATAACAAGGCGCATCGTTGGCCGGGTCGAAAACGCTGAGCTGGCCTTCCCATTGCGACAGAGCCCCCGAAATCAGCGGCTTACCCAACGCGACCGCCGTGCGATTGGCCAAATAGCGCGTGTCGAAGTTATCAGTTCCGTCCAGGATGACGTCAAAATCGGAAAATAGCTCGGTGGCGACCTCTTCGGTCAGTCGGCGGTGATAGGGCAGAACAACCACATTCGGGTTTTGCGCCAGCATGGCCTGCTGGGCCGAAAAAACCTTGGGCATGCCGATATCCGCATCCTGGTGGATCACCTGACGCTGAAGATTGGCGTTCTCAACCTCATCATCATCAATCACCCCGATCGTGCCGACCCCGGCCGCAGCCAGATACTGCAAAGCGGGCGCCCCAAGCCCCCCGGCGCCGATCACAAGCACGCGGGCCTGCTTCATCTTTTTCTGCCCTGGCCCACCAATTTCGCGCAACACGATATGGCGGGCATAGCGGTCAAGCTCGGTCTCGGAGAATTTGTCTGAGGGCATGGCTGGCTCCTTGTTCGAGGCCGGCGCCGCGCGTTTTCGCAGCGCTTTCAGTCCCTTTCCATAGATCAGAACCAGAACCGCCGTACCAACCAAAA
Organism: Ruegeria sp. YTSA105; assembly: GCF_059610225.1. Lineage (NCBI taxonomy): Bacteria > Pseudomonadati > Pseudomonadota > Alphaproteobacteria > Rhodobacterales > Roseobacteraceae > Ruegeria > Ruegeria sp. YTSA105. Next base: position 200,332 of record NZ_JBXWNE010000003.1, read on the forward strand.
TCAACCAGGTCGCAGCAGAACCACCCGTGGCCTGACGCAGGGGGTTACCAAGGGGCAAAACCAGCTGTGCCGAGATTACCCCCAGCAACAACACCCCAACCGAAATCATCCGTGCATTGCGTGACACGCCGGCCAGATAGCCGAGCCCCCAAAGCGCTGCGGCGATGATCAGGACAAGTAACATCAGCCGCGCCCGGTCGAACCGAACCCGCCTGCACCGCGGTCAGTATCGCTGAGCGTATCCGTGGCCTCAAATGACGCCTGCACCACCGGGGCGACGACCAGTTGGGCGATACGTTCCCCATGTGTGATTTCAAAGCTCTCCTGCCCAGCGTTCAACAGGATCACCCCCAGAGGGCCGCGATAGTCGCTGTCGATCGTACCCGGCGTATTGGGCAGCGTGATCCCGTATTTCAGCGCAAGGCCCGAGCGGGGCCGGACCTGCACCTCATACCCATTTGGGATTTCAATCCGCAGTCCGGTGGGAACCAGAGCCCGTTGACCGGGCAGCAGCGTGACCGGCGTCTTGTCCGGCAAGTTTGCACGCACATCCGCACCTGCCGCTCCGGTGGTTTCATAAGATGGCAAGGGCACCGAAGGGTCGGCCCCGTCCTCACGGATCACACGAATTGCTACCATCGGATATCCTCTTGTCTAACCGGCCAACGCGTCGGAAATCTTGCGTGCCAGTTTTTCGGCCACTGCGTCTTTGCCCATGCGTGGCCATTCCTCGGCCCCATCGTCGGAAATCAGGATCACCGCGTTTTCGGCCCCCCCCATGATCCCGGTCCCCGGGCTGACATCATTCGCAATGATCCAGTCGCACCCTTTGCGGTCGCGTTTGGCGGTCGCATGTTCGATCACATTGTCCGTTTCCGCGGCAAAGCCAACAACTAGCGCGGGGCGTCCATCGTCCAGCTTGGCGACCCGCTTCAGAATGTCCGGGTTTTCAGCAAAATCCAGCGCCGGAAGACCGTCGCGTGTCTTTTTCAGCTTGCGGTCCGACGCGCTGGCCACCCGCCAATCCGCCACGGCGGCGGCAAATACCCCGGCATCGACAGGCAAGGCTGAATCCACCGCGTCTGACATCTGCTGGGCTGTTTCAACCCGCACAACCTCGACCCCATCGGGTGCAGGAACCTCGGCAGGTCCGGTTACAAACACAACCTCTGCACCCAACGCAGACAGAGCACGTGCAATCGCTGTGCCCTGCGCCCCGGATGAGCGGTTCGCGATATAGCGGACCGGGTCAATCGGCTCGTGCGTGGGACCCGAGGTCACAAGAATGCGTTTACCGCTGAGCGGTCCGCCGCCCAGCGATGCCTCAACCGCGGCGACGATCTCAAGCGGTTCCGACATGCGGCCCGGACCATATTCGCCACAGGCCATGTCGCCTTCGTTCGGCCCGACAAAACGAATGCCGTCCGCCTGCAACTGTTCAAAATTACGACGCGTCGCCGGGTGATCCCACATACGGACATTCATCGCAGGCGCACACAGAACCGGTGTGTCAGTCGCCATCAATAGGGTCGAGGCCAGATCATTCGCCAACCCACCTGCCATTTTGCCCATTAAATCCGCAGTCGCCGGAGCGACTACGACAAGATCCGCAGATCGGGACAGCTGGATATGCCCCATCTCGGCCTCATCGGTCAGATCGAACAGATCGCGATAGGCCTTCTCGCCGGCCAGCGCGGCAACAGACAGAGGTGTCACGAATTCTTCTGCTGCGCGGGTCAGGACCGGCGTAACGGCGGCGCCGCGTTCCTTCAGTCGCCGGATCAGATCCAGTGACTTATAGGCAGCAATACCGCCACCAATGATCAGCAGAATCCGTTTCGATGCCAGCATGTTGTGCCCTTCCCGTCTCGGTCGGCCCCGACATTAGGCAAGCGCGCCCGACAGTTCCAGCGGTTAATTCTGCGGTTGAAAGGCCAGGCAGGGGTCTTCTCGGTCCACGGTGGGGCTGTCGATGACTGCATCATAGTCCCCTTGGATCGTACCGTCTTCAGACTGACCCAGGACATACACTATAAGACCCGGACGCAGACGCGACAGGAATGTCGGAATACCGCGGTCCTTTCGCGCGTGGCCATTTCCGGTGATAACGGCAACCGGGCCACCAGTTTCGTCAACGGCACGCAATATGGCCCGTGCCAGCACCGCATCGCGCAACCTTTGGATCGCAACCAGCTGCGGCAGAGCGCTTTCCGGCAGCGCATCGCAATGCGCCGCCATCTGGTCAGCCTCGCGCGCCGCCTGTTCCGCCTTTGACAGAGGTATGGTCAACCCAAATCGCGCTGCGTCAGCGCCCAGCGCAGTTGCAGCGCCACGTTCCATCGCTGTACGCGCTGCCTTACGCGGGACCATTGCGCCATAGACCGGCGCATCCGTGGCCTGAAAGATCGGGTAATACAGGCTGAGAGGGGGCCAGCCGGATTCCGCCCAACGCAGGATGCGTGACAGTTCTTCGGGATCGGACGCCGCTTTTTGCGCCAGGCGCTGCGCGCCTTCCTCGGTGACCATTTCCCAGACTACGGCGGAGGGGTCGATCAATGTAATCGCCTGTTCCTGAACCAGATGATGGCGAGGATTGTCATGGGTTTCGCCCAACAAAACAACGTCTGCCATTCGCATCGCGGCCGTAACATCGTCAGGGATCAGGTCATCGGCATGACCGGACCCAGCCATAACCATCAGCGTACACATCAGAATCGCAATCTGTTTCATGCGATGAAGTGTTGCACCTCGCGCGATTGAGCTTCAAGGTTCTTACGCATTTTTACAAAAGCCGCGGCTTCAAGCTGACGCACCCTCTCTTTCGACAGGCCCAGTTCCTGACCCAGGCTTTCCAGTGTGCGCACCGGTTCACGCAGCTTGCGTTCGCGCACGATGAAGCGCTCTCGGTCGTTGAGGGCCTGCATCGCCATCACCAACCATTCGCGCAACTGTTCGGTGTCGTGCTTGTTTTCAACGGTTTCAGCGGCCTGTTCCCGTTCATCCTCTAACGCGTCGATCCATTCGCGCCCGTCTTCATCCGTGGATTGCACAGCGTTCAACGAGAAATCCGACCCTGCCAGCCGGCCTTGCATCATCTCAACGTCGCGCAACGGAACACCGATCTCGGCTGCTATCATCTGGTGCAACTGGTGACGGTCCAGCGCCATCCCATCAGTGGCCGCTTCGCGTTCAAGCCGGGCCTGGACGCGACGCATGTTGAAAAACAGGGATTTCTGGGCAGAGGTGGACCCGGTCCGAACCATTGACCAGTTTCGCATTACATAGTCCTGGATACTCGCCTTGATCCACCAGACGGCATAGGTCGAGAACCGAACCCCGCGATCCGGGTCAAATTTGTCAGCGGCCTTCATCAGACCCAATCCGGCCTCTTGGATCAGATCGTTCATCGGCGCGCCATAACGTTTGAACTTGGCCGCCATCGAAATTGCCAGTCGCATATAGGCGGTGATTAACCGGTGCAGCGCCTTTTCATCGCGCTGGTCGCGCCAGGCATAGGCCAGCTTCAACTCGGTTTCTGCATCCAGTAACTCGGCCTTCATCGCCCTGCGCGACATCGAGAAATCGTTTGCGCTGTCCAGTGCCATGGAAATCTCCCTTTTTCGCTGGCGCGGCCCGGGCTTGCCTTGCCGACCCATGGTCGATACGCAGAACAACACCAGGTGGATCACTTAAAAGGTAATGATCGTGGGTTCGGATTTAACCTTTGTGCTGGGCGGAGCAGCCTCAGGAAAGTCGGCATTCGCCGAGCAACTTGTTGTTTTATCAGGGAAAAGCCGCGTTTATCTGGCCACATCACAAGTGTTTGATGATGAGATGCGCGATAAGGTTAAGCGCCATGTTTCACAGCGCGGCAGCGGTTGGGACACGATCGAGGCCCCCCTGGACCTTGGCGCAACGCTGGCCGAGCTGACCCCGGATCAGATCTGTCTGATAGATTGTGCTACCATGTGGCTAACCAATCACCTGCTGGCGGAACACGACCTGCAGCAGGCCCAGACAGCACTGCTTGATGCGTTACGAGACTGTCCTGCCCCGGTCGTCATCGTCTCGAACGAGGTTGGCCACGGGATCGTCCCGGGCAACGCCCTGTCTCGCCAATTCCGCGAGGCGCAAGGCCGCCTGAACATCGCGCTCGCCGCGCAGGCTGATCTGGTGGTTCAGGTCACTGCCGGGCTTCCTGTGGTATTGAAAGGGCAACTGCCATGACGCGTCTGCATCTAGTCAGGCACGGTCCGACCCATGCCAAAACCATGGTCGGCTGGTCCGATCTGCCTGCTGACCTAAGCGACCACGCCGCCATTGGCCGGCTAAAAAGCTACTTGCCGGCCAACGGGTTGTTGATCTCATCCGACCTGTGCCGTGCCGTTGACACGGCTTCGGCGGTACAGGGCACCCGGCACCGCCTGCCCCACCACCCCGACCTGCGAGAGATCAATTTTGGCAGTTGGGAATTGCGCGGGTTCGAGGAAATCGAGGCCGAAGACCCCGAACTAACCTTCGCCTACTGGGACAATCCCGGTGAAGTTCGCCCGCCAAACGGCGAAAGCTGGAATGAAGTCCGAGCCCGCGTCAACGCGGTTATTGACAGGTTGATTGGCGATCACACCGGCCAGGACCTGATCATTGTTGCCCATTTCGGCGTCATCCTGACACAGGTCCAGCGTGCCATGGATGTGGACGCGCAAGAGGCTTTCGGCCACCGGATCGACAATCTTTCCGTGACTGAGATTACTCATCACGGCGACGGTTGGTCGGTCGGTCGGATCAATCACTGCCCGTGACCAGGCCGCGCACAAATCTCTATTTTACGGATTGAATAGCCTGAGTCATCCTAGACCCATGACCTATGATTTGTTTATCGGAGACCGCCTGTTTTCCAGTTGGTCCTTGCGTGGTTGGTTGATGCTGGAAAAGTTCGACCTGCCCTATCGAAACCACATGATCGGCCTTTATTCAGGCACTATGGCCGAGGATATGAAACCCCTGTTCCCGGCGCGTCTGGTGCCTGCTCTGCGCCTGCCAGACGGAACTGTGGTTGGTGAAAGCCTTGCCATGGCCGAGACCTTGGCTGAGCGCTACCCACAGGTCGGATTGTGGCCCTCTGACGCGGCTGCCCGCGCCACTGCACGGTGGCTTTGCACCGAGATGGTGGTCGGGTTTTCAGCCCTCCGCGGGGAATGCGCGATGCAGCTGCTTCATAGTTGGAAGGGTTTCGAACCGGCGGCCGAAACGCTTGCTGACCTGCGCCGGATCGAAACCCTTTGGGATCATGCGCGCCAAGTGTCTGGGGCGAACACCGGCCCTTTGTTCGGTACATATTCTTTGGTGGATGTGTTTTACACGCCCGTTGCCGCGCGGATCATCGGTTATGGGCTGCCTGTTTCGGACGCCAACCGGGACTATTGCCTGACCCTCCTGTCGGATCCGGTTGTCAGGCAGTGGCGTGCGATGGGTCTGACAGTCCAGTACGACCCTTTCCCGTATTCGCTGGACCTTCAATCGGATCCCTGGCCAATCGGCGGGGCATCGTCTGCTGTGGCCGCCCAGAGCGGCCCCTCGGTCAACCAGACCTGCCCCTATTCCGGAGAGCCCGTCACAGATTTTCTGGACCTGGACGGTCAGCGCTGGGGATTCTGCAATCGGTTCTGCCGCGACAAAACCCTCGCCGATCCGGAGGCATGGCCGAAATTCACTCAAATGGTCAGCGCCGTTAACGATTCCTAAACCGGCGGCGTGCCAGTAACGACCTGTTAACCAAGCAGGTCGTTCATGGTCGCTCGTTCTCATACAGTTGCCTTTCAAGGTGTCGACGCCCGCCCGGTCGAGGTGCAATGCGCGGTTTCACCGGGGTTGCCTGCCTTTTCCATCGTCGGCCTGCCCGACAAAGCAGTTTCAGAGGCCCGCGATCGCGTCCGAAGCGCGCTAAGCTCGATGGCCATTGCCCTGCCGTCAAAGCGTATCACCATCAACCTATCCCCCGCTGACCTGCCCAAAGAAGGCAGCCATTTCGACCTGCCCATTGCGGTGGCTCTGCTGTCAGCCCTGGAAATCATTCCCAAGGACGCGGCTGAAGGGGCCGTTTCACTGGGGGAATTGTCACTGGACGGGTCTCTTGTGCCTGTTGTCGGGGCGCTTCCTGCCGCGATGACCGCCGCGGCCGAGGACCGAACCCTGCTGTGCCCTCGGGCCTCCAGCGCCGAGGCGGCTTGGGTTGACGCTACTCAGGTGATCGGCGCTGAATCTTTGGGCGATGTTGTCCGCCACTTCTCGGGCCAAGCCCCTTTGCCCGCTGCGCTGCCCGGCGAGGTCAACCTTTCCCCCAGCACCCGCGACCTGCGCGATGTCAAAGGGCAGGAGCGGGCGAAACGCGCGTTGGAGATTGCCGCCGCAGGGCGGCACCACCTGATGATGATCGGCACGCCGGGGTCCGGGAAATCCATGCTGGCCGCGCGCCTGCCGGGGATATTGCCGCCGCTGACACCGACCGAGGCGCTTGAAACCTCGATGATCCAATCCCTGTGCGGCCTGCTTGACGAAGGCGGCATCAGCCGCACCAGACCATTTCGCGAGCCGCATCATACGGCATCGATGGCGGCCATTGTTGGTGGAGGGAAAGGAGCCAAACCAGGAGAAATCTCATTGGCCCATAACGGGGTTTTGTTCATGGATGAATTTCCCGAATTCCCACGAACCGTTCTGGAAACACTGCGCCAACCCATCGAAACCGGAGAAGTCATGATTGCACGTGCCAATGCGCATGTGAAATATCCCTGCCGCTTTATGCTGGTTGCCGCCGCCAACCCCTGCAAATGCGGCTACCTGACAGATCCGGCGCGGGCCTGCTCGCGTGCGCCGGTCTGCGGCGAGGATTATCTGGGGCGCATATCAGGTCCGCTGATAGATCGGTTCGACCTGAGGATCGAGGTGCCTCCGGTCGGGTTCACCGACCTTGACCTGCCTCCATCCGGGGACAGTTCGGCCACGGTTGCCGCGCGTGTCGAGCAGACGCGTGCGGTTCAAGCGCAAAGATACACTGGAACGTCCGCGCGCCAGAATGCGGATGTTGAGGGCAATGTGCTGGAAGAAATCGCCGCGCCGGATGCCGAAGGAAAAGAGCTGCTGTTGAAAGCGGCTGAGAAATTTGGTTTGTCAGCGCGCGCCTTTCACCGCATCTTGCGGGTCGCGCGCACCATCGCCGATCTGGACGGCGCATCAGATGTCCGAAGACCCCATGTGGCCGAGGCGCTGAGCTTTCGCATCAGCGCCAATATTGAATCTTAAAGCCTGGCTTCGATGGCCTGCCAAATCTTTTCTGCGATGTTCACGCCATCAAACCGTTCCAATTCCTGAATTCCGGTTGGCGAAGTCACGTTGATCTCGGTCAGGTAATCGCCGATTACATCGATACCAACAAAAACCTGCCCTTTTTCCTTCAACAAAGGTCCAATGGCTGCGCAAATCTCAAGATCGCGATCCGTCAGACCAACCTTTTCGGGCCGTCCCCCCACATGCATGTTGGATCGTGTTTCACCTTTGGCGGGAACACGGTTGATTGCACCCACAGCCTGACCGTCCACCAGAATGACCCGTTTGTCGCCATTGCTGACATCGGGCAGGAATTTCTGAACGATCAGAGGTTCGCGCGAAAACCCGGTGAACAATTCGTGCAAAGATGTCAGGTTCCGGTCGTTGCCATCCAACCGGAACACCCCCGCACCGCCATTTCCATAAAGCGGTTTCAGGATAATATCGCCGTGCTTTTCTTTGAACGCCTTAATCGTCTGCAGATCGCGGGCGATGGTTGTCGGTGGCGTCAGATCAGGGAAATCCAGCACCAGGAGTTTTTCGGGATAGTTCCGAACCCAGAATGGATCATTTACCACCAGCGCCTGTCCCTTAAGCCGGTCCAGCAGGTGGGTAGAAGTGATATAGTGCATGTCAAACGGGGGATCCTGACGCAGCCAGACCACGTCGAACTCGGCCAGATCAACCTCGCGCTCGGGCCCCAATTCTGCCGGGTTTCCAGCCACGCGCTGCACCGTCATATCGTGGCCGCGGGCCGTGATCCGGCCCTCCTGATAAGCCAGTTTGTCAGGGCTGTAGAAGAACAGCGTATGCCCGCGCACCTGTGCCTCTTCGGCCAGACGGAATGAGCTGTCGGCATTGATATCCACGGCCCCGATCGGGTCCATCTGAAAGGCAATTTTCATGGCGTGTCCCTCAGTTTCACGCCAGATACATGGCCCAGCCAGGCCGGGGGTTCAATGGGGTCAGACCTGATCAAAGGCGTTTTCGATGATTTGCACCGCGCCGAACGCATCCACCAAAGCCGCATCAAACCGAACATTTGTCAGCTGGCCGTTGGGTTCCCCTTCCAGAAATTGGGCAGCCGAGGCACAGATACGGTCCATCTGGCGCCGTTTGATCCGGGCAGCAGCCATCTCAAAGCTTGTGCTTTTCTTGACCTCGACGAAAACCAATCCATCGCCGTTGCGGACGATCAGATCAATCTCGCCCCCTGCCCCGCGCCAACGGCGATGTGCTATGGAATATCCCCGCCGCTCGTAATCTGCCGCAACCTGCTGTTCCGCCGCCTGACCCGCATGATAAGAAACCGAACTTCGGACAGTGCTGCGTGAGGTCATCTTACCCTTTCCCGAGATTCAGCGCCTTCTGATAGATCGGTCGACGCGGCAGTTTATACATCTGCGACACCAAATCCGCCGCATCGCGTACTGAATGAGTTTCCAGGGCGCGTATCAAAGCCTCTTCTATGTCTGAATCGTTAACAGTTTCCGAAGCCCCACGGTCTACCAGCAGAACAATTTCGCCTTTGACCGTCTGACTCGCCAATTCTTCTGCCAGCTCTGCCAGCGACCCGCGCCGAACTTCTTCGAATTTCTTGGTTAATTCGCGGCACATCGCGGCCTGCCTGTTTTCCCCTAGAACCTCGGCCAGATCCGACAGACAGGACGCCACACGTTTCGGAGATTCATAAAATACCAACGTCCCAGGCACATCTCGCAGCGTCTCGATCCGCGTCCGGCGCGCGCCTGAGGCATTGGGCAAAAACCCCGCAAAGAAAAAGGCATCCGTCGGCAAACCGGCCAGCGTCAGCGCCATCAGCGCGGCGGACGGCCCCGGCGCGCAGGTGACAGTGTGCCCCGCCTCGGCCGCCTGTCGTCCCAGATCGTATCCCGGGTCCGCGATCAGCGGCATCCCGGCCTCGGACGCATAAGCCACCGATTTCCCCTCAGCCAGCGCGTCCAGGATTTTGCCGCGGGCGCCTGCACCGCTGTGATCGTGATAGGCAAGAATGCGGCGGCCCTCGAGCGGAACGCCGTGAATCTCCATCAACCGGCGCAGGCTGCGCGTGTCTTCGGCGGCAATCATGTCCGCCGACGCCAACACGTCTAGCGCCCTGAGCGTAATGTCGCGCGCCGCCCCGATCGGAGTGGCAACAAAATACAGGCCCGTGCCCAATTTGACTTTTTGAAAATTCAAAGCTGGACCCTCACAGCGTGACGTCTATTATCGCGGCGCAAATAATGGCAGCATCCCAAGCCGCCGGATCAGGGAGTTTTCATTTAGATGTTTACCGTTTGCAAGCCCGTTCGCAAGTTGGCGCGTGCAGCCGCCGTCTTGGCCACCGCGACCATTCTGGCGGCGTGTGACGTCAGCAGTATCGGCGGAGGCCCGTCGATCAACACCTCAAAACCTGTACCGGTTGCTTTGCTGGTTCCGGCCGGATCTGGAAATTCCGGGGACGCTGAACTGGCGCGCAGCCTTGAAAACGCAGCCCGCCTGGCGATGTCCGATCTGCAGAATGTACAGATTGATTTGCGGGTCTACGACACCCGGGGCAATTCGGGTACCGCCGCAACAGTCGCGCAGCAAGCCGTGGCAGACGGCGCAAAGATAATCATTGGTCCGGTCTACGCCCAGGCGGCAAACTCAGCTGGTCTTGCGGTATTGAACAACAAGGTCAACCTGCTGTCGTTTTCGAACAATACCAGCATCGCAGGCGGTAATGTCTTCGTGCTCGGCCCTACTTTTGAAAACACCGCCAACCGGTTGGTCAACTATGCCGGTTCGCGCGGCAAGACCGGAACGGTCATCGTGCATAGCAACGATGCCGCAGGGCGGCTTGGACAATCGGCTATCGCAACCGCGCTGAGCAACAGCCGAGTGGGTAATGCAGGCACGGTCGGCTATGACCGCTCTCAGCAGGGGGTCATCAACTCGGTGCCGACAATCAAGGCTACTGTAGCGTCCTCGGGGGCGGATTCGATCTTTCTGACTTCGACCACAGCAGGGGCGTTGCCGCTGTATTCCCAGCTTCTACCAGAAGCAGGCGTTTCCCCGGCAACCACGCAATATATGGGCCTGACCCGCTGGGACATCCCGGCCCAGACACTGGAACTGCCAGGCGTTCAGGGTGGCTGGTTCGCATTGCCGGACCCATCCAAGGCACAGGCTTATCGTCAGCGGTACAACAACACCTATGGCGAGGCACCACATCCGATCAGTGGCCTAGCCTATGATGGCATAGCCGCGATTGCTGCCTTGGTCAGCCAGGGCAAATCCGACGCTCTGACCGCATCTGCCCTAACTCAGAACGCCGGTTTTCAGGGCGTTGGCGGTATCTTCCGTCTGCGACCCAACGGTACGAATGAACGTGGTCTGGCCATTGCCACGATCCAGAACAAACAGGTGGTTGTGATTGACCCTGCCCCCCAAAGCTTCTCTGGCGCCGGATTCTGATCGGCTGGCTCTGACACTCATCCCAAGGGGTGACCTGATTTGCCAGCCCGAAGAAATCTTTGACAGCGCAGCCGTTATGGCACAGCTGTCAGAGGCCTTCGACAAGACATCTGATAACGCCGAAAGGCGCGGCGAAACCGTGCGGATTTTGCGCAACGTCCAGAAATCCGGTCGTCAGGCAATCGCCGATGCCTTTGTCCGCGATCCATTTGACGCGCGGCGGCTGACCCATTCCTATACCTACCTGACCGACGGGCTGGTCTGCACCGCGATGCAAGTGGCCAGTCGCGAGCTTCACCCGCTGGCCACGCCGACACAGGGAGAAAAAATGGCCGTGCTGGCAGTGGGCGGCTATGGGCGTGGGGAAATGGCCCCGTCCTCGGATGTCGATCTGCTGTTTCTGACCCCCTACAAGATCACTGCCTGGGCCGAGAGTGTGATCGAATCCATGTTGTATATCCTGTGGGATCTGCGGCTGAAGGTCGGGCATTCTTCGCGCACCATCAAGGATTGCCTGCGCCTGGGATCCGAGGATTTCACCATTCGCACCGCGATGTTGGAACAGCGCTATTTGGCTGGCGACGCCGATCTGGCAAATGAGTTGGAAACGCGCCTGAAAGACGATCTGTTCAAAGGCACTGAGCGCCAGTTCATCGAGTCCAAGCTGCAGGAACGCGACGCGCGCCATCTGAAACAGGGCGAGCGGTATATGGTCGAGCCCAACGTAAAAGAGGGCAAAGGCGGATTGCGCGACCTGCAATCGCTCTACTGGATTGCCAAATATATCTACGGCGTTCAGGACGTGGCCGAGTTGGTACCGCTGGGTCTGTTCACCCCCGAGGAATTCAGCACTTTTGTGGAAGCCGAGGATTTCCTGTGGGCCGTTCGCTCGCATTTGCATCTGGTGACCGGGCGCGCAACCGAACAACTGTCCTTTGACATGCAGGTCGAGGTCGCTTCCCGTATGGGATACGAAGACCGGGCGGGTCGACGGGCGGTCGAAGTGTTTATGCAGCGCTATTTCCGCGAGGCCACGAAGGTTGGCGAGCTGACGCGCATCTTCCTGACCAAACTCGAGGCGACGCATATGAAAAGCGCGCCTCTGCTAGAGCGTATTTTCCGCCGCCGCCCCAGGATCAAAGCCGGATATAAAGTCGTCCATGGACGTCTGGATGTAGCCGACCCGAACAAGTTTCTGGCGGACAAGCTGAACCTTCTGCGCCTGTTCGAGGAAGGTCTGCGCACCGGCATGCTGATCCACCCGGACGCGATGCGGCTGGTCAGCGCCAACCTGAACCTGATTGATGACGACATGCGCGAAGACAAAGAGGCGCGGCGCATCTTTCTCGACCTGATGCTGAAACACGGCAACCCGGAACGCGCCCTGCGCCGCATGAACGAACTGGGAGTGCTGTCGGCCTTTCTGCCCGAGTTCGAACACATCGTGGCGATGATGCAGTTCAACATGTACCACAGCTATACGGTGGATGAGCACACCATTCAGTGCATCGTCAATCTGGCCCAGATTGAACGCGGAGAGTTGGGGGAATCCCTGCCGCTGGCGTCTTCAATCCTGGAGGGCGGGGTCAATCGCAAGGTTCTGTATGTTGCCCTGCTGATCCATGACATTGCTAAGGGGCGACCCGAGGATCATTCGATTTTGGGCGCACAGATGGCCCGAAAGATTGCACCTCGGCTGGGTCTGAACAAATCGGATTCAGAAACCGTGGAATGGTTGGTGCGGTATCACTTGTTGATGTCGGACATGGCGCAGAAACGCGATATTTCCGACCCGCGCACGGTGCGCGACTTTGCCAAGGCCGTGAAAACGGTCAAAAGGTTGGACCTACTGACCGTGTTGACCGTCTGCGACATTCGCGGCGTTGGACCCAACACCTGGAACAACTGGAAAGCCACCCTGCTACGCGCGCTGCATGCAGAAACCAAGCGCGCGCTTGAGACCGGGATGGAAGACCTCAACCGTGCCAATCGCGGTGCCGGTGCCAAAAAGGCGTTGCGGGCCGAGCTGGCGGAATGGACCAAAGCCGCCCTCAAAACCGAGACGGGTCGGCACTATGACCCCTATTGGCAGGGCCTGAACCTTTCGACCCATGTAGAATTTGCCGAGATGCTGAAAGAGCTGGACCGCAGCGGTGATGCTGGCGCGATGGAAATCCGTCTGCACCCGGATGAAGACCGCGATGCGACGCGGGCCTGCTTTGCCATGGGTGATCACCCCGGCATTTTTGCCCGTATCGCAGGTGCTTTGGCGCTGGTCGGGGCTAATGTGGTTGATGCGCGCAGTTACACCACCAAAGACGGCTATGTCACCGATGCGTTCTGGATTCAGGACGCCGATGGACACCCGTTCGAGGCCAGCCGCTTGCCGCGCCTGACACAGATGATCCACAAGACCCTGAAAGGCGAGGTCGTGGCGCGGGATGCCCTTAAATCACGCGACAAGATCAAGAAACGCGAACGGGCCTTTAACGTGCCGACCCATATCATCTTCGACAATGACGGGTCCGAGATCTACACGATCATCGAGGTCGATACCCGGGACAGGCCCGGCCTGCTCTATGATCTGACACGAACGCTTGCTGCCGCCAATGTCTATATCGCCAATGCGGTGATCGCGACTTATGGCGAACAAGTGGTGGACACCTTTTACGTCAAGGATATGTTTGGGTTGAAATATCACTCGGAAAGCAAGCAGCGCGGGCTTGAGACCAAGCTGCGCAAGGCCATCTCCGAAGGCGCCGAGCGCGCGGTCTCATGAAGCAGATCCGGCTGTTTTCAGGCCTGTTCACTGTCGGGTTCTGGACCCTGGCCAGCCGTATTCTGGGCTTTCTGCGGGAAATCCTGCTGACCGCCTACATCGGGCCCGGGCCAGTAATGGATGCATTCGTCGCCGCCTTTCGCCTGCCCAACATGTTCCGCCGCTTCTTTGCCGAAGGTGCGTTTAACGCAGCCTTTGTGCCGATGTTTTCCAAACGGCTCGAAGGCGGGGAAAACGCGCAAGACTTTGCACAGGACGCGTTCAACCTGCTGGCCGTGGCGGTGCTGGCGCTGGTCGGGCTGGCGATGGTTTTCATGCCTGGTCTGGTCTGGCTGACGGCCGAGGGCTTTTACGGTGACGACCGCTTCGACCTTGCCGTGGATTATGGATATGTGGTCTTTCCCTACATCTTTTTCATGTCGCTAGCGGCGCTGTTCTCGGGCGTGCTGAACGCAACCGGCCGTTTCGCGGCTGCCGCCGCCGCGCCGATTTTACTGAACATCTTTGCCTGCATAGCACTGATCGCCGGCGCTATATCAGGCGGAGAGGTCATCCGTTGGCTGATCGCCGTCATCCCCATCGCTGGTGTTGCGCAGCTAGCGCTGGTCTGGGTTGCAACCGAACGTGCGGGCATCCGTATCCGCCCGGGCCTGCCGAAACTCAGCCCTGAAATGCGCAACATGGTCCGCATTGCGGTTCCGGCCGCCTTGGCCATGGGGGTTACACAGGTCAATCTGGTGGTGGGCCAGCTGGTTGCGTCGAAAACCGAAAAGGCCGTCAGCTGGTTGTTTGCAGCGGATCGCTTGTACCAGTTGCCATTGGGTGTCGTGGGCATCGCCGTCGGCATCGTCCTGTTACCCGATCTATCTCGCCGCCTGCGTGCTGGGGACAAATCGGGCGCCCGCGATGCGTTTTCTCGCGCAGGTGAGTTTACGTTGCTGTTGACCATCCCGTCGACCGTTGCCTTTGTGCTCATCCCCACCCAGCTGGTCTCGGTTCTGTTCGAGCGCGGACAGTTCACCCCCGAAGACACCGCCGCCACCGCACTTGCCGTGGCGATCTATGGCATCGGCCTGCCCGCGTTCATGCTGCAGAAATTGTTGCAGCCTTTGTATTTCGCGCGTGAAGATACACGCTCGCCCTTTCACTATGCAGTGTTTGCGATGGTCGTGAACGCTGCACTGGCTTTCGGGCTGTATCCGTTGGTGGGATGGTTCGCACCTGCGATTGCCGCCTCGGTGGCCGGATGGGCCATGGTTGGACTGCTGGCCTTGGGCGCGCGAAAAATGGGGGAAGAAGCGCAGTTTGACGACCGGTTCAAGAACAGGGCATGGCGGATCATTGCGGCGTCCATGGGGATGGGAGCTGTCCTGTATGCCGCTATTGAGCTGTTTGGCTGGGCCTTTGCCCTGGAAGGCTGGCGATACCTGGCACTGCTCGGTTTGATCATCGTTGCTGCAGTCACGTATTTCCTGCTCGGCCACCTGATTGGTGCATTCAAACTTTCCGAGTTCAGAAAGGCTCTGCGTCGATCCTGATCAGTCGCGTCGGATGCGCCCGACAATCCGCGCCCACCCCCCCGGAGCAACCAGGAACGACAGGGCAAAACCAGTGGCAAAACCGCCCAGATCAGCCACCCAGTCCAGCGTTCCGCCAAACAGCAGGCCGAACAACAACTGAATGCCCATCAAAACTGCGATCAGGCTGAAGGCGCGGGATTGGTTTGCGCCCACCAGCGACAGCTTGCGCCATAATATCCACGTAAACGCTCCGATCAGCCCATAGACCGGAGGGAACCCACCCACCAGCGGAAAGCGCGGATCCAGCAACAGTGCATAAGCCAGCGCACCACCCACACCCGACAGCACAAAGATCACCAGCATCTGAACGCTGCCAAAAACCTCGGCCACCATTTTACCCATGGCCAGCACAAAGACGCAGACAAAGATGGCCTGTGTGAACGTACCGGATACAAACGGATAGGTGACAAAGCGGATCAGATGCTCGAATGGCCAGCGCCCGTTTTCCACCATCCAGTCGAAGATATCCGGCGAAAACGAATAGTGCTGCAAAGCGTCCAGGCGCCAGCCTACAGCAGTTGGCCCCCCAATGATCCCGCGCGTACCTAGAGTAAATGCCAGTTCAACCCCCATGATGAACACACACAAAGCCACCACCACGGGCGGCAGAGGGTTCACGGCGGGTGTATAATGCTCACTGCTCATTGGGCGGGCCTTTCGCGGCTGTTGACGTCCCTTTGCCTCATGGGTAAGCGACGGGGGCTGATTTTTCCAGACGGGAGTTCCCTTCGATGACCGATTCCAAGTTCACGCCGCGCGTGTTTTCCGGTGCACAGCCATCCGGTAACCTGCACCTTGGCAACTATTTGGGCGCATTGCGGAACTGGGTTCGGATGCAAGGGTCCGACTATCAGACAATCTACTGTATGGTCGATTTGCACGCGATCACCGTTTGGCAGGACCCCAAAGAGTTGCAGCACGCAACGCGTGAGCTGTGCGCGGGGTATATCGCATCAGGATTAGATCCCGAAAAATCGATCCTGTTTAACCAAAGCCAGGTTCCTGAGCACGCGCAACTAGCATGGATTTTTAACTGCGTTGCCCGGCTTGGCTGGATGCAGCGCATGACACAGTTCAAAGATAAGGCTGGCAAGAACGCACAGAATGCATCGTTGGGCCTATTCGCCTATCCGGCGCTTATGGCCGCAGATATCCTTGTATATCACGCGACACATGTACCCGTCGGAGATGATCAAAAGCAACACCTGGAACTAACCCGAGATATCGCAACTAAGTTCAATCATGACTATGGCGTCGATTTTTTTCCGTTGACCGAACCCGTCATCAAAGGTGCGGCAACTCGGGTCATGAGCTTGCGCGATGGGTCAAAAAAGATGTCCAAATCCGACCCCTCTGACATGACCCGGATCAACATGACCGATGATGCCGAGACGATCGCCAAGAAAATCCGAAAGGCCAAGACCGACCCGGACGCTCTGCCTTCGGAAATCGATGGCTTGGACAACCGCCCCGAGGCCCGCAATCTGGTGAATATCTACGCCGCCCTCAGCGATCAGACGGCGGATCAGGTTCTGGCCGACGTTGGCGGCAAGCAATTTGGCGAGTTCAAACCGATGCTGGCCGATCTGGCGGTTGCCAAACTGTCTCCGATCTCGACCGAAATGGCCCGCCTGATGGGTGAAGAGGCCGAGATTGATCGGATTCTGGCCAATGGCGCAGAAAAGGCCCGGGCGATTGCAGCCCCGATCCTGCAGCAGACCTATGACATCGTCGGCATGGTTGGTGCGAAACGGGGCTGATTGGCTCTGGACGTTGCCTTAACGCCTTCCTAGGTTTGCCTCAAAGCTTGGGAGGGCGTCATGGCAGTCGGCAAGAACATCCGCACCTATTTCAACGGGCAATGGCATGATGGGGATGCACCGATCATGCGCGCTGCGGATCATGGTGCGTGGCTGGGATCATCCGTCTTTGACGGCGCGCGGTTCTTCAACGGGCTGACCCCGGATCTGGAGGCCCATTGCGCCCGCGTGAACCGCTCTGCCGAGGCGCTGATGCTGACCCCGACCGTCACCAAAGACCAGATGGTCGAGATCGTGCTGGAAGGGCTTGAAGCCTATGCGCCCGACGCGGCCGTGTATATCCGCCCGATGTATTGGGGCATCGACGGAGATGCGACAGCGATCGTACCGCAGGAAAACAGCACCGGGTTTGCTGTCTGCCTGGAAGAGATTCCGATGGCGCCTGAGACCGCCTCGGACACGCTGGGACTGACCCGATTCCGCCGTCCGGTACTGGAATCAGCAGTGGTGAATGCCAAGGCCGGGTGCCTGTATCCCAACAACGCACGGATGCTGAACGAGGTACGTGCGAACGGGTTTTCGAATGCTTTGGTGGCTGACGCATTGGGCAACGTAGCCGAAACCGCAACCGCCAATATCTTTATGGTCCGCGACGGCGAGGTCTTTACCCCCGTCCCCAACGGCACCTTCCTTGCCGGCATCACCCGTGCACGACATATCAAAAACCTGCGGGCCGACGGCGTGGCTGTGCATGAGGCGGTTCTGAGTTTCGAGGATTTCTACGGGGCCGACGAGGTATTCATGACTGGCAACATGAGCAAGATCACCCCGGTGACCGCGCTGGAGGACACCCGGTTTCAGGTCGGGCCCGTCGCCCGGCGTGCACGCGACCTGTATTGGGACTGGGCCGCCAGTGGGCGTTAGGCTCTGGTTGCCAGCACGCACCTAGTCGGGCATGATCCCCGGAAATGAATGAGGACACCCATGCGCAAGTTCCTAGTGGTTCTGGATGACAGTCGCGAATGCCTGAATGCGATGCGATTCGCGGCTATGCGCGCGGCCCATACCGGCGGCGGCGTAACAATCCTGTCGGTAATCCCACCGGACGAATTCAACCATTGGATCGGCGTTGCCACCGTCATGCGTGAAGAAGCGCGCGAGCGTATCCATGCGCATTTTGAAGTTTTCGCAAAATGGATGCGCGACAAGCAAGACGTTGATCCTGAACTGGCCATCCGCGAAGGCGAGCCCGTTGCCCAGATCATCGAGCATGTGCAATCCGATCCTGATATCGGCGTTCTGGTTCTGGGTGCAGGCACTGACAAAAAGGGACCTGGCCCATTGGTGACTCAACTGACCAAAAACTCAGGCAGCCTGCCGATCCCAATCACTATTGTTCCTGGTGATCTGAGCAAAGAAAAACTCGAAGCGATTACCTGAGGCCACACCGATGCAACGCAGCATTCAATTCTGGTTCGAATTCGCCTCGACCTATTCTTATCTCAGCGCGATGCGTATCGAAGAGGTCGCCGCACGCCAGGGCGTGTCGGTTGAATGGCAGCCTTTTCTGCTGGGGCCGATCTTTGCCGCCCAAGGGTGGGATAATTCTCCGTTCAATCTGTATCCGGCGAAAGGCCGGTACATGTGGCGCGATATGGAACGCCTGACCGCCCAGCGCGGCTTGCCATTTGTCCGGCCCGATCCTTTTCCGCAGAACGGCCTGAAAGCGGCCAGGTTAACACTGGCGATTGACGACCAGATGCAAAAAGCTGCCTTTGTGCGCGCCGTCTATTCCGCCGAATTTGCCGAAGGGCAGAACATCGCAGATGATACTGTTCTGGCCGGATGCCTGAACTCAGCCGGGCTTGCCACAGATTTGCTGTCCCAGACCCAGAATCCGGCGATCAAAGCAGCGCTTATCTCGCAGACAGAAACCGCTCAGGCCAAAGGGCTTTTTGGCGCGCCCAGCTTTCTGGTCGGGGATGAGCTGTTCTGGGGCGATGATCGGTTGGACGACGCGATAAGCTTGGCTGCATAAATTTAGAATCGTTCCAATTCTTGACTTCCAGTGCGCGGACCCGCATATCAGAGACAACAGATACGGAGCCGCGCCATGTTCATCCAGACCGAATCCACACCGAACCCTGCAACCCTGAAATTCCTGCCCGGCCAGACCGTGCTGGAAGCGGGCACTGCAGATTTCCCATCGGCTGAGGCTGCGGAAAAGTCGCCGCTGGCCAACCGCATTTTCGCTGTGAGTGGCGTGACCGGAGTCTTTTTCGGCAATGACTTCGTGACCGTGACCAAAGCGGACGACGTTCAGTGGGACCACATCAAACCCGCCATTCTGGGCGCGGTGATGGAGCATTATCAATCCGGCCAGCCGATCATGGGAGCGGATGCCAATACGGCCTCGGGCCATGCTGAACACAGCGGCGAAGACGCCGAGGTGGTCAACCAGATCAAAGACCTGCTGGACAGCCGTGTGCGCCCGGCAGTCGCGCAGGACGGGGGCGACATCACGTTTCACGGTTTTGACCGCGGCATTGTCTACCTGCATATGCAAGGGGCCTGCGCAGGCTGCCCATCCTCGACGCTGACGTTGAAGATGGGAATCGAAAACCTGCTGCGTCACTACATTCCCGAAGTGACCGAGGTTCGCCCTGTTGCCGTCTGAACCACTCATTCTGGCGTTTGACACATCGGCCGCGCATTGCGCGGCCGCTTTGTTGCGCGGTGACCGGATTGTGGCGTCTTGTGTCGAGCCCATGTCGCGGGGACAAGCCGAACGTCTGATGCCGCTGCTCGAAGAGGTGCTGTCATCAGAACAATGCTCATGGCGCGACCTGTCAGCGATCGGCGTTGGAATAGGCCCAGGCAATTTCACAGGCATCCGCATCTCGGTCTCGGCCGCGCGGGGTCTGGCCTTAGGTCTGGGGATACCGGCCATCGGTGTGTCGGGCTTTGACGCGCTTGCCACCCTGGACAGCGATGCGTTGCCCGCAATTCGCGCGCCCAGAGATCAGGTCTATGTTTCTCAGCCTGATATGGAACCGGCACTGATCCAGCTTGATCAGGCAAAATCGCTGGGCACACTGATGTTCAACGACAACCCCAAGGCTCAGGTCTGCGCTATTGCCCGCGTGGCAGCGCAAAGATGGCAGACTACGACCGAGGCACCGGCCCCCCTATACATACGCCCCGCAGACGCGGCGCCCTCCAAGGATCAACCGCCGATGTTGCTGGACGGATGACCCCGGAAGACCTGGCCGATACCCATGCGGCGGCTTTTACGCAAGCGCGCCCCTGGACCGCCACAGAGTTTGCAGAGCTGCTGCAGAATCGCTTTACCCATATCGTCGGCGACACCCAGTCCTTTGCCCTTTTTCAGGCAATCGCTGACGATGCCGAACTGCTGACGATTGCCACCCATCCCACAGTTCAGCGTCAGGGACTGGCTAGGAAGCGTATGGTCGAATGGCACGCGGCTGCCAAAAAACTGGGCGCTATCCGGGCGATTCTGGATGTTTCCATCGCCAACCAGCCCGCGATTACACTTTACAAGCATTGCGGGTATCGTGTGTGCGGCACGCGCAAGAATTACTATACGGTTGAAAATAATCAGAAAATTGATGCCATCGTCATGGAATGCAATTTAACCTGAGACAGGTCGCGAATTTTCTTGGACCAAATGGTCAAAAATCTGTTGACCGCGGCGGTTGCAAACGGCCTTAATTCCCGCCATCACAACGGTTATGCTCGCTAACAGTGGGTAAACGGGGCTATCTTGGCTCCGACCGAAAAAACAAACGGGAGTAACAAATGACCCTGATGAAATCCTTGATGGGCGCCGCAGCGGCGGTTGCACTGACAGCGGGTGCCGCACTGGCCGAACCGGCACTGATCTTTGATCTGGGCGGCAAGTTCGACAAATCGTTCAACGAAGCCGCGCATAACGGCGCCTCACGCTGGGCGGAAGAAACGGGCGGCACATACCGCGAGATCGAAATGCAGTCCGAAGCGCAACGCGAACAGGCCCTGCGCCGCTTTGCCGAAGCAGGCTCGAACCCGATCATCACCATGGGTTTCGGTATGGCTGACCCGCTCAGCGCGGTTGTTGCCGACTATCCGGACACGAAATTTGTCGTTGTCGATGTAACCTGGCTGGACGCGCCTAACCTGCGTCAGGTTGGATTCGCTGAACACGAAGGGTCTTACCTCGTTGGTATGATGGCGGCGATGGCATCCGAATCCGGGACTGTTGGCTTCATCGGCGGCATGGATGTTCCGCTGATCCGTCACTTTGGCTGCGGCTATGCTCAGGGTGCCAAGGCGGTGAACCCCGATATCAACGTGGTTGCCAACATGACCGGCACAACGCCTGCGGCATGGAACGACCCGGTTAAGGGCTCGGAACTGACAAAGGCACAAATCAGCCAGGGTGCCGACGTGGTCTATGCCGCAGCTGGCGGCACCGGTGTTGGTGTTCTGCAAACCGCTGCTGACGAAGGCATCCTGTCAATCGGTGTCGACAGCAACCAGAACCACCTGCACCCGGGCAAAGTTCTGACCTCGATGCTGAAGCGCGTGGACGTCGCTGTTTACGAGGCGATGAGCGCAGGCGAGAACGTTGAGACCGGCGTATATATCATGGGTCTGGCCGAAGACGGCGTTGGCTATGCGATCGACGACAACAACGCTCCGCTGGTTTCGGATGATATGAAAGCAGCAGTCGACAAAGCCCGTCAGGACATCATCGACGGCAATGTTTCAGTTGTCAGCTATTACGAGAACGACAGCTGCCCAGCACTGCAGTTCTGATATCGCGCGGGTCGGGGGTGATGCTCCCGGCCCGATTCCACTTTGCTGCACCGGGATGACCGGGCAGTCCTTTCGGCAACTGAGGACAAGACATGACCGTCCCCGCCATTGAGCTCAAAGGGATATCCAAATCCTTTGGGCCGGTTCAGGCCAACAAAGACATTTCCATCAGCGTCGCCCCCGGTACGATCCATGGGATCATCGGTGAAAACGGTGCGGGCAAATCCACGCTGATGAGCATTCTCTACGGCTTTTACAAAGCCGACAAAGGTGAAATCTGGATCAATGGTCAAAAGACCGAAATCCCTGACAGCCAGGCCGCGATCGCCTCGGGCATCGGGATGGTGTTTCAGCATTTCAAACTGGTCGAGAATTTTACCGTTCTGGAAAACATCGTGCTGGGCGCCGAGGATGGAAGGCTGTTGGCCCCGTCCCTGAATAAAGCCCGCAAAGAGTTGAAAGAGCTGGAAGAAGAATACGAACTGTTCGTTGACCCCGACAAGCGTATCGACGAAATCGGTGTGGGGATGCAGCAAAGGGTTGAGATTCTTAAGGCGCTGTATCGCAAGGCCGAGATCCTGATTCTGGACGAACCAACCGGCGTGCTGACCCCATCCGAGGCGGATCAGCTGTTCCGCATCCTCGACCGGCTGCGGGCCGAGGGGAAGACGATCATCGTGATCACCCACAAACTGCGCGAGATCATGGAAAACACCGACACCGTGTCGGTCATGCGCCGCGGGCAAATGACGGCCACCGTGAAAACCGCCGAGACCAGCCCCGAAGAACTGGCCGAGCTGATGGTGGGCCGCAAGGTTCTGCTGCAGGTCGACAAGGTTCCGGCACAGCCCGGTAAGCCCATCCTCGAGATTGAAAACCTGCGTGTTTTCGACAGCGCGGGCGTCGAGCGTGTCAAAGGCATCGACTTGACCGTGCGCGCTGGTGAGATCGTGGGCATCGCAGGCGTCGCCGGCAATGGCCAATCCGAACTGCTAGAGGTTCTGGGCGGGATGCGCCCGGGCCAGGGCCAGATCAAACTGAACGGCACGCCGCTTGCGCTCAGCGGGGCGGGGTCAGATGGCCAGGCGCGGCGCGCGCAGCACATTGCGCATGTGCCCGAAGACCGCCAGCGCGAAGGCCTGATCATGGATTTCCACGCCTGGGAGAACGTGGCCTTCGGCTATCACCGTGACCCGGCCTATAAGCGTGGCCTCTTCATGGATAACGCCGCCCTGCGCGCCGATACCGAAGCCAAGATCGAAAAATTCGATGTGCGCCCGCCGAACCCCTGGCTGTCGGCCAAAAGCTTTTCGGGCGGCAATCAGCAGAAGATCGTCGTCGCGCGTGAAATCGAACGTAACCCGGACCTGCTGTTGGTCGGTCAGCCGACCCGAGGCGTGGATATCGGGGCGATCGAATTCATTCACAAACAGATCGTCGATCTGCGCGACCAGGGCAAGGCGATCCTGCTGGTCTCGGTCGAGCTGGAAGAGATATTCTCGCTGTCGGATCGAATCGCGGTCATGTTTGACGGACATATCATGGGCGAACGCCTGCCCCATAAAACTGATGAAAAAGAACTTGGCCTGTTGATGGCCGGTGTTGCGGGAGAGGCAGCGTAACATGGAAAAAATGCCCAAATGGGCCGATGTCGTTCTGATCCCGGTGATCAGTCTGCTTCTGGCTGCAATCCTGTCGGCGCTGGTGATCCTCGCCATTGGCGAAAACCCGATCGAAGCGGTGAACCTGATGGTCACCGGCGCGCTGGGATCGACCTATGGCTGGGGCTATACGCTGTATTACGCCACGAATTTCATGTTCACCGGACTCGCTGTGGCGGTCGCCTTTCACGCACGGCTGTTCAATATCGGTGGCGAAGGTCAGGCGATGCTGGGCGGGCTTGGCGTGGCCGTGGTGTGCCTTTACATCGACTGGCCGCATTGGAGCATCGCCTTGCTGGCCGCCTGTGCCGCATCGATGGTGTTTGGGGCCGCTTGGGCGGCCATTCCGGCCTATCTGCAGGCCAAACGCGGCAGCCATATCGTGATCACCACGATCATGTTCAACTTCATCGCTGCTGCCTTGCTGAACTATATGCTGGTCAACGTCATGCGCCCGCAGGGCTCGCAAGACCCGGCAACTGCACGCTTCCCCGAGGCGGTGCATCTGCCGACGTTCCAGTCGATGTTCTCGACCGCTGAAAACGTCGTATTCCGTGGCGCACCTGCCAATATCTCATTCTTTGTTGCAGTCCTGGCCTGTGTGATCGTTTGGGCGCTGATCTGGCGCACCCGGCTGGGCTATGAGATCCGCGCCTATGGGCATTCGGAAACCGGTGCCGTCTATGCCGGTATTTCTCCGGTTCGGATCACCATCATCGCCATGCTGATCTCGGGCGCGCTGGCTGGTCTGATGGCCACGAACAACGTGATGGGTGAGGCAGAGCGGCTGGTTCTGAACTCGACCGAGGGCGCTGGCTTTATCGGTATCGCCGTGGCGCTGATGGGTCGATCCCATCCGTTTGGGGTGTTTCTGGCGGCGCTGCTGTTTGGTTTCCTCTATCAGGGCGGGGCCGAGCTGGCGTTGTGGACGTCGATCCCACGCGAGCTTATCGTGGTCATTCAGGCCCTGGTGATCCTGTTCACCGGCGCCTTGGACAACATGGTCCGCATGCCGCTGGAAAAGCTGTTCCTTGCCATGCGGAAGGAGGGCTAAGCGATGGATACTTTCGTTACCCTCATCCAGGTCCTCGATTCGACCGTCCGCCTGGCTACGCCGCTGTTGCTGGCCTGTCTGGCCGGTCTGTACTCCGAACGCGCCGGTATTTTCGACATCGGGCTTGAGGGCAAGATGCTGATCGCGGCGTTCTTTTCTGCCGCCGTCGCCGCCGTGACCGGATCGGTCTGGCTGGGATTGCTGGCCGGGATCGCGGCCTCTCTTGTTCTGTCCGCCCTGCATGGGGTGGCCTCGATCACCTTTCGGGGCAACCAGCTGATTTCAGGCGTCGCCATCAACTTTCTGGCCTCTGGGCTGACGGTCCTGATCGCGCAAAGCTGGTTCAAACAGGGCGGGCGTACCCCCTCGCTGTTCGGCGGAGGGCGCTTTGAACCGATCACCTTCCCTTTTGCGGATGCGGTGAGTGATGTCCCATTTCTTGGGCCAATCTATTCCGAGCTGCTGTCCGGCCATTCGATCCTGGTCTATGTGTCTTTCCTTCTGGTCCCGACAACCTGGTGGGTTTTGTACCGCACCCGCTTTGGCCTGCGCCTGCGCGCGGTGGGTGAAAACCCAGCCGCTGTGGATACGGCCGGGGTTTCTGTCGTTGGGCTGCGTTTTGCGGCTGTAGCGATCTGTGGCGTGCTGTGCGGCATTGCCGGTGCCTATCTGGCCACGGCCCTGCAAGCTGGATTCGTCAAGGAAATGACTGCCGGTCGCGGGTTCATCGCGCTGGCGGCGCTGATCTTTGCAAAATGGCGGCCATGGCACGCGATGTGGGCTTGCCTGCTGTTCGGACTGTTGCAAGCCGTTGCGTTGCGGTTCCAAAATATTGACCTGGGTGGCGTGGTGATTCCTGTGCAGGTCATGGATGCGCTGCCATATATCCTGACCGTCGTCATTTTGGCCGGCTTTGTCGGCAAGGCCGTTCCACCGAAAGCCGGTGGCGAACCCTATGTAAAAGAGCGGTAATAGGTCCAGTTTGAAACACACGTCAGTCCTGTTCGCTGCATGGCGGCATGTAGAGTTGATTTTACATGCCGCAACGGCTCTAAAGGGGCATGGATGTGTTTCCAGTGACAGCTGATTTGAGAGAGTTTCTCGCCGGGGTGCCGGATGCTAGGTCTTGCGCTTGGTCTAAGGGGATACTCCCTGTCAAAACGCCTTTTGCGGATGCACAGTTTCAGACTGGTCCAAGCCGCCAGCCCTGCTTTACCCTGCCTCGCCAAGGGCGTGATTCTGCGCGTCAGATACGAACCCTTTCACAAATTCCAGAAGTCGAATGTGTCACATTGCGCGACGCAGCTGGCCCTAATTACTAGTACCTCATGCAAATTTACCTTCCTATCGCTGAAGTTTCCGTAAACGCCTTTCTGCTGCTGGGGTTGGGCGGCATGGTCGGCATCCTGTCAGGGATGTTCGGGGTCGGCGGCGGGTTTCTGATGACCCCGCTGTTGTTTTTCATTGGCATCCCACCAGCAGTTGCCGTAGCCACCGAAGCGAACCAGATTGTCGCCTCGTCATTTTCTGGTGTTCTGGCCCATTTCCGCCGAAAGACGGTCGACCTGAAGATGGGCACGGTATTGCTGGTCGGGGGACTGATCGGAGCTGCGTTCGGGGTGGTGATCTTCAACTATCTCAAAAGCCTCGGACAAGTCGATTTGCTCGTAACCCTGTGTTACGTGGTCTTTCTGGGCGTCGTCGGCAGCTTGATGTTCATCGAAAGCCTGAACGCGCTGCGTAAATCCAAAAAGGGCACCGCCGCCCCTGTTGCACGTCGTCAGCGCGGCTGGATTCACGCGATGCCGTTCAAAATGCGGTTCCGTACATCGGGCCTCTATATCTCGGTCATCCCCCCCGTCCTGGTCGGGCTTAGCGTAGGTATCCTTTCTGCGATCATGGGTGTCGGAGGCGGCTTTATCATGGTTCCTGCCATGATTTACCTGCTGGGAATGCCCACCAAAGTCGTTGTCGGCACCTCCCTATTCCAGATTATTTTCGTAACAGCGTTCACCACGATGCTGCACGCGACAACCAACTACACAGTCGACATTGTTCTGGCTGTGTTGTTGCTGGTCGGCGGCGTGATCGGGGCGCAGATCGGAACGGTGATCGGCGCACGAATGCCTGCCGAGCAGCTGCGCGTATTGCTGGCTGCACTGGTCTTGGTGGTTTGTGGCAAACTGGCGCTGGATCTGCTTCTGGAACCCTCCGAGCTCTATTCGCTCGGCGTTGCAGGGGGGCACTGATCATGCTGAGACGGTTGATCCTGCTACTCGCCCTCTGTGTCACCCCGGCCATCGCCGAGGAGGAACAGGTCGTGCTTGGCCTAAGCCAAGACCGGGTTGCCATCACGGCGAATTTCGATGGCTCGGAAATTCTTATTTTCGGTGCCGTGAAACGTGAAACGCCGATCCCTTCCGGCCCACCGCTTCAAGTTATCGTAGCCGTTGCAGGCCCCTCGAGCCCAGTGACGGTCCGGCGAAAAGAACGCAGGCTGGGTATCTGGGTCAACACCGACAGCGTCCTGGTCGACCTTGCGCCCAGTTTTTATGCGGTTGCCACCAGCGCTCCGCTTACAGAAATCCTGTCAGATACAGAAGACTTGCGGTACAGGATCTCGATTGAACGGGCCATTCGGTCAGTGGGTGCCGCGATGAATATCCGGGGCGCGCAGAATTTTGCCGAGGCCGTCGTTCGCATCCGTGAGGATGAGGGCCTGTATTCTATCCGCGAAAATACGGTTGCGGTGGACGAGCAGACATTGTTCCGAACCTCAATCGACATGCCAGCCGATTTGACCGAAGGCGCCTATTTCGCGCGCATATACCTGACCCGCGGCCGAGAGGTTGTTTCCCAGTTCGAGACCACAATCGACGTGCGGAAGGTCGGGCTGGAACGGTTCCTCTACAACATGTCCCGTCAGCAGCCGGTCTGGTATGGCCTGATGTCTTTGGTCATTGCCATCGCGGCGGGTTGGGGAGCGTCCACAGCCTTCCGACTATTGCGCGAGAACTAAAGCCCTATCCACGCCCGATATAGGGCATCGTAGTGGCCATGACGGTCATGAACTGGACGTTTGCCTCTGCAGGCAAAGACGCCATGTGCAGTACAGAACGTGCGGCATCGTCAACAGCCATCGTCGGGTCGGGCTGCTGCCCTCCCGCGATGGCGTTTTCAACCAGGTTTTGCACCATCTGTGTTCGCGCGTTGCCAATATCGATTTGACCACATGCGATACCAAAGGCGCGCCCGTCCAGTGATAGGCTGCGTGTCAGGCCTGTTATCGCGTGTTTCGTAGCGGTGTAATGGACCGAATTCGGACGCGGTACATGCGCGGCGATCGAACCGTTATTGATGATCCTTCCCCCTTGCGGGGCCTGATGCCGCATAATGCGAAAGGCTTCGCGCGCGCTTAGGAACATCCCGTTCAGGTTCACGCTGACGCTCTGGTACCAATCCTCCAACTGGATTTCGTCTATCGTGCCGCCGGGGGCAAAGATTCCGGCATTATTGAATAATACGTCAAGACGTCCCGCCTCATTCTGGAATGTCTCGAAAGCACCCGAAACAGCGGTGGGATCGGTAACATCGGTCACCAAGGGGATCGCATTCTTGTGCCTTTCAGCCAATTCGTTCAGCACATCCGCGCTGCGCGCCAGCAGCCCAACCGCCCAGCCCTCGGCCAAAAACAACTCGCCAGTTGCCCGTCCGATGCCTGAACTGGCGCCTGTGATGATGATGGATTTCATATCTCTTCCGCCTCCAGGGTCAGCGTCGCCGCCGGAGCCGCGCGCAAATCATCCACGCGCAGCGGATAAGTGGGCTTGGCCAGCCTGTTGCGCACCACCCAAATCAACCTTTCTTGCGCCCGCGTGATCGCAACATAAGCCAGACGTTTCCACAAAGGTTGCCCAGCCTCGGTTCGCCCCATCCGAGCAGCCGCATATATATCCGGCGCAAACACCTGTACCGTGTCCCACTGCGACCCCTGCGCCTTGTGAATGGTCACTGCTGCGCCATGCAAAAAGGTTGCCCCCATACGCGCTGCAAATGGAATAAACGGTTCTTCCTCATCAGGCATTTCGATTTTGACAATCGACGCTGCACTGACCTGAGGATCCTCGGCCCCCATCACATGCAGGCGCGAAAACCCCGGTTTTCGTCCTGGCCCCAGATAGATGACCTGAGCACCCTTGATTAGCCCGCGCGCCTCAAGATCCAGCCTTTTCTTGCGGTGCTTCAGCGGCAGTTCGATTCCATCGCAAATCAGCGGCTCTCCCGCCAGAAGCTCGGTGTCGGGTGCCGCGTGAACATTGCGGAAGGCCTGAATCAAGCGAATTCGGGTGGCATTTCGCCAGACCAGAACCGGGCTGCGGGCCATCAGGTCAACTTCAACACGCTGCCCCCAAACAACACGGTCATCCTGTCGGGCGGTCTGTTCGACGAGCCGTTCAAAATCCTCAAACCCCATCTGAGGGTCGGCCAGCGCATGCGCGAGGTCCAGGATCGGGTTGTCTGCCGTCTGCCTGTGGACCCTGTGCAATACCTGCTTTCGCGGCTCGGGCAGCGTCTCAAATACCATGCTGCCGGACTGATTGACCGGGGCGAGCTGCGCCGGATCGCCAAAAAGTAACAGGGTCGGAAAGATCTCTTTCAGGTCTTCGAACTGCCTGTCATCCAGCATCGAGGCCTCATCTACAAAGCCTATGTCCAGCGGCTCCTCCCGACGCTTCCAGCCGGTGATAAAGTCGGACCCACGAAGGCCCGCAGCAGCCAGCGCGCCGGGGATCGACTTGTTGTTCTGATAAAAAGCGGCCGCCCGGTCCAGGGCTTCGTCAGTCAACCCTTCAACCTCGGGGCGTTCATCGTTGCCCGCCAGCCATTCGGCAATGCGTTCATATTCCGGGTCATATACCGGCGTATAGAGGATGCGGTGGATCGTGGTCGCAGGCACACCCCGCAGGCGCAAAACACTGGCGGCCTTGTTCGTTGGCGCAAGAATGGCCAAGCTGCGTTTCTCGCGCGCTTTGCGGCTTTCGAAATCACCGGAAACAATCTGAAGACCCGCGTCAGCCAATGCTTTGTAAAGCTCTGCCAGCAGTAGCGTTTTCCCTGAACCCGCCTTGCCGATCACGGCCATCACCCCGGATTCGCCATTGCCGGGCATTTTCAGCAGGGCATCA
This sequence comes from Ruegeria sp. YTSA105, assembly GCF_059610225.1. Taxonomy (NCBI): domain Bacteria; kingdom Pseudomonadati; phylum Pseudomonadota; class Alphaproteobacteria; order Rhodobacterales; family Roseobacteraceae; genus Ruegeria; species Ruegeria sp. YTSA105. Next base: position 229,958 of record NZ_JBXWNE010000003.1, read on the forward strand.
TCATCCAGGTCTACACCAGCAGATTTCAGCATCTCGGAAATGCTGTCATAGGCGGCGGCTTGATCGTCAGAAAAGGTTACTGTGGGTATAGACATGGCGCGACCCTACAGGGCCACGCCAGCTATCGCCAGATATGGAATTGGCTTTCAGACCCCGTCAGGCGGACAGGGCAAACCGGTGTTGCCGGACAGTGCCAAACGCGGCTTTGAACCACATCCTGGACAGCTCACGTGGGATGCCCGCCCGTTCAGCCACCCGATTGCAATCCTCGGGCGAATAGGGCCAGAGCCCAACCGAAATCTGATCACGCCCTTTCCCTTGTGACCCCAGAACGACTGGAGACGATCCGATCAGACGGTAGATCCGAATCATGCGCGCATCAAAGACGCCAGCAATATGGGTCAGCCCGAACCCTTCCATGATTTCGCCGCCACTCAGCATGATGGCACCGGCAGTATGGGCACTGGCCGTTCGTGACAGGCAGAACCGCGTTACTTCCCAGATCAGCGGGCTGTGGACCGGCTTACCCCCTGTCAGGTGCCCAAACACCTCATTCACCATGACAGGTCCTGTCGTCGGCAATACCCGCATCGACCCCCCATGGCTGCCATCCTCTTCTTCCCAGATGACATAGAGCGGATTCAGGTCATCATACTGATCCCGCTCTTCTCCTTTTTCGTCCACGTGAACATCCCAGCCCAGACGTGTTTTGAACTGATCCGCTCGATCCCGGAACATCCCTTGGGCCAAATTCGGAAACTTATGTAGTTCGTCGGCAAACAAATAGCGCAACATGACTTTTCCCCTTGTCGTCCTGTGCAGGAACGAAGGGGGTACAAAGTCGTGGTTAATTTCCCGTTTTTGGCGCGCGCGCTTGTTAAACCACTATTAATCCACGGCTGAGTGCTGTTGCGATGGCATGTGTTGTGTTCTGCGCCCCAAGCTTGGCACGCGCACTTTCAATATAGACACGCAGCGTATGTTCCGAGATTGACAGTGAGTGCGCGACTTGTGCCCGGCTGTATCCAAGCGCCAGCAAGGTCATGGCATCCGTCTCACGAGGCGACAGGCCTCGGGTCGTATCCGGCTGCCTGTCGGTTTCGAACTCCAGAGCCTTTCGGTTAAAGTAATGCGCGATCAAAATCAGCTCGCGGCCATGGGCCTTGATGAAGGACTTCCATTTCTCATCATCACATGAGTGATTCACTGTGAATAAGGCAAACTGGCCGTTCGGCCCCCGGATGGGGATCGAATAACCCTGATTGCCAACCCCATGTTCAAGCGCATCCTGCAAAAAGGCTTTCGCCACTTTTCCAGACCAGTCCAGAAATTTCCAGTCAACCGGGTGGAACCGTTGGAAACACCCCAGGATCACTGGATCTATGCGGTGATAATTCCGCTCCCGGTATCGCTCGGCCCAAGCGTCCGGGTAAGTTGTATAGCCGTATTGATCCCCGGCACCATCAACCCAATGATAGATAAGATGTTCAACCTGCAGCCGGTCGCGCAATCGAACGGCTACATCGCCCAACTCGTCAAGCGTGTTGGTGCTTTCCAAGTCCTCTAGGACCTGACTCATGTCGAGTTGTGTTCCCATTCGCGGGCGCCTGTGCCTTATCTTGCATGGACGCAATCTCGGCCGCTGCGATCAACTTGGTATCATCAAGCTGCTCGGCAAGTGCGGTCAAACCGTTTTCAACAGCGAAGGCGTTGAGGTCCGACAAAACGTCCAGTATCCACTCATTATGCGCCATCTAAAGTCTCTCCGAAACGGTTAACGAAGGGTTAACACAACCATAACATGTGAGATGATTTTAAGCCTATTCACTGGTTTCTACTCCCCAAAACTAGCGGGTCACGATTCTGTAACCCACTGTAATTATTTCCTTATGCCTCGAAATAGATACACCCGCGCTCGCTCGATGCGATTCGCGGGTGCTAATATTCTATTTTTTTTTGGGGGGCTCAGCCTTTTGCGTCTAGAACCTCTTCAAGCGTGCGCAAGCCCGTCTGCGGCGCCTGAACCAGAACCGACATGTTGCCTGGTTTATGCTCATTCCGCATCATCTTCATATGCGCGTCGGGCAATTCACCCCAGGCAAACACTTCGGACATGCAGGGATCCAGACGGCGTTCGACCATCAGTTGGTTCGCGGCAGCAGCCTGCTTGAGATGCGCAAAATGCGAACCTTGCAGACGTTTCTGATGCATCCACATATAGCGAACGTCGAAAGTCAGGTTATAGCCGGTGGTACCGGCGCAGATCACAACCATACCACCTTTTTTCACGACAAAGGTCGACACCGGAAATGTGCTTTCGCCGGGATGTTCAAACACCATGTCGACATTCTTGCCTTTGCCGGTGATTTCCCAGATCGCCTTGCCGAATTTGCGCGCCTCTTTGAACCAGTCCGCATATTCCGGTGTGTTTACTGTGGGCAACTGACCCCAGCAGTTAAAGTCTTTGCGATTCAGCACGCCCTTGGCGCCCAGACCCATGACAAAGTCACGCTTGCTTTCGTCCGAGATCACGCCGATTGCGTTGGCGCCTGCGGTATTGATCAGCTGGATCGCATAAGAGCCAAGGCCGCCCGAGGCACCCCAGACCAGAACGTTCTGGCCCGGCTTCAGGTCATGCGGCTCGTGCCCGAACAGCATCCGATACGCGGTCGCCAGCGTCAGAGTATAGCAAGCGCTTTCTTCCCAGGTCAGGTGCTTGGGGCGCGGCATCAACTGCTGGGCTTGAACATTGGTGAACTGTGCAAAAGACCCATCCGGCGTTTCATAACCCCAGATTCGCTGGCTGTCCGAATACATCGGATCGCCACCATTACAATGTTCGTCGTCGCCATCGTCCTGATTGCAGTGAATGACAACCTCGTCGCCCACTTTCCATCGCGTTACTTTCGAACCCACGGCCCATACGATCCCCGAAGCGTCAGAACCGGCGATATGATACGGGGCTTTGTGGCCGTCAAAGGGCGAGATCGGCTTGCCCAGGGATGCCCAGACGCCGTTATAGTTAACGCCCGCCGCCATCACCAGAACCAACACCTCGTGGCTGTCCAGCTCTGGTACGTCCACGACTTCCTGGACCATCGCAGTATCCGGTTCCCCGTGGCGTTCCTTACGGATTGCCCATGCATACATTTTCTTAGGCACAAACCCCATCGGAGGGATTTCACCCATTTCATAGAGGTCTTTTTCCGGCGCGTCGTAAGTTGCGATACCGCTGTCGGTGTCCAGAGCCATGTTGGCCTCCTTATTTCTCATTCCTGTTTGCCGCGATGCAGAAGCGCTTGCGTTGGATGATGAGATATTGGCCTGAAGGAAATAATGCAATAGATTTTGCATCATTTTTGTAATTTTATGACCCAGCGCCTGCAGAAACTTCTTTCGCTGCCGCAGCATCAGGCCAGCCGTCGCCAATCGGGGCTGAGGCTGCATAGTAGTCGAGCAGATCAACCCTTTGCCCGGATTGAGATATTTTCCCACCTTCTCGTTTCAGAATTCTGCGTTCGACCAGCTGATCCAAGGCAGCTGAAACCGCGGACTCATCCTGATCACCCAAAGTTCCGTCACGTTGCAAAAACCCGGTGATCAAGCTTTTAAGCTCGTCTTCGGGCATTTCTCCTTTGGTGCGAACCAGCCAGCACGCTGCAGGAACAGGCGCCTGCGGAATCGCTTCTTTGATCCGTTGCATGAGTTCGCGCGCGAGATCAGTCATCACATCGTCATGGGCGGTGCGGAATTCCTTCAATGAGATAGGGTGACCATATCGCACTCCAGCAAATCCAAACCGCTGGTAGCGACCGGTCAGACGCCTGCCTATCTGTTTCAACATCCACCCAGTTATAACCCCGATTCGGGCACGAAATTGCCTTTGATTGCCAAGTGCGGCCTTGGTCAGGATCGTATCTTCAAGAACCCGGTCATAGTTTAGCGCAACGGGAACAAACACCACATCCGCCCCATCCACCCTGGCACCATCGATTATGTATTTCAAAAGCCCCAGCTTGGGGCGTGCCATGGCCCCCGTCAGGCTCAGCCCGCCTTCAGGGAACATGGCCTGTGTAACACCGGCATCGGTGGCATGCCGGACATAGCAGGCCAATACCTGACGATAGAGTTCGCTGCCGGACTTGCGGCGAATAAAATAGGCCCCCATCGCACGAATCAACCGACTGAGCGGCCAAACACGCGCCCATTCGCCAACAGCATAAGACAAAGCCGATTGCTGGGCCGCCAGATAGGTGACCAGCACATAATCCATGTTGCTGCGGTGGTTCATCACAAAAACAACTGTCGCATTTGGATCAATATCTTTCAGGGCATCTTCATCCTGATAACTAAGCCGTACATCATAAAAGGCGTTGCTCAGAATCCGCGCCAACCGGATGGCGATACTGAAATAGGCAACGGCGGAAAAAGAAGGCACGATCTCGCGCGCATACCGCTGGGCCTGCTCAAAGGCGACCGCTTCGGGAATGCCTTCTTCACGTGCGTGCTGCTGCACGGCCTGCCCTACCTGAGGATCATAGATCAGGCGTTGAATCATATCGTGGCGTCGGGCCAGCTTGAACGGCTGTATCGGGCGCTGCAGGCGCGTGTTCAGGCGTTTGACCGCGCGCTCCAACCTACGGCGAAAAAACCACCGCACTGACGGAAACAGAAAATGCGAGGCCAGTGTGACCGCGGCGAATACCAGGATCAACAAAAACAGCCAAAGCGGAAGTTCCACGGTCTGTGTCATAAATGCACCCTGCCACCAATCGCTGCATCCCACAATCGGCACAACCAGAAATGCCGCGACGCAGCGAATTGACATGTCCCGAAAATTGCGCTTTAGAACCCATGAACGTAATTTTCTTGCCCACCCGCAATACGAGGCCCAGTTATGACGCAGACGCAGAAAGATCGCCCCTGGCTCATCCGAACCTATGCCGGTCATTCCACCGCCAAAGCGTCCAACGCGCTGTATCGCGGGAATCTGGCCAAGGGTCAGACGGGTCTGTCAGTGGCCTTCGATCTGCCGACGCAAACCGGCTATGACAGCGATCACACGCTGGCACGCGGCGAGGTTGGTAAAGTGGGTGTACCGATCAGCCATCTGGGCGACATGCGGGTTTTGTTCGACCAGATCCCGTTGGAACAGATGAACACGTCGATGACGATAAACGCCACGGCTCCTTGGTTGCTGGCGCTCTATATAGCGGTTGCCGAGGAACAGGGCGCCGATGTCTCTAAACTGCAGGGCACGGTTCAGAACGATCTGATCAAGGAATATCTGAGCCGTGGCACTTATGTTTGCCCGCCGAAACCATCGCTGAAGATGATCGCGGATGTGGCCGAGTATTGCTATTCCAATGTGCCGAAATGGAACCCGATGAACGTCTGCTCCTATCACCTGCAAGAGGCCGGCGCGACGCCCGAGCAGGAACTGTCCTACGCCTTGGCAACAGCGATTGCAGTTCTGGATGAGTTGCGCCCACGGGTACCGGCCGAGGATTTTCCGGCGCTGTGTGGCCGGATTTCGTTCTTTGTGAACGCCGGTATACGGTTTGTTACCGAAATGTGCAAAATGCGGGCTTTTGTCGACCTTTGGGATGAGATTTTGCAACAACGCTATGGCGTTGAGGATCCCAAATTCCGCCGCTTTCGCTATGGCGTTCAGGTAAACTCGCTGGGTCTGACCGAGCAGCAGCCTGAAAACAATGTCTACCGCATCCTGATTGAGATGCTGGCCGTAACACTGTCGAAAAGGGCCCGCGCCCGTGCGGTGCAATTGCCCGCCTGGAACGAGGCGTTGGGATTGCCGCGGCCCTGGGATCAGCAATGGTCGATGCGGATGCAGCAGATTCTGGCCTATGAGACCGACCTGTTGGAATATGGCGATCTGTTTGATGGCAACCCGGCTGTTGATGCCAAGGTTGAAGAGTTGAAAGAAGGCGCGCGTGCGGAGCTGGCAAACCTGGATTCGATGGGCGGCGCTGTCGCTTCTATCGAATACATGAAGTCACGCCTGGTGGATTCGAACGCAGAACGTCTGAACCGGATCGAGCGCAACGAAACCATCGTTGTCGGCGTGAATAAATGGACCGAGGGTGAGCCTTCGCCGTTGGAAACCGAAGATGGCGGCATCATGGTCGTCGACCCGGCGGCAGAACAGGAACAGATCAACCGCCTGAACGATTGGCGCACCGAACGGGACAACGCGGCGGTTGCTGCGGCCCTGGCAGCTTTGCGCAAGGCTGCACAATCCGGCGCAAATGTAATGGAGCCGTCAATCGTCGCCGCCAAGGCCGGGGTCACCACCGGCGAATGGGCCGAGGAGATGCGCAAGGTCTATGGCACATATCGCGGACCCACAGGCGTTTCCGGCTCGGTCTCAAACAAAACCGAAGGGCTGGAGGAGTTGCGTGCGGCGGTCGACGCGGTCAGCGACAAGCTTGGACGTCGCCTGAAATTCCTGGTCGGCAAGCCCGGCCTGGACGGTCATTCAAATGGCGCCGAACAGATCGCCTTCCGCGCCCGCGATTGCGGCATGGACATCAGCTATGACGGCATCCGTCTGACACCCGAGGAAATTGTGGCCGCCGCAATCGAGGACAAAGCCCATGTGATCGGCCTGTCGATTCTGTCCGGCAGTCACATTCCGTTGGTTCAGGACGTTCTGAACCGTCTGCGCGAGGCGGGCCTGAACGATGTTCCTGTTGTTGTCGGTGGCATTATCCCTGATGACGATGCTGAAAAACTCAAAGCGATGGGTGTGGCCAAAATCTACACGCCAAAAAACTTCGAGTTGAATGCAATCATGGGCGACATAGTTTCCTTGGTTGATCCGCAAAACCTGGCCGCTGAATAACCGCCGATTTGCCACCCATTTTCCCCGTATCTATCGCCTTCTCAAAAGGGATAGATAATGGATGCTTTTAGAACTACGGTGACTCTTCGGGGACATTGTAATTCGGTAACATCAGGGGAATGTAAATGGGAATGAATCTCGAAAAGATGACGCGCAATGAACTGTTGGAATTGCGTGCCAATGTAGATGTGGCGCTGAAAGCAGCCGAAAGACGTGATAGGAAAGAGGCTTTGAAAGCTGCTCAGAAAGCCGCAGCGGAATTTGGGTTTTCCCTTTCCGAACTTTCTGATGGGTCCTCGAAATCTCTTAAGATTTCGAAAACAAAAGCAAAATACCGAAATCCATCCAACCACGATCAAACCTGGTCGGGGCGCGGTCGCAAGCCGCATTGGGTACACGAAGCTTTGAAAGCCGGAGCGGATATTTCGGATATGGAAATCTGAATGGAATTGATAACGAAATGACGATTCATATAGGCGCTGAAAAAGGCGAAATCGCTGAAACAGTTCTTTTACCCGGTGATCCTTACCGGGCAAAATGGGCGGCAGAAACTTTTCTGGATAACGCCAAACTGGTGAATGACGTGCGTGGCATGTTGGGCTTCACCGGAACCTGGAAAGGTAATCCGGTCACGATTCAAGGCAGCGGTATGGGAATGCCCTCGCTGTCAATTTACGTGAATGAATTGATCCGCGATTTTGGCGCCAGAACTTTGATCCGTATTGGGTCATGTGGCGGGATGCAGGACAGTGTGAACATTCGTGATGTCATTTTGGCGATGACTTCGACCACGCTCAGCACGCCGTCTCGGGGGATCATGAAAGAGCTCAACTTTGCACCTTGCGCGGATTGGAGCCTGTTGCAGGCCGCCTTTGAGGCTGCGGCAAACAAAGGAACACCAACTCATGTTGGCGGGATTTATTCCTCGGATGTGTTCTACGATGAACGTCCCGATCTGAACGAACAGATGGTGCGTCACGGCATTCTGGGCGTCGAAATGGAAGCCGCCGAACTTTACATCCTGGCCGCGCGCCACAAGTGCCGGGCCCTTGCCGTGCTGACCGTTTCCGACCACTTGCTGACAGGAGAAGCTCTGCCATCGTCCGAACGAGAAAGCAGCTTTGGCGACATGGTTGAGATCGCACTTCAGGCGGCGTTTCCAAAGGCTTAGAAAACGGGTTGGGGCAGGGTCGACTCTGTCCCGCATCGGCTATCCACCGGTCGATCCCTTTAAACACTGCTTGGGGCTTTCCGCCCCATCGGTCTGAGCACCGCAAAACGAACAGACCCATTGCCCTTCTTTTCGGTGCTGGCGCCAACGGCATTCACGCGTCAGTGACGAAGTACGGGCGCGCCACAGAAAATAGGCGAATACGGCGGCGGCAAGAAGCAGAAGAAAAACAGGCATTCTCCTGCTTTGCTGATCAGTCGGTTGTTTTCAAGCCCTGCAATCGCAGATCAGGCAGCATTTGCGTATTCGAACAGCTCTGGCATCCGCTCTGAAGTGGGGATTACCGTTTCTGGCGTATAATAGGCCCATGCCTGTTCCAGCAATTCCAGGGCTTCGGCGGCATCAGCGGAGTTGGTTTTGGTTCTCATCGGAGTGATCCCATTGTGACATAATCACTCCTCCCTGAGCCAAACATAGGACAGGCTGCAGGCGTTCACACCACATATTCTTGCAAATGGGAATTGCACCTGCCGCAACACAGCAGGCACATGGATCAAGCCCGCCTCACACCGTGCGTTCGACCATCATCTTTTTGATCTCGGCGATTGCCTTTGCAGGGTTCAGACCCTTCGGGCAGGTTTTGGCGCAGTTCATGATCGTGTGGCAACGATACAGCTTGAACGGATCTTCCAACTCATCCAGGCGCTCACCAGTTGCCTCATCTCGGCTGTCAATGATCCAACGATATGCATGCAGCAGAGCCGCCGGGCCAAGATAGCGATCGCCATTCCACCAATAACTTGGGCACGAGGTCGAGCAGCTGGCGCACATCACGCATTCATAAAGACCATCCAGCTTTTTGCGGTCTTCAATGGATTGCTTCCACTCTTTCGCCGGCCGGTTGGTCTTGGTTTCTAGCCAGGGCATGATGCTGGCGTGCTGGGCATAGAAATGGGTCAGGTCCGGAATCAGGTCCTTGACCACAGGCATATGGGGCAAAGGATAGATTTTCACATCGCCCTTGATCTCATCCATGCCATAGATGCAGGCCAGCGTGTTGATCCCGTCGATATTCATCGCACAGGACCCACAAATGCCCTCGCGACAAGACCGGCGGAAGGTCAAGGTTGGGTCGATCTCATTCTTGATCTTGATCAGCGCATCCAAAATCATCGGACCGCAGCTGTCCATATCGACGAAATAGGTATCCACCCGGGGATTTTGACCGTCGTCAGGATTCCAGCGATAGATCTGGAACTTGCGCACATTCGTCGCGCCCTCTGGCTTGGGCCATGTCTTTCCGGTGGTAATCCGAGAATTTTTTGGCAGGGTGAGTTGTACCATTTCCGACCTCGCTAAATTCCCGTGTATAGATACACGCTGCAAGTGCGAAAGCCAACCATTTAGCCTTGAAAACAGTCAATAAAGATGGGTGATTTCACCTTTACATTGAGCTTATGTGCATGGAGTCTGCACCCGAGAAAGCAAAAGCTGAGTGCCGTATGCAGACACGAGTATTGAATATTCCCTACGGCACCAAAAACCCCTATCAAAACATGATGTACAGCGCATGCGAGCCAGAGTTTTCTCTAGCTGCAATGAAACAGCTGAACTTTGCAGAGATTGCGAAACCAGAGTTTCAGACCGAACACGGAATCCTGCATATCCAATGGGATGACAGGCTGTTTCCGATCAAGGATGGTGAAGATCCCGCGAACAACGCTCTGTTTCAAGATGCCGTGTCGGGACTTGAGCTGTATAAATCAAACGGTGGTCGCGTCATCTGGACCATTCACAATCGCACCGCGCATTCAGCGCGTGAGGGCAACGATGGATTTCACGCAGCGCGACGCAAGTTGGCAGAGCTGGTCGATATGATCCATGTCCATACCCCAAATGCGCGGCAACATATGATCGCCCAATATGACGCGGAACCGAATAAGATTTGCTTGATCCCTCACCCAAGCTATCTAGGCGTTTATGAAAGCGCCGAAATCACGCTTGCACGCCTGATGCAACCACGCGATCAGACCCATTTTTTGACATTTGGCGCGATGCGCGGAAACCGCGAGTTGGACCGGCTTCATTTCGCCATCCGGAAGCTAACCAACAGGGGTTTCGACTTTCATATGTCAGTGGTAGGCCGAGTCTTTCGGCCCAGTCGGCGATTGGTACGACGGCTGGACGCCATTTCAAACGTAACCGTGATAGGCGAACGCGTAGAAGATGAGGCTATTCCGAGTGTTTTTTCCCAAGCTCACGCCTATGTTTTGCCATCTACACAAACCTTCACCTCTGGAACCGCAATGCTTGCCATGACCTTCGGCTTGCCAGTTGTCGCTCCGGACATTGAACCCCACCGGCAGACGACCCCGGAATCCTGTCATGATCTACTGTATCCGGCACAAAACCCACGAGGCCTGATCCGCATGATGATGAAGGTGATGGAAATGTCCGATTCAGAACTCGCTGAAAAACGTAGGGCGTGCTTCGAATTCGCTCAGGAACGCGCGCCAGAGCGGATCAGCCGCAAGTTGGCCGAAGCGCTTACGGTTCTAAGAAATGGATAATCTTTTCAGCGCCCGCATTTCTGCTTTGTACGATCTTCTGGATTTGACCAGTTTTGTACGCATTGCCGATATTGGCGCCAATCCAATGCGCCATGACGCCCCTTACCGTGATTTGCTAAAGAACGACCTCTGCAATGTCGTCGGTTTTGAACCTCAGGAAGACACGATGAAAGAGGTCGTCCGCAATAAAGGTGCAAATGAAGAGTATTTCAACTTTGCAGTCGGAGACGGCAAACCGGCCTTGTTGAATATCTACAAGGGCTCGGGTTTGACATCCTTGCTGAAAATAAGGGAAAAAACACTTTTTTACTTACGTGGCCTACGCAATGCTGCAAGGCAAATTGGCAGTATGGAGATGCAAACCCAGCGGCTGGATGATATCGCAGGTTTGGGTCCAGTGGATTTTCTGAAAATTGACATTCAGGGTGCCGAACTTTCGGTGTTTACCTCGGCGGAAAACACGCTGAAAAATGTCGCCGCTATACAGACCGAAGTATCGTTTTTTCCATTGTACGAGAATCAGCCAGGTTTTGGCGAGGTTGACACATTTCTCAGAAAATTGGGGTTTTTGCCCCATAGTTTTGCGCATATCGAGAACAGGCTGGTCGTATCGAAATGGTCGGGAGTTCTTTCGGACTTTGAATCGACACAAATGCTGGATGGGGACATTATCTATCTCAGGGACTTGTCTGATCCTGCAGAGCTGAACAGCCAGATACTAAAGCGACTGGCAATTCTAACCGAAGGTGTTTTTGGGTTCACAGATGTCAGCCTGAAAATTCTCGACATATTGGCACAGCGTCAGGAAATCTCTGAAGCCGATGTGAATCAGTACATTGAAACATTCATCTCGCCATAGCCGATTGGCTAAGTACAGATATTACTGACCCATAGAATTTGAGCAGTCCGGTGGTTGGTCGCGGACTGCCCAATCACATCAGAAAGTCCGCGCCTTGGGCGCGATTTTCTTCAGACTGATTCCGCCTTCTGCTTCGGTGCTCAGCGGATCGACGATCACCGGGCGATAGCTGAGGTTCACTTTATTACCGTCCACGCGGGACACCGTGTGAACGCGCCAGTTTTTGTCGTCGCGTTCGCTGAAATCCTCATGCGCATGGGCACCACGGCTTTCCTTACGCGCTTCGGCACCGACGATGGTGGCCAGCGCACTTGGCATCAGGTTGGTCAGTTCCAGCGTTTCCATCAGATCGCTGTTCCAGACCAACGAGCGGTCGGTGACTTTCAGGTCGTCCATCTTGGCGGCAATCGCCGTCATCTTTTCAACACCTTCGGCCATGGTTTTGGCGGTGCGGAATACGGCCGCGTCAGCCTGCATGGTCTTTTGCATCTCAAGCCGCAGATCGGCGGTCGGGATCGCTCCGCTGGCGTTACGGACGGTGTCAAAGCGATCAAAGGCTTTGTCGACCGACCCCTGGTTCAGAACCGGGTTGGCGCTATCGGCATCCACAACCTTGCCGGCCCGGATCGCCGCCGCGCGGCCAAAGACCACCAGATCGATCAGCGAGTTTGAGCCCAAACGGTTCGCCCCATGGACCGAGGCGCAGCCAGCCTCACCCACAGCCATCAGGCCCGGGACCACGGCGGTTGGGTCCTTGGCGGTGGGGTTCAGAACCTCACCCCAATAGTTGGTCGGGATACCGCCCATGTTGTAGTGCACGGTCGGCAGAACCGGGATCGGCTCTTTGGTCACGTCCACACCGGCAAAGATCTTGGCGCTTTCGGAAATACCCGGCAGACGCTCGGCCAAAGCCTCGGCAGGCAAGTGGCTAAGGTTCAGGTGGATGTGGTCGCCCTCTGCACCCACACCGCGCCCTTCGCGGATTTCCATAGTCATTGAGCGCGAGACATAGTCGCGCGGTGCCAGGTCTTTGTACTGAGGCGCATAGCGCTCCATGAACCGTTCGCCTTCGGAATTGGTCAGGTACCCGCCCTCACCCCGCGCCCCTTCGGTGATCAGACAGCCCGAGCCGTAGATGCCGGTCGGGTGAAATTGAACGAACTCCATATCCTGCAGCGCCAGACCCGCGCGGGCCACCATACCGCCACCGTCACCGGTGCAGGTATGGGCCGAAGTGGCGCTGAAATACGCCCGGCCATAGCCGCCGGTCGCCAGCACCACCATCTTGGCGTTGAAGACATGCATGGTGCCATCGTCCAGCTTCCAGCAGACGACACCCTGACACTGTCCGTCGTCGGACATGATCAGGTCGATGGCGAAATATTCGATGTAGAACTCAGCATTGTTTTTCAACGACTGACCATAGAGCGTGTGCAGGATTGCGTGGCCGGTCCGGTCAGCAGCGGCACAGGTCCGCTGAACCGCGGGGCCTTCACCAAATTCGGTGGTGTGGCCGCCAAAGGGACGCTGATAAATCTTGCCTTCCTCGGTCCGGCTGAAGGGCACACCGTAATGCTCTAGCTCATAGACCGCCTTGGGTGCCTCACGTGCGAGGTATTCCATCGCGTCGGTGTCGCCCAGCCAGTCCGAGCCCTTGACCGTGTCGTACATATGCCACTGCCAGTGGTCAGGACCCATATTCGACAGCGACGCCGCGATGCCGCCCTGCGCGGCAACCGTGTGCGAGCGGGTCGGGAACACCTTGGTCACGCATGCCGTACGCAGACCCTGTTCCGCCATACCCAGCGTTGCGCGAAGACCTGCACCACCTGCGCCTACGACAACGACGTCGTATTCGTGGGTTTCGTATTCATATGCTGCTGTCATTGTTCTTATTCCTTACCGCGCATCATCACAGGGCGAGTTTCACCAGGGCGAACAGCCCCGCAACCATCAGCGTGTAGCCAAACGCCCACATCGCAACCAGCGTCACTTTTTCGGCGACACCATGGATATAGTCTTCGATGGCCTCCTGCGCTTCGTACATCAGCTGCAACAGGGCAACGATCAGTGTCAGCGCGCATACGATCGCCGGGAAGGGGCGACTGAAATAAGCCAGAACCTCTTCGTAGGTTCCGCCCAGACCGGCACCAAATGTGAAGATGAAGAGAGGAATCAGAACGGTCAGGATCATGGCCCGGACCATTGTGTTCCAATGTGTTTGGGTTCCGGATTTGCCCGCTCCCAGACCCTCGGCGCGTTTACGGTCAGTCAGGTATCGCATCGAACGTCTCCTTAAACCACAAGAACGGTGATGATGGTCAGGATCGTGGCACCAACGAACATGCCCCATCCCAGCTTTTCAGATAGATCGACATCCAGGCAGTAGCCGAAATCCCAAAAGACATGACGCAACCGGCCCAATGTGTGGTACCACAAACCCCAGGCCGCTCCGGTCATGACAAGATCACCGAACCAGCTGCGCAGAAACCCGTCTATGCCTGCAAAGGCCGCCTCAGAGGTTGCCGCCGCCAACAGCCACCACACCACAAGTGCTGCGATTGCGAACACGGCCAATCCAGTCATCCGAACCATGATCGACGACAGAGACGTCATCTGTGGGCGGTAGATGCGGATATGCGGTGAGAGCGGGCGGTTGCCCCGATTTACATCGCTCATGGCGGCTCCTTTTCGGTTGGCTTCCGAAGGTTTTACTGGTTTTTGCGACACTGTCACGTGCTGCAGCTGCAAAAAAGCTCAGAATTCGCGCAAAATGACAGATTAAGCGATAAAGTGATCACACAAAATATTCTTGTGATCACAAATCAAATCAGACGAAACAGATGTTAGCGCCTGCAGCTCCGAATCCCTGCCACACTTATTTCAGACCGGCCGTTTGCTGGGTCACTTCCCGCAACAGTTTCTTTCGGATGCGGGCCGGATAATCCTCGAACCCGGCCGCCGAAACGACAAACGCTCCCTCACCTACAATGACGTTCTCAAAGAAATAGGCCGTCAAGTCGGGTTCGCTTTCCTCGATGGCGATGGCATTTACCGTGACACCTTTTCCACGCAACACATCGTGAATCTCGGACGGTTCAACCCCTTCGTTGGAAACCCCATCACCCGAAATATCAATCAGGTGCCGTTTGCATTCGGTTACCTCGCTGAAACTGGACATTGTGGTCTCAAGCGCCTCACCGATTGCAGTCGAAAAATTGCGCCAGACTCTGGCATCCGCAGCCACCTGTCTGGCGAAGCTATCTATGGCTTCAAAGCTATCCATATGTGTCCAGGGGATCGTCACCTTCTGACGAGAGGCTCCGGTCCATTGGACCAGCATCAACCGCGCATTCCCGCGCACCAGCGCCTCGGAGACGATGGGGTCACGCAATCCAGCGGCCAGGCCGTCCATTTGTATGCGGTATTCGTTCGAATCCACCGATCCCGAGACATCAACGGCCAGAGCCAAAGCAAGATCACACGCCTCGGCGGTCGGGGCCAGAAAGAAACAGGCGACGAAAGAGCGAAGCAGAGACATGGTTGCAGCCTAGCACGAATATTGCAGGCTGCGTTCAAATGAATGTGGGGTCAGACTGGCATCAAAGCCCAGTAGTCGAGGTCCAACAGAACGTTGGGCAGATATCGGCCATCGTCATTTTTCAACTCGAATGGCTCTCCACCCTTCGTGGCGACCAGCCGCAACCGGACCGCCCCAACGCCGGGGATGCCAGTTTCGGCTTTGTCCAGCACCTCAGACCAGGCCTTAATGGTATCGCCTGAGAAGCAAGGGTTGGCATGGGCGCCACCGTTCAACCCGACGATCATCTGCGCATTTGCCAATCCATTGAACGACAGGGTCCGCGCCATCGAGATCACGTACCCGCCATAGATAAGACGGCCTTCGGGGCGGAAGGTCAGATCGAAATGAACCTTGGCAGTGTTCTGCCAAAGCCGCGTGGCCAGCATATGCTCGGCTTCTTCCACGGTGACGCCGTCCACATGATCAATCTTTTCACCAATCGCGTAATCGCCCCACCGATGCGCCTCACCGGCCTGAACAAATTCATAGGAGGAAAAGTTCAGCCCTTGTGGCACTACCAGATCCTGAGGCTCCAGCGCCTGTTTCAACTCGGGCACCACCGTGTCCGGGGCGGGCGCGTCAGGGTTCGATTTGCGCACCATCACCCAGCGGACATACTCAATAACCACCTCATCGCGCTGGTTCAGGCCACGGGTTCGCACCCACACAACACCGGTTTTTCCGTTCGAGTTCTGCTTGACCCCAATCACTTCGGATTCCGACCGCAGCGTATCGCCGGGATAAACCGGCTTCAACCAACGCCCCTCAGCATAGCCCAGATTGGCCACTGCATTCAGCGATACATCAGGGACAGTCTTGCCAAACACCACGTGAAACGCCGCCAGATCATCGATCGGGCTTTGCGGCAGGCCACAATTCCGGGCGAACTCATCCGAGGAATACAGAGCATGACGCGCCGGATAGAGCGCATGATACAACGCCCGTTCGCCATCGGTCACGGTGCGAGGCACCGCGTGGTGCAGCACTTGCCCTACAGAATAATCCTCGAAGAAACGGCCCGGATTGGTTTTTGCCATTATTGCTGTCCCAGTTTCATTTCAGGGGAATAGTCGGTCGCAACCTCTTTGGTCACGGCCTGCGCACAACGCATCACGTTGTTTGCAGTGTCAAAGGCATAGGACGGGTCGCCATACAGCTCCCACCCTTTTGCCAGCGCGTCCGACACTTTGTGACAGAAGGCTGCGGTGTCTTCCTCGGTCAGCAGACGATAGAGTGTTGCCATGTTGTCAAACCTTTATGAACCAAACGGCGACGGGCCGACCAACCCGTGAATATAGCCGATAATGCCCAGCAGAACGATCGACGCGACAAAGAACATCGCATCCTTGCCGTAAGTGCCCGGCTCGCCCGGTGTCCAGTCCGGCTCGGATTTGTTGATCACGATCACTTCGACCACCGCCCAGGCCAGCAAGCCGCCGAACAGGACGATTGAGGCCAGATCACCATTGACCAGCAAATGCGCAAAGGCCCAGAGCTTCATGCCGCCCAGCATCGGGTGACGCAGCTTGTTCAGCAGACGACCCTTTTGGCCTGCGGGGCTCATCATATAGATAGCGATCAGCACCAGCAGGTTGTTGACGTGGATCAGAAAGGTCGGCGGCGACCAGATTGGGATGAAATCGGTCATGCGATAACCGAAGATCATCAACAGGATTGACGCCAGCAGTGCCAGCGCCACCGCGCCCGCACCGCCTTTGCCCATCGCCGCGCGCTGGTCCGGCATCACGCGTTTGAACAGATGTGCAGCCCACCAGAGCACCACACCAAGAATCAGAAGAACAAAGCCCATGCTGGCTTACCCCGCTTGCAAAGCTGAAATCGCCTCTGCTTTTGCCAGAGTTTCACGGGCGGTTGCAACGTGCAGGTTTTCCACGATCTTGCCATCGACGACCGCGACGCCATGCCCTTGTGCTTCGGTCTCTTCAAACGCGGTGATCTGGCGGCGGGCCAGATCGATTTCCTCATCCGATGGGGCGAAGGCGTCGTTGGTGACATCGACCTGTGCGGGATGGATCAGGGTCTTGCCGTCAAAGCCCATATCGCGGCCCTGCGCGCATTCGGCCGCCAGGCCTTCGCTGTCCTTGAAGGCGTTATAGACGCCATCAACGATGATCAGCCCCTCGGCTTTTGCGGCTAACAGGCACAGGCCCAGCGACGTCTGCAACGGCAGGCGGTCTCGGCGGAACCGTGTCTGCAATTCCTTGGCCAGATCGTTGGTGCCCATGACGAAGCCCGCCATCTGCGGATGCGCGGCAATTTCGGCGGCGTTCAGCATCCCGCGAGGCGTCTCCATCATGGCCCATATCGGCAGATCACCGGTTATTGCGGCCAACGCGTCCACATCTGCGGCAGAATTCACTTTGGGCAGCAGAACCGCATCCACGTCCATGTCCCGCACGGCTTGGGCATCGGCCCGGCCCCATTCGGTATCTAGGCCATTGATTCGTACGATCTTGACCCGCGCCCCATAACCGCCAGCAGCCAAGGCAGCCCCGAGCGTTTCACGCGCGTTGTTTTTTTCGTCCGCCGTGACCGCATCTTCGAGGTCAAAAATAACCGCATCAACAGGCAGGTTGCGGGCCTTGTCCAACGCCCGGTCTTTAGAACCAGGAATGTACAATACGGAACGGTAGGGTCGCTGACGGGGGTCCATTGGCTTCGGCCTCTTGAAATAATGTTGCGCAGAATGGGGCATTTTCTGTAGGAAAGTTCAAGCGCAAACTTGCCGCACCGCAGCATTAACGACGCAACGTGCGTTCCTTTAACCGTATTTCGGTCTGCACCGGTCACCGTCTTGGCAGATCGCAATCAAAAGGGTTCACCGATGAGCAAGACGCTGTTCAATATGACAATTGGGCTGGGTATCATGGTTCTGGCCGCCCAGCAGGTGCAGGCTCAAAGCTGCGCCCCCCGCGACGAGGTCATAACTCGACTGGCCGAGACTTATGGCGAAACGCGTAAGAGCATTGGCATCGCCCGACAAGGTGCGGTGATGGAAGTCTTTGCCTCTGATCAAAGCGGAAGCTGGACTATTACGGTGACATTACCGGATGGAATGACCTGCCTTGTGGCTTCGGGCCAGTCCTACGACGATATGGCCGAAGCGCTGCCGCCCAATGTCTAGCTCAGGGCCTCCCAGATCAGTTTTGTTCCGGTCAGCATCAGCAAAACGTAGGCAATACCAAAGAACAGGCGTTCAGATATCATGAAATGCGCGCGCACACCCAGCCATGCACCAAGCACGGCAAATGGAGCCAGCAACAAGTCGGCCAGCGCAGTGTGCCATGTGAACAGACCCAGATAAGCATACGGAATGAATTTAGCGACATTGATGACCCAGAAGACCAGCACAGTGCTCGCCTGAAACTCGGTTTTAGACAGACGCTGCGATATCAGATAGACGGCGGCGGGTGGGCCGCCCGCATGACTGACAAAGCTGGTGAATCCGGCGACCAACCCCGCAAGAATTCCCGCAAATGGCGGCAGGCGATTGGCAAAGCCGCGGATCCAGCCCTTTCTCTGGGCCACATGCCAGATCACGAACCCCACTGAAATCCCTCCGATCAGCAGGCGCAGAAGGTCGTCATTCGTGGCGCGATACAGCCAGGCGCCCACAGCCACACCCGGCACTGCCCCCACGATCAGCAGGCGTGAATCCGGCCAGCTCCAGCGTTTCCAATAGGGGCCCAGCGTAGCGACGTCGATTACCATCAGAATTGGCAACATCAGTGCAAGCGCCTGTCCCGGTGTCAGGATCAGTGCCAGAATCGATGACGCGGCAAACGCCACCCCCGAGCCGAACCCACCCTTCGAGATGCCGGCGAAGATCACAGCAGGGATCGCCACGGCAAAAAACATCAGGTCCATCTCGAACATGCGGCGTCCCGTAAATATGCATGATTCACAGGCGGTTTAGCGCAATCGGTAGGAGACATGCAAACGGTATGCCGTGGCATGCCGCGCCGCAGAAGGCTTGCGCAGCGCCGGTTTTAGGACTAGCAAAACCGCGATTTCAATACCGACCGGAGATTTTCCAAATGGCCAGACCCAAGATCGCGCTGATCGGCGCAGGTCAGATCGGCGGCACGCTCGCCCACCTCGCAGCAATGAAGGAACTCGGTGACGTCGTGCTGTTCGACATCGCCGAGGGCACTCCGGAAGGCAAGGCGCTGGATATCGCAGAATCCGGCCCTTCCGAAGGGTTCGACGCCAAGCTGAAAGGCACCCAGTCCTATGAGGACATCGCAGGCGCCGACGTTTGCATCGTCACCGCAGGTGTCCCACGCAAGCCAGGCATGAGCCGTGATGACCTGCTGGGCATCAACCTGAAAGTCATGAAGTCGGTCGGTGAAGGCATCGCCGCCAACGCGCCCGATGCTTTTGTCATCTGCATCACCAACCCGCTGGACGCGATGGTCTGGGCTCTGCGTGAATTCTCGGGCATGCCGCACAACAAGGTCTGCGGCATGGCGGGCGTTCTGGACTCAGGCCGTTTTGCCCACTTCTTGTCGGAAGAATTCAACGTGTCCATGCGCGACGTCACTGCCTTTGTTCTGGGTGGCCACGGCGACACCATGGTTCCTTCGGTTCGTTATTCTACCGTTGCGGGCATCCCGCTTCCCGATCTGGTCGAGATGGGCTGGACCACACAAGAGAAACTGGACGCAATCGTGCAGCGCACCCGAGACGGCGGGGCTGAAATCGTTGGCCTGCTGAAAACAGGTTCGGCTTTCTATGCGCCTGCCACATCGGCAATCGAAATGGCCGAAGCCTATCTGAAAGACCAGAAACGCGTCCTGCCCTGCGCCGCTTATTGTGACGGAGAGCTGGGTGTCGAAGGCATGTATGTCGGCGTCCCCACCGTGATCGGCGCAGGCGGTATCGAGCGTATCGTCAACATCAAGCTCAACGAAGAAGAGCAGGCCGGTTTCGACAATTCGGTCAACGCCGTGAAGGGCCTGATCGAAGCATGCAAAGGCATCGACAGCTCTCTGGCCTGATCCGTCTTATACGGTTAAACAGAACCCGGCTCACCCATGGTGGGCCGGGTCATTTTTTGGAAGATTGCCATGTCGTCTCAGGGATTTGTCATTGCCGCAAGCGGTAAGGATTACATCGAAACAGCGGTGGCAGCGGCTCGGTCGTTAAAGGTCGCCATGCCGGATGTACCGGTCGACCTGTTCACCGACCTCGAAAACATCCCGGGAACAGAAGTGTTTGACCAAATCCACATGCTGGACAAAAGCTGGTTCCGACCCAAGTTCGAAAGCCTTGTGCGGTCCCGGTTCGAAAAGACGGTCTATTTGGATGCCGATGTGCGCTGTCTGGCAGATATGTCGGATATCTTCACCGTCCTAGAGCAGTTTGATATCGCGATGGTCCATGACCCTTTGCGCAACTCGGCCCATGCGCAACGTGTTTGGAAAACTCCGCTGCCCAACGCATTTCCCCATCTCAATGGCGGGCTGGTTGGAATTCGCACTTCGGACGCAGTGCTGGATTTCCTGCGAGATGTACAAGAGACTATCATCTCGGAAAACCTGACCTCAGATCAGGCGCTGATCCGCGAAAAGCTGTTTGCCAGCGCGTTGCGACTGGCAGTTCTGCCACCCGAGTACAACTTCCTCGATTATCGTCAGGCCGAGATGTTCGGTTTTCTGCACAGCGCCCCGCGCCTGCTGCATCACTACAAATTCCACAGCCGTCACGACAAGCGGCTGGACAGCGCTAGAACTGTCGCCGGTTTGGTAGGGCCCGATCTCGAACGTCATATCAACAGCCTTATCGAAGCCGACGCACAGCTCACGCCCGGCGCGTCGAAAAAAGTCCGACCACTGGTCGACAAAGGCTTGTTGGGCAAACTGCGCAAACTGGTGATGTCTGTGAAAAAGGGTATCGTCCGCCTCAGACGCGGATAGGTTAGCGCTAGCTTGAAAACGTCATATTCTATTGGGTGAATTTCCTGCCGAATCAACGCTCAATACCAGCTCAAGTTTTGTGATCACACCCTGAAAAGCTGTGATCACAAATAATAAAAATCTTCGTGAAAAACCTCCTTTACGTCAAAAAAGCCTTTAAACTTACCCCTTAGACACGCCTATATCGGTCAATCGTAGTCAGACGGGACAGTTTCGATGAACATTCACGAATATCAGGCCAAAGCGCTTCTTCGCAGCTATGGCGCCCCGGTTTCCGACGGTCGCGCGGTCCTGCGCGCCGAGGAAGCTAAAACCGCAGCCGGTGAGTTGGACGGACCTCTTTGGGTCGTCAAAGCGCAAATCCACGCGGGCGGCCGCGGCAAGGGGTCTTTCAAAGAATCCGATGCCGGAGAAAAAGGCGGTGTCCGTCTGACTAAGTCGGTTGAAGAGGCCGCGGAGGAAGCCAAAAAGATGCTAGGCCGCACACTGGTCACCCATCAGACCGGTCCTGCGGGCAAACAGGTCAACCGCATCTATATCGAGGCCGGTTCCGGCATCGAACGCGAACTGTACCTGGCCCTGTTGGTAGACCGCCAGACCAGCCGCATCTCATTCGTCTGCTCGACCGAAGGCGGCATGGATATCGAAGAGGTGGCCGCAGCCACGCCTGAGAAAATCTTGTCCTTCTCGGTTGACCCAGCCACCGGTTATCAGGCCTATCACGGCCGCCGCATCGCATTCTCGCTGGGTCTGCAGGGCGCACAGGTCAAACAATGCGTCAAACTGATGAGCCAGCTCTATGCCGCCTTCGTCGAGAAGGACATGGAAATGCTGGAGATCAACCCGCTGATCGTCTCCGACAGCGGCGACCTCAAGGTGCTGGACGCCAAGGTCAGTTTTGACGGCAACGCGATGTATCGCCACCCGGATGTTTCAGAACTGCGCGACACGACCGAGGAAGACCCCAAGGAACTGGAAGCCAGCAAATACGACCTGAACTATATCGCACTGGATGGTGAGATTGGGTGCATGGTCAACGGTGCCGGTCTGGCCATGGCGACGATGGACATCATCAAGCTGTATGGGGCCGAACCTGCCAACTTCCTCGACGTCGGCGGCGGCGCCACCAAAGAGAAAGTCACCGAAGCGTTCAAGATCATCACCTCGGACCCGCAAGTCAAAGGCATTCTGGTCAACATCTTCGGCGGTATCATGCGCTGTGACGTCATCGCCGAGGGCGTTGTCGCCGCGGTGAAAGAGGTCGGTCTGCAGGTTCCGCTAGTCGTGCGTCTGGAAGGCACGAACGTTGAGAAGGGCAAAGAGATCATCAACACCTCTGGCCTGG
Organism: Ruegeria sp. YTSA105; assembly: GCF_059610225.1. NCBI lineage: Bacteria > Pseudomonadati > Pseudomonadota > Alphaproteobacteria > Rhodobacterales > Roseobacteraceae > Ruegeria > Ruegeria sp. YTSA105. The sequence continues at coordinate 252,290 of NZ_JBXWNE010000003.1, forward strand.
ACGTAATCGCGGCGGACAACCTGAAAGACGGTGCCGAGAAGATCGTGAAGGCGGTTAAGGGGTAAATTCGTGGGTCTTTTCAGTAAGCCACTGTTGTTTGCAGGCGCACTGCTTATCTTGGCCGCCTGTCAAACAACAACTGAGAGCACGTCGCCGTCGAACCCGCCAGAAATCAAGCGGTCATCAAACGCGGGTCCAGGCGCCAATCCGGTCTCGGCCGGACAAGCTACGGCGTATTTCCGCGCGCTGTGTGGTCAGGCAGAATTGGGACGCAGTGCTTTGGAAGACGCAGCGGCGGCAAATGGATTTGTCCAGAACTCGAAAACAACGACATACTATCATCAGAAACAAGATCTTTCGGTCAAACTGACCGATACTGCCTGCTCAATTGTGTTTGTGTCCAACGAAAATCCATCAACGGTCAATGGGACTTTTAACGCTTTGCAAAGCGACTTGGGTCCGATCAGCATCCGGGACGTGGGTGTAATCGGCGGCGAACACTACTTCAGCGCACGGATCAAAGTTTGAATGGGCGTGAGCCTACAACCAATACCTTAAGGGTCACCTGACCCATCAATGGTAAAAATAGGAGAACGCCAAATGGCAGTCCTCATCGACGAAAATACCAAAGTGATCTGTCAGGGCTTTACCGGCTCGCAGGGCACATTCCACTCTGAACAGGCCATCGCCTATGGCACCAAGATGGTCGGCGGCGTGACCCCCGGCAAAGGCGGGATGACCCACCTTGACCTGCCCGTGTTCAACTCGGTCCACGAGGCCAAGCACGTGACCGAAGCCAACGCATCGGTGATCTATGTGCCGCCGCCGTTTGCGGCGGACTCGATCCTCGAAGCGATTGATGCCGAGATGGAAGTGATCGTCTGCATCACCGAAGGCATCCCGGTTCTGGACATGATGAAGGTCAAGCGCGCTCTGGAAGGCTCAAGCTCGCGCCTGATCGGGCCGAACTGCCCCGGTGTGATCACGCCCGACGCCTGCAAGATCGGCATCATGCCCGGCCACATTCACAAACGCGGCTCGGTCGGTGTTGTGTCGCGGTCTGGTACGCTGACCTATGAGGCCGTCAAACAGACCACCGATGTGGGTCTGGGCCAATCCACTTGTGTCGGCATCGGCGGCGACCCGATCAAAGGAACCGAGCATATCGACGTGCTGGAATGGTTCCTGGCCGATGACGAGACCCACTCGATCATCATGATCGGTGAGATCGGTGGTTCTGCCGAGGAAGAAGCCGCGCAGTTCCTGGCGGATGAGGCCAAGAAGGGCCGCTCGAAACCCACCGCCGGCTTTATCGCAGGCCGCACGGCCCCTCCGGGCCGCCGCATGGGCCACGCGGGCGCGATTGTCGCCGGTGGCAAGGGCGGTGCCGAGGACAAAATCGAAGCCATGCGCGCAGCCGGTATCGTCGTGGCCGAAAGCCCGGCGCAGCTGGGTGAGGCTGTGTTGGAAGCGATCGGGTAAGTGATTGCTCTCCGGGCATACGCTCTGAGGGCTACGCCCGAAAAGAGGGTGGGCGAAAAACGCCCGCCCTTCTCGCCTTTGGCGTATTTTTGGTCTCTGCTTTTAGCAGTAACTTTAGCATTCTCTGCATCAGAGCAAGCCGAAGCAAAAGTTTGTAGCGTTCTTATCGGCTGGACAAGCGAGGGACAATTCATCCGGGACGAGGCTTGCGAGACTCACTACATCGCCAAAGAAAGAGGGTTTTCCGAACTCAAATTGTCCGGAAGCCAGAAGTACCAGTTTCGCTTTCGAGCAAGTAAAGACTCCACCAAGGATGTGATCGTGAAACGCGTTGGTTATGTTTGCGGATTGGTTGGCAGCGACAGCGCTGTTTTCACTGCCAATCGAGGTACGCGGAACGCTCTTATCGTATCTTTTTCCTGTAATGGAATAGTTGGGTGATTGACCAGATATGACCTTCTCCGACGCCATCCGCACCTGCTTCGCCAAGTTCTTCACCTTCTCGGGTCGCGCCTCGCGGTCTGAATATTGGTTCTTTTTCCTGTTCATCATGATCTGGAGCATCATCGCCGGGATTATCGACGCGCAGTTCTTCACGCAAGTCGCTGTGACTGAAACCGAGACGTCCAGATCCGTGTCCGTCACGTCTTCGCAGCCTGTGCAGGGTATTGTTGGTCTAATCGTGTTCTTCCCGCATCTGGCCGTCGCCTGGCGGCGGATGCATGATACCGGGCGCAGCGGGCTGTATGCGCTACTGCCGATCCTGCTGTTCTTTGGCGCCGGGGCTGTACTGGTCTTTGGCATCGGTCTCGCCTCGCATTTCCAGCATGGTGGCAATCTGGACATCCTCTTCACCCGCGCCACGCTGTTGATCGTCATTCCGACATTTATCGTTCTGTTTGTGTCGCCCCTCCTGGTCCTATGGTGGCTGACCCGCCCCAGCCAGCCAGGCACCAACCAATACGGTCCCAATCCTTCAGAGGTCCCTCAATGAACCTGCTGAGCGTAAACTCTATACAAGCGGCCCCTGTGGCCAGAAAGGCCATCTGACATGGTTTTGGTTTGCCATGAGCACAAATTCATCTATCTCAAGACGACGAAGACCGCGGGAACCTCTACCGAGATAGCGCTTCAGCCTTTATGCGAAGAACCCGGTCTTCCGCGGCTTGAAAATGGGCAAATCCGCGTATCGAAATACGGTATTGTCGGTGCTCGTGGGAAAACTGCAGGTTTGGTCCGGCCAAAATGGCAGTTCTGGCGCAAATACGCATGGCGCAACCATATGCCTGCGAAACAGGTTCGAGCCAATCTTGGGGCAAAGACCTTTGATTCCTATACAAAGATCGCCAATGTGCGGAATCCTTTCGATCGTGCTGTATCCGACTACCACTTTCGGAAACATCAGCAAGGATTGCCCTCGGAAGACCCGCAGACCGAAATTGCTCAGTTCAAAGAGTTCATCCGGTCAAAGGCCTGGGGCAATAACTGGGAGATAGTCTCGATCAACAACAAGCTGATCGTGGACAAGTTCGTCCGCAAGGAAAACCTGCAGTCAGATCTGAAAGAGATTTATCGCTCCTTTGGGCTGCCGGAAGACAGCTTTGAATTGCCGCACGAAAAGTCGATGGCCGAACGACGAAAAGGCATTCCAGTGCCCGATTATTTCGACGCAGATACGATAGACATCGTTCGACGAAGAATGACCTGGGTATTCGAGGCCGGAAACTACCCCGAAGATCCGCAAGACTAAATCCTACCAAATCCGAAATCGCATTTGAGGTCCTACAATGACCGAACATTCGCCCAACTCTGCCTTCCACGCCTCAAGCTTTATGCAGGGGCATAATGCCGAATATCTGGAGCAGCTCTACGCCCAGTATACCAAGAACCCCGGCGCGGTGGATGCCGCCTGGGCCGAGTTCTTCAAGGCCATGGGCGACGCCTCGCCTGATGTCCAGCGCGAGGCCGAGGGGCCTTCGTGGGCGCGGTCCGACTGGCCGCCGATGCCGACGGATGATCTGACCGGTGCGTTGACTGGCGAATGGGCCGAGATCGACGCCAAGGCGGCGGGCAAGAAGATCAAGGAAAAAGCCGCCGACAAAGGTGTTGCCGTCAGCGAAGACCAGATTAAGCGCGCAGTTCTGGACAGTCTGCGGGCGCTGATGCTGATCCGAGCCTATCGTATTCGGGGTCATCTGGCCGCCGATCTGGACCCTTTGGGCATGCGGGCTGCCAGCACGCATCCGGAATTGGACCCCAAGACTTATGGGTTTACCGATGCCGATATGGATCGCCCGATCTTTATCGACAACGTGCTGGGCCTGCAGATGGCCAGCATGCGCCAGATCGTCGAGATCGTGAAACGCACCTATTGCGGCACCTTCGCGCTGCAATACATGCATATTTCGAACCCGGAAGAGGCTGCCTGGCTGAAGGAACGGATCGAAGGCTATGGCAAGGAAATCGCGTTCACCAAAGAGGGCCGCAAGGCCATCCTGAACAAGATGGTCGAGGCCGAAGGGTTCGAAAAGTTCCTGCACGTGAAATACATGGGCACCAAGCGCTTTGGTCTGGACGGCGGCGAAGCACTGATCCCCGCGATGGAACAGATCATCAAACGCGGCGGGGCCCTAGGCCTAAGCGATATTGTCATCGGCATGCCACACCGCGGACGTCTGAACATTCTAGCGAATGTAATGGCCAAGCCATACCGCGCCATCTTTAACGAATTCCAGGGGGGCAGCTTCAAGCCTGAGGACGTGGATGGCTCGGGCGATGTAAAATACCACCTAGGCGCCTCAAGCGACCGCGAATTTGACGGCAACAGCGTACACCTGTCATTGACCGCTAACCCAAGCCACCTTGAGGCGGTGAACCCTGTTGTTCTGGGCAAGGTCCGCGCCAAGCAGGATCAGTTGAACGACACCGACCGGACCAGAGTCATGGCCATTCTACTGCATGGCGATGCGGCCTTTGCCGGTCAGGGTGTCGTTGCCGAAGGATTCGGCTTGTCCGGCCTGCGCGGTCACAGGACCGGCGGCACCATGCATATCGTGGTGAACAACCAGATCGGCTTTACAACCGCACCGCATTTCTCGCGCTCCAGCCCTTATCCCACGGATATCGCACTGATGGTTGAAGCCCCGATCTTCCACGTGAATGGCGACGACCCCGAGGCGGTGGTACACGCAGCCAAGGTTGCGACCGAGTTTCGCCAGAAGTTCCACAAGGACGTGGTCCTGGATATATTCTGCTATCGCCGGTTCGGGCATAACGAGGGCGACGAGCCCATGTTCACCAACCCGATCATGTACAAGAAGATCAAGACCCATAAGACCACGCTGTCACTATACACGGAACGGCTGGTCAAGGACGGGTTGATCCCCGAAGGCGAGATCGAAGATATGAAAGCCGCCTTCCAGGCCCATCTGAATGATGAGTTCGAAGCCGGCAAAGACTATAAGCCCAACAAGGCCGACTGGCTGGACGGGCGTTGGGCGCATCTGGATAAGAACAAAGACGAATATGTTCGCGGCGATACTGCGATTGCACCAGAAACCCTGGCCGAGGTTGGCGCATCGCTAACCCGGGCCCCCGAGGGATTTGCACTCCATAAAACTGTCGGCCGCCTGCTGGACCACAAAAAGCAGATGTTCGAAACCGGCAAAGGCTTTGACTGGGCCACGGGTGAGGCGCTGGCCTTTGGGTCATTGCTGACCGAAGGCTATCCAGTTCGCCTGTCGGGACAGGACGCAACGCGCGGTACGTTCAGCCAGCGCCATTCCGGCTTTATCAATCAGGAAACTGAAGAGCGGTACTATCCACTGAACAACATCCGGGCTGGTCAATCACAATATGAGGTGATCGACTCGATGCTGTCGGAATACGCGGTTCTGGGCTTTGAATACGGCTTTTCCCTGGCTGAACCCAACGCTCTGACCCTGTGGGAGGCGCAATTCGGCGATTTCGCCAACGGTGCGCAGATCATGTTCGATCAGTTCATCAGCTCGGGCGAAAGCAAATGGCTGCGCATGTCCGGTCTGGTGACCCTGCTGCCGCACGGGTTCGAAGGGCAAGGGCCTGAACACTCGTCCTCGCGTCTGGAACGTTTTCTGCAGATGTGTGGTCAGGACAACTGGATCGTGGCCAACTGCACGACGCCTGCGAACTACTTCCACATCCTGCGCCGTCAGCTGCACAGAACCTTCCGCAAGCCTCTGATCCTGGTGACACCGAAATCGCTGCTGCGCCACAAGCTGGCGATCAGCACGGCCGAGGATTTCACCACCGGCTCCAGCTTCCACCGGGTGCTGTGGGATGACGCGCAAAAGGGTAACTCGGACACAACCCTGGTCAAGGATGACAAAATCAAACGGGTCGTGATGTGTTCCGGCAAGGTCTATTTCGACCTGCTGGAAGAGCGTGACGCGCGCGGGATCGACGATGTCTATCTGATGCGGATCGAACAGTACTATCCGTTCCCCGCGCATTCGCTGATCAATGAACTGGAACGGTTCAAGGGAGCCGAAATCATCTGGTGTCAGGAAGAGCCCAAGAACCAGGGTGCATGGTCCTTTATCGAACCCAATATCGAATGGGTCCTGACCCGGATTGGCGCCAAGAATACCCGCCCGGTCTATGTCGGCCGCGCCACCTCGGCCTCACCTGCGACAGGTCTGGCCAGCCAACATAAAGCCCAACAAGAAGCGCTGGTGAACGAAGCGCTGAGCATTGAAGGAAAGTAATGATGTCCATTGAAGTTCGTGTTCCCACGCTGGGCGAATCCGTTACCGAAGCCACCGTCGCCACCTGGTTCAAGAAGCCCGGTGACGCGGTCGCCGTCGATGAAATGCTGTGCGAGCTTGAGACCGACAAGGTCACGGTCGAGGTCCCCTCGCCAGCCGCTGGCGTGATGGGTGAGGTTGTCGCCGCCGAAGGCGAAACCGTTGGTGTTGATGCCCTGCTGGCGACAATCGTCGCCGGAGAAGGCGCCGCCCCAGCCGCCGCGCCTGCGCCTGCCGCAGCACCGGCAGCCTCGGGCGGCAGCGTTGATGTGATGGTGCCCACGCTGGGCGAATCCGTGACCGAAGCGACGGTCTCGACCTGGTTCAAACAGGTCGGTGACAGCGTCGCACAGGACGAGATGCTGTGTGAGCTGGAAACCGACAAGGTCTCGGTCGAGGTTCCCGCCCCTGCGGCGGGTGTTTTGGCAGAAATCGTTGCCCCTGAAGGCGCAACTGTAGACGCCGCAGCCAAGCTGGCGGTGATCTCGGGTTCAGCAGCAGGGGCGGCCGCCGCTCCGGTCGTAGCCGCTCCGGCGAGCGGCGGGGATTCCGTTGGTGGCAAGGACGTCGCCAATGCGCCTTCGGCCCAAAAAGCCATGGCCGAGGCTGGCCTGTCCGCTGATCAGGTCACCGGCACCGGTCGCGACGGTCGTATCATGAAAGAAGACGTAGCCAAGGCAGTCGCCGCCCCGGCGGCCGCAGCGGCGGCACCTGCACCAGCGGCCCAAGCACCACGCGCACCCGTTGCCGCACAGGATGCCAGCCGCGAGGAACGCGTGCGCATGACCCGTCTGCGCCAGACCATCGCCAAGCGCCTGAAAGACAGCCAGAACACCGCCGCCATGCTGACCACCTATAACGAGGTGGACATGACAGAGGTGATGGCCCTGCGTAACCAGTACAAGGACCAGTTCGAGAAGAAGCACGGCGTCCGTCTGGGCTTTATGTCCTTCTTCACCAAGGCCTGCTGTCATGCACTGAAAGAAGTGCCCGAAGTGAATGCCGAGATTGATGGCACCGACATTGTCTATAAGAACTTTGTGCATATGGGTGTCGCCGCAGGCACGCCGACCGGTCTTGTTGTTCCGGTCATCCGTGATGCAGATTCGATGTCATTTGCCGCGATCGAAAAGGCAATCGCCGAAAAGGGCAGGCGCGCCCGTGACGGCAAGCTGAGCATGGAAGAGATGCAGGGCGGCACCTTCACCATCTCGAACGGCGGCGTCTATGGCTCGCTGATGTCCTCGCCGATCCTGAACCCGCCGCAGTCGGGTATTCTTGGTATGCACAAGATTCAGGACCGTCCGATGGCCATCAACGGTGAGGTCAAGATCCGCCCGATGATGTATCTGGCTCTGTCCTATGACCACCGGATCGTGGACGGCAAAGGTGCTGTGACCTTCCTAGTGCGCGTGAAAGAGGCACTGGAAGATCCACGCCGCTTGCTGATGGATCTATGACCATGGCAACTCATGTTCTCTGGCAGGCTGACGTTGCTGATTTTGATGTCTGGCTGAAAGTGTTTCGCGAAGACAAGCCAATGCGGGAGGCCGCGGGTATCCGCGACCTCCACATCTGGAAAGACCCCGATCAGCGTGATCATGCGGTTGCAATGTTTGAGGTGGTTGATCTTGAAAAGGCCCTGAGTTTCTTTGATTCCGAGGAATTGGCCATGCATCACGAACGTGGCGGGATCGCGCATATTCAGGTGAAGCTTCTGACGCCAGTTTAAACCGATTTATCGCATCCGTTCCTAGTGCCGAGGAAACAAGCTGAATGACCACGGAATTGACCGTCTTGTCGCTGGCAGCCCTTCTTTGGGTCGCTCAATTTGTCGCCTATTTGATCTCTGGCCACGGTAAGGTCGATGTGCTGCACGCGTTGGGGCCACGTGATACCCCGTTTGACAAGCCTGCTGCAATGGGACGTCTGCACCGGGCGCTTAGCAACCATTCCGAAGGGTTGGTTTTGTTCGCTATCGCATCTTTGGTCATTACGACCTCGGGGCAATCCAGCGCTTTTACTGCCGCCTGTAGTTGGGTCTACCTGATCGCACGCGCTTCCTATGTTCCGGCCTATGCATTTGGCTGGACACCATGGCGTACGGTGATCTGGATGATCGGGCTGCTGGCGACCACTGCAATGCTGTTGGCAGCTGTGTTTTGATTCGAGCTGCCGCATAGATTATTCAATGGGGGTGCATTGCGCAGACAAGCGTATCCGACCCCACCAAATACAAGGACCGGACAAATGGCAAACTATGACGTCATCGTAATCGGAGCAGGCCCCGGCGGCTATGTCTGCGCCATCCGCTGCGCGCAGCTGGGGTTGAAAACCGCCGTGGTCGAAGGGCGTGAGACGCTGGGCGGCACTTGCCTCAACGTGGGCTGCATTCCGTCCAAGGCGCTGTTGCATGCCAGCCATCAGCTGCACGAGGCCGAGCATAACTTTGCCAAGATGGGCCTCAAGGGCAAAAGCCCTTCGGTCGATTGGAAGCAGATGCAGGCCTATAAGGACGAAGTCATTGACGGCAACACCAAGGGCATCGAATTCCTGTTCAAGAAGAACAAGATCGACTGGCTGAAAGGCTGGGGTTCAATCCCGGCCGCTGGGCAGGTCAAGGTGGGTGACGAGGTGCATGAAGCCAAGAACATCATCATCGCGTCCGGGTCCGAGCCTTCCGCGCTGCCTGGTGTCGAAGTGGATGAAAATGTCGTCGTGACCTCAACCGGCGCGCTGGCGCTGGGCAAGATTCCGAAAAAGATGGTCGTCATCGGCGCAGGTGTGATCGGACTTGAACTAGGCTCGGTCTACAGCCGTCTGGGCGCCGAAGTGACAGTTATCGAATTCCTCAAGGAAATCACCCCGGGCATGGACCCTGAGGTTCAGAAAACCTTCCAGCGCATCCTCAAGAAACAGGGCCTGAACTTTGTCATGGGTGCTGCGGTGCAAAAGGCCGAAGCCACCAAGACCAAGGCCAAGGTAACTTATAAGCTGCTGAAGGATGACAGCGAGCATGTGATTGACGCCGATACCGTCCTTGTCGCTACTGGGCGCAAACCGTTCTCGGATGGTTTGGGGCTGGACGCTTTGGGTGTTGAAATGACACCCCGCGGTCAGATCAAGGTAGGCGCCGATTGGCAGACTAATGTGCCGGGCGTCTATGCCATCGGCGACGTGACTGAAGGCCCGATGCTGGCGCATAAGGCCGAAGACGAGGGCATGGCCGCCGCCGAACAGGTTGCGGGCAAGCATGGGCATGTGAACTATGGCGTCATTCCGGGCGTGATCTACACCTGGCCCGAGGTCGCCAATGTCGGAGAGACCGAGGCGACGCTCAAAGAACAGGGCCGTGCCTATAAGGTCGGAAAGTTCATGTTCATGGGCAATGGCCGCGCCAAGGCGAACTTTGCCTCGGATGGTTTCGTCAAGATTCTGGCAGACAAGGAAACCGACCGCATTCTGGGTGCGCATATCATTGGCCCGGCTGCGGGTGATTTGATTCACGAGGTCTGCGTGGCGATGGAATTCGGCGCCTCGGCCGAAGATCTGGCGCTGACCTGTCACGCGCATCCGACATATTCCGAAGCGGTGCGTGAGGCGGCCCTGGCCTGCGGTGACGGGCCAATTCACAGCTAAAAAAAGGACCCCGGTGACTAGGTCGCCGGGGTCAACCATGCATCGAGATAGACCCTCAACCGGTCGGTAAAACCGGTCGAGGCGTGCAAGGCGCAGAACTTAAGGGACATGGCCTGAATGGCAAAGGCCTGAACACCTTCGGCCAACAGCTCGGTCGGAATGTCCTGTCGGACATCCGCAGCGTCAAGCCACATCATCACCACACGAAAGTAGCGCTCAAAGCAATATGCGATTGGTCCGATATCGGCGATAGCCGTCGCCCCCGAATATCTTATCAACAAGTCAAAGACATACCGTTCGGATGTCATGAAGCTGTGAACCGGCTGCAGGGCGGTCATGATATCATTCACCGATTTGGGCGCTGTCCCAGCCTCGGCCTGATCGAGGCAGGCATTCAGCCGATCTGCGATCAGAAGCTCCATCAAGGCATCCTTGTCGCGAAAATGCGCGAAGAACGTCCCTTTGGCGACGCCAGCGCTCTGGACGACCTCTTCTACCCTCAGCGCCTCGTATCCGCTGTTTTCAATGAGCGCCTCGGCAGCCGCCAAAAGCCGGGCCCGAGTTTTGAGAGTTCGTTTCTGGGGTGGTTTTTGCATATGGTTTGCTCGCATGTTTTCTGACCATGGTCAAATTTTTATTGACCGCGGTCATTTTCTGATTCTATAAGTGACCATGGTCATTTTTAGGAGAGCCCCATGCAACCGAAGAAAATACTCGTCCTCGACGGACACCCCGCCGATAGCAGCCTGTCGCGGACCTTTGCTGAAACTTATGCCGACGCCGCCCGAGGCAAGGGACATGACGTACGTCTAGTCCATCTGAGTGAGATGCAGTTCGACTTTGATTTTGGCCAGGGCAATTATCACGATTTCAAACCGCTAGAACCGGTTCTTGAGCAGGTATTGCAAGATTTCGAATGGAGCGAGCATCTGGTCTTGACCACACCAATGTGGTGGGGCGGATTGCCCGCAAAACTCAAAGGTCTGATCGACCGGATGTTCATCCCCGGACGCACCTTTGACACGCGAAACACCACTAAGATTGGATTGCCCGCCCCGATGCTGAGCGGACGCACCGCGCGCGTCATTCTGACATCAGATACGCCGGGTTGGTTCATGCGCCTGATCTATCGCCAGGCCCTGATCCGCCAGGTACGCGATCAGATATTGGGATTTGTTGGCTTCAAGCCGACCCGGTTCACCTATTTTGCCGGGGCAAGTTATCCCAAACCGGGTCACGTGGACCGCTGGGTCAGCAAGATCGCCAAGATCGGAGCCGCCGCGGCTTGAGGGCGTTTGCGTCACTATGCCCAGCCGAAACCACCGCCAAGGCGTTGGCGGACACAGGCGATCAGCGGATCACGTCAGGCCGGCAACCACCTCAGATGCTCGCTATTTGACCGAATGGCGACTGGCGGCATCTGCATCGGGCGCTTGGTAAGACGATGGGCGCCGTTTCTTTTTCAGAATACGCCACGCATCTCTGAACGGCAGGAAATAGAGCTTCATGCAGGTGTCCATCTCGTGACCCTTGTCCTTCTCGGTCACGCCGAATTTCACGTCCCTGTTATCCTCGGGCATGATGTAGGTGCCGAACAACACATCCCAGAACGGAAACATGAAGGCGAAGTTTTTGTCCAGATGGTCCGGGTGGCAACTGTGATGCACGTGGTGATGCGCAGGCGAGGGAAAAACTTTCGACCACACACCCGGCCAACGCAACCAGATATGGGAATGTCGCAGATTATAGCCTCCGACATTGAACAAGAACATCAGCACCGGCACGCCCAGCAATGCCGGCATGTTCGGCTGGTACCCTAACAGTCGAAACGCAAACCCGGTTACTGCGCCGGCACCAAACCCAATCGCAACATTGTAGAGGATATTGTCTATCGGATGTTCGCGAAAATTCGACAACGGGTGCATCACCTCGGCGCTGTGATGAACTTTGTGAAATTGCCACAACAGCGGGACCTTATGCTGCAGGTAATGGGCTGCGTAGCCGATGAAATCCATAATCAGGAATAGAATGAGCATGTAGGTGAAGGTAGCCAAAGCCCCCAACCAGCCAACCAAGGGCTCTGCCCGGGGTGAGTTATTGGGGTCAAGCCCACCGCTTGCCCATTGATAGGACAAGGCGGCTGATCCGGTCAGCAGACCCAATATCAGGAAATGCCCGATCAGTTTGTGGAAAAAGAAATAGCGGATATCGAGCCATGCCGAAGGGTGGTCCCAGACCTTGCGGGGAAACAGAAACCCCAGAAAGCTGCTCTCTCCGTCTACATGTGACGCGTTTCTGCGCTTCACGGCATAGATGGCGAAGGCAATCAGCAGAGAACTGCCGACATAGACATAGAAAATCCGGTTCGTGGGATCCAAAGGAGACGTAAACACATAGCGGGCGTGGTTCAGGAAAGAATCCCAAACTGAACTAAGCTGCTCCATTGACGGCTCCTGTATTCTGTATTTGCCTCACGGTTATCTACTTACTTACCCGTGTGACGATTCTTTGACCAAACCTTGATAAGTAAACAGGCTACCACATCGTTTTTGCGGCGCGTTGCCCCCAGGCCTCATCATATTGCGTGCCACCTTCCTCGCCGTCTGACGCTTCGGCCAGGATTTCACCCATTGTCGGCAATATGGCGGCTTCGTCCCCGCTGCTCCAAGTCCGCGCACGCATCAGCGCACGGGCACACTGAGTGTAGACCTCTGCAATGTCGATGACGATCACGGTGGCCGGAAGCCTGCCTTGTTTTTCGAACCGGGTACGAAGGTCTTGGTCCGCTGTCAGTCGGGCCGACCCGTTGACGCGCACAACATTGTTCGACCCGGGGACCATGAACATCAATGACACACGCGGATCGCGCACGATATTGCGCAAGCTGTCCAGCCGGTTGTTCCCGCGCCAGTCGGGCATCGCCAATGTCTTTGGATCCAGTTCCAGAATCACCGGACCATCATCGCCACGTGGGCTGCCATCGACCCCTTCGGGCCCAACCGTACTGAGTACGCATAGCCGCGAAGCCATGACCCATTGCCGGTACAGAGGCGTCAACCGGTGCGCTACTTTACGCAATGATGGGGCGCCCGGTGCGCTGTAATGTCCCTCGAGCGTTTCGATATCGTCAATGAACTGCATCAGGATCAAACCCCACTTCTGTCATCAAAGCGTTCGAGCGCGTCTCGATCACGTCTTCCAATCGGTCCAGAAAGCGCGCACGTTCGACGCCGGGTTCGATCGGATCAAGGAAGTCGACGATCGCAAGGCCGGGTTTGCGCATCACGCCGCTTCGGGGCCAGAACACTCCGGCATTTGTTGCAACAGGTACGCAAGGGATTCCCAAGCCTTCGTACAGGACGGCAGTTCCAACCTTATACGGTTTGTGAACGCCTGGCGCGACACGGGTGCCCTGCGGATAGATCACCAACTGGCCAGGTTCTGTAAATTCCTTCGCCACATCCTGGACCATCTTGGCCACAGCGGCGCCCTTCTTGCCGCGATTGACCGGGATGCACCCTAGGCGGCTTGCGTAAAGCCCAATGACTGGCGTCCACAGCAATTCGCGCTTCATAATGAACTTGCCATGAGGAATCGCGCTAAAGATCATGATGATATCGAGGAAAGACTGGTGTTTGGCCCCGATGACCACCTCGTCCACTGGCACAGTCCCGCGAATTTCGCATCGAATACCAACCATCCAACGCGCCAGCCACATGGTTGTGCGCGCATAGGTCTTGCATGCATGCAGCGCTCCGCGCTTTGCAAACATGGCGTAAGGAGCAAACACGAGGCCAAGGACCAGCATCCACATGTAGATCACGATCATGAAGACCAGTGAGCGGATCCATTGAATTGGAGTGGCCATTACGAAAGCTCCTTCAATTTGCGGTTTGCCGCAGTCCATGTGGCTAGAAAGGCCACCGCAGCACCCAGTACCGGGATGAGGGCTGGCAACAGCCACCCTGCCCCCTGAAAGCCCAGGCCCGTCAGAAAGCCGCCCTCGTCCGACGATGCCTCGGGCAGCAACAACACACCTGTCATTCCGAACAGCACACCAACCATCGCGCCAAAAAATGCGCGGTAGGTGAAGCGGCGAACAAACGCATTGGCAATAAATCGATCCCGGGCCCCGACAAGACGCAGCACCTCGATAATCTGCGCGTTGGCTGCCAGCGACGCATTGGCCGCCAATGTGATCATGGCGGCGGTCGCTCCGCCAATCAGAAGGATTGAGACCCAGCCAAGCCTCCGGAGCGAGCGGGCCGCATCAACCAAAGGTTCGCGCCAGCGCGAGTGGTCGTCCAGTACGGCTCCGGGCACCTCGGCCCCAAGACGCAGGCGCAATCCTGCTGCATCCAGACCAGGCTCACCTTCGACAATTTCGATCAGCTGCGGCACGGGCAGCGTGTCCAGTGGCAAATCCGGGCCGAACCAGGGCGACAACAGCGCAATCTGCTCCTCGATGGTCAACGCCCGGGCAGAGGCGACACCGGGTGTTTGCGACAGCACCGTCAGCGCGGTTTCAGTCTGGGCGGCCATCTGGTCGGCCGGGGCATTGATCCGCACCGTGGCAGCGCCGGCAAGTTCGCTTGCCCAGCGGTCTGCCACTCGCCCCGACGCCAATGACAGAGCCAGCGCGAACACCGCAAGAAAGCCCATCGCACCGGACACGAACAGTGTGAGATGTGCAGTATAGCCAGTGGGCGGAACAACCCGATCGGTACGACCATCACGTTTCAACAGGTTGCGGAAGGTTTCCACGTTCATAGATCCGCCCCCGCCAGTTGAATTTGGCGCTGCGAGATGCGCAAAACACGCGCCTGCACCTGGCTTTTCGCCGCACGGATCAGGCTAAGATCATGGGTCGCAATCAAGACTGTCTTGCCCATCTTGTTCAACTCGACCAGCAGGCGCAAAAGGCGCTGAGACATTTCCCAATCCACATTGCCCGTCGGCTCATCGGCCAGCACGACATCCGGCGACAGCATCACCGCACGGGCCAGCGCCGCACGCTGGCGTTCACCGCCTGACAGCTCTGGTGGCAGCGCGTCAAGACGCGCACCCAGCCCGACCCAGTTTAACAGATCTGACAGATCTGTTTGCTCGGCAATTTCCGCCTTACCGGATACCATCAACGGCAAAGCGACATTCTCGGCCAAAGTCATGTGATCCAGAAACCGGCAATCCTGATGCACCACACCTATCCGGCGGCGCATCAGGGCCATCTGATCGCGGTTAAGGCGGGCGATATCCTGATCGAACACGCTCAGCCTTCCCGATGTGGGCAGCAATGCGCCATAGCAGAGCTTTAGCAGGGTTGTTTTGCCAGCACCGGACGGCCCGGTCAGGAAATGAAACGACCCCGGTTGAAGCTTAAGCGATACGTCGCTCAGCAATTCACCTCCACCATAGGTGTAGCTGACATGGTCCAGCTCGATCACGGGGGCCCCCAATTTTTGTGCCGCTCTTCTTGCCCCAGCGCGGTTCAGGTTTCAATGCCCGTACCGGGTCCAAATGGTGACACTTGGCCCGCGAAACCGAAAACGCGCTTTGCTGTTTGGTTCTAACGGAATATCATTCTTAAAAAAACTATTATCAGGCCAACCCCCGGCCCGGAGGCAGCATGCGTCTTACTTGTCCCAACTGCAGTGCCCAATACGAGGTGCCAGACGAGGTCATTCCAGAGGAAGGCCGCGATGTTCAGTGTTCGAATTGCGAGAAAACGTGGTTCCAGGCCAAACATCCGGCGGATCCAACCGTTGAGCAACCTGCAGATGAAACGACTGCCGAGGATAAGGCTGTTCCACCGGCGGAGCCAAAAACCGCCGACCAGACCGAGCCCGAGCCCGAAACCCCACCAAAGGATGGTGCGCCGGTCAGCAATGTGGATCCTTCGGTCGCCGATATTCTGAAGGAAGAAGCCGCACGCGAAGCCGAATTGCGGGCCCAGGAAGGCAGCAGCCTTGAAAGCCAGCCTGATCTTGCTCTTGATCCACCTTCCGAGCCGGAACCAGACCCCGAACAGGCGGTCAAGGAACTGACAGCTACAGAAACCGCTAAAGATTCCGGGCAAGGTGACACCCTGCCCGATGTCGAGACGATCAATTCCGGATTCCGCGGCGACGCCTCTGCAGATGCGCCCGAGGTATCAGCGCCTGCGCCCCGCAAATCCGGTGGCTTTCTGCGTGGGTTCGCTCTGATCTTGATACTTGGTGTGATCCTGTTCCTGATCTACGGCAATGCTCCGCAAATCAGTGAGGCTGTTCCTCAGGCGGATGCAGTTCTCAAACCTTATGT
Source organism: Ruegeria sp. YTSA105 (assembly GCF_059610225.1). Classification (NCBI taxonomy): domain Bacteria; kingdom Pseudomonadati; phylum Pseudomonadota; class Alphaproteobacteria; order Rhodobacterales; family Roseobacteraceae; genus Ruegeria; species Ruegeria sp. YTSA105. The sequence goes on from NZ_JBXWNE010000003.1 coordinate 268,495, forward strand.
GTCTTTGGTGGATCAAGCCCGGCTTTGGCTGGATACCCAGGCTGGCGCTTCTCAGAACTGATCAGAACCGTTCAAGCAGGCGCTTGAGATATTCCAATTCAATCTCGGGACGTTCAGATTCACCGGTCCGGCGGCGAATTTCGTCCAGCAACTCGCGGGCACGGCGATAGACGTCCTCACCCTGCAGCAGGCTCTCATCGGTTGACATCGACCCGTTTGCCCCAGGGTTGCGGCCCAGTGGATCGCGGTTGTTGGCCTGCATATCGCCTTCCTGGCTGCCTTGACCTGGTTGATTCTGCTGGTTCTGGGCCAAGGCCTCACCTAACGAGCGCATCCCTTCCCGCAGCGCATCCATCGCTTCGGACTGGTTGTCGATAGCATCAGCCAGCTCGTCATTCCGCAGAGCCTGCTCAGCCTCATTCATGGCGCGGCCAGCGCGCCCAAGCGCATCACGGGCGGCTTCGCCTTCCGGGGTACCGGCACCGGGCAGGTTTTGTTGCTGGCGGCCCAGCTCATCGCGCAGGGCCTGTTGACGATCGGCCAGCGAACCCTGACCCTGCTGACCTTCATCAGCCTGGTCCGCACCCTGCCCCTGTCCGCCCTGGCCTTCGTGGCTCTGACCACGGCCCTGACCGCCATTGCGGCCCTGATTGCCCTGGTTTTCACCAGTCTGCGCACCGGGATTGAACTGCTCTTGCAGATCGCGGAAAGCCTGATCGCTCAGCCCCTGTTGATCGCGCAATGTCTCTGCCAAACCCTCCATCGCCTGTTGGCCTTCGGATTGCTGACCTTGACCCTGACCTTGCGTGACGCGCATGTTCTCCATCATCTGCTGGAATTCCTCCAGCGCCTGCTGCGCCTCGGCCATACGGCCCTGCTCCATCAGATCCTGAATTCGATCCATCATCCGTTGCAGATCATCCTGCGTCATCTGCAAGGATTCTCCGTCTTGCCCCTGCTGACCTTCTTCACCGTTCTGCTCTGCCAACCGCTGTAACTGTTGCAGGTAGTCCTGGGTGGCCTCGCGCAGCTCTTGCATCAGCTCAGCGATCTCTTCGTCGCTTGCCCCGTTCTGCATCGCCTCCGTCAGGCGCTCCTGCGCCCGGCGCATCCGCTCAAGAGCGTCGGCAAGCGTACCGTCCTCGATCAATACGGCCAGCTTCCATAGTGAGGCCGCGATTTCTTCCTGCTGCGTCGGCTTCAACCCGTATTCGGTAAATGTCTCAAGCCGCCGAAGTGTCACCCGCAGGCGTAAATAGGCCGTATCCGAGCGGAACAGGTCCTCGGGCAGATACGATACCGCCCGCAGAATCTGAGATACCCGTTTCGCGTTGTCCCGTGACCACAGCAGATCGCGCCGCTGTTCAACGATTGCAGCCGCCAGCGGATCAAAGAACCGACGCGCCGGAAGCGCTGTTGTATAGGGTTCAGACTGCCCTTGCTGATCGGCAGCATCACGCGCCATCAAAGTGATCTTTACTGGCAGATGCGCCCAGGGATGTTGTGAGAAATCCTCGATCAGATTCTCGGTGAAATCGGCCCGGTCGCCTGTAATGGGCATCGGTAACTCAACCTCGATCACCTCACGCGGTTCTGGAATCGCCATCAGACCATAGCGGCGATCAACTGCATCCAGATCCAGTTCGATCAGGGCAGAGCCTGCTATCACACCGTAATCATCTTTGGCCGCAAAGGGCAATTTCATCTGGCCGCCCGCTTCGGATCTGGCAACGTCCGACACGGTGATCTGCGGAGACGTATCTGCGATCACTTCCAACGCCCAATCGCGCCCGGAAGGCCCGTCTATCGTCATTCGGCCCGAACGTTCGACGACAAATTCCTGTTCAGGGTCGGTGACCGCTTCCGTGCCCAGCGGTGTCGAGGTTTCGGTCAAGCTGTGCGCACCGACCTCGCCGTAGAATCGCAATGTGATGCGGCTGCCTTGCGGGACCGAAAGTGTCGGGTCGGATTGATCCGCTAGATAAAGCGTTGGCAAGCCGGTATAGCGTGGCGGCTCGACCCAGCCTTCCCAACTTGGTCCCTGACCGGCAACGGCTGCACCCGGTGTCATCTCTGTCACGGATCCTATGCGCCAAAATGAGCCGAAAAGCACCGCAATCACCAGCGCCAGCAAAGCTATGAACCGCAGAGCATAGGGGTCGCGGTCGGCCAGTCGGAGATCGGGCTTTACCGGCGCAGCCTGTGCGGCACGTTCCGCCATACGCGCCTGATGAGCCCGCCACAAGGCCACAGAATCAGCATCCATCGCGCCGATGGCCTGTTCATCCATCAGAGCCTGGATAGGACGCCCTGGCAGGGTCTCATCCATCCGGATCAACGCTTCGTTTCGTGTTGGGATACGGAACCGCCGCGCGCCGTGGATCAGTGCAACCAACAGCCCAATCAACGCCGCCGACCCCGCGGCCCAAACGGTTTCCACCCCGACATGGTCCTGTAGTCCGAGCATCAGCGCGGCCAACAGCGCCATGGAAATTGAGAAAAACGGCCAGAAAGACCGCCAAACCTGCTCGCTTAGCATCCCCACCTGCGTTAGCAGCAAAGACAATCTGGGGATCGGCAAGGTTTCTCTTGCGGTCAAGTCGGGCCTCCGTTCACCGGCCCGCGCGCCTATTGCGTCAGAGCCACTCGGGTATGGTATCGCGGTTTATGATTTCGTCAAAGCTCGGACGTTCACGAATTACGGCAAATTGATCTCCGTGCACCAGAACTTCGGGTATCAGGGGTCGCGTGTTGTATTCGCTGGACATGACCGCGCCATAGGCCCCTGCGCTGCGAAAAGCGACCAGATCACCAGCACCCAATGGCGGCATCTGCCGTTGCTTGGCAAATGTATCGCCGCTTTCGCAAACCGGACCGACGATATCATAGGGTTGCTGTTCCGTGCCCGGCACGGGTTCGATCACCGGTACGATATCGTGATAGGCTTCGTACATGGCCGGGCGGATCAGGTCGTTCATGGCACCGTCGAGGATCAGGAAATCCCGGCCCTCGCCGGATTTCACATAGATCACTTTGCTGACCATCAAACCAGCATTACCGGCAATCAGGCGGCCCGGCTCTATTTCGATTTCGCATCCCAGATGACCCAGAGTGTCTTTGATCAGCGCACCGTATTCCAAAGGCAGCGGCGGCGCGTCGTTCGAGCGCGCATAGGGAATGCCCAGCCCCCCACCCAGATCAAGGCGGCGAATATTGTGACCCTCATTGCGCAGCGTCTCGGTCAGCTCAGCAACCTTCTGATAGGCCAATGCGAAAGGCTCCAGCTCGGTCAGTTGCGAGCCGATATGGACGTCGATGCCAATGACCTCCAGCCCGGGCAGGCTGGCAGCCTGGGCATAGACTTCTGACGCACGGGCGATCGGAATGCCGAATTTATTCTCGGATTTTCCGGTGGCTATTTTGGCGTGGGTCTTGGCGTCCACATCCGGATTTACTCTAACGGTGATCGGAGCAACGACGCCCAAATCAAGCGCAACGGCGTTGATCACCTCCATCTCGGGTTCGGATTCCACGTTGAACTGACGAATGCCACCGGTCAGAGCAGTGCGAATTTCTTCGGCTGTTTTGCCAACGCCCGAAAACACGATCTTATCGCCGGGCACTCCGGCAGCTTTGGCCCGCAGGTATTCCCCACCCGAAACAACGTCCATCCCCGCGCCTGCCTCGGCCAGCGTCTTCAAGATCGCCTGATTGCTGGCGGCCTTCATCGCATAACATACGAGGTGGTCGGTCCCGTCCAACGCCTCATCGAACAGCTGGAAATGACGCAGCAGCGTCGCCGTCGAATAGACGTAAAAGGGTGTCCCAACCGCAGCTGCGATTTCGGAGATCGGGACATCCTCGGCGTAAAGCGCGCCGTCGCGGTAAAGAAAGTGATCCATAAAGACGCGCTTAGACCAGAATGCCCCGGCGGATCAATGGATTCTACGCAAACAGGGGTGTCGCGTCATTCAATATGCGAAACGCCGACCCGCCCATAACCGGATATCGAAATTCCAGATCCGCCGGATTGGGGTTCGGGATCGGGTCGCGGTTTATAGGATGGGTCGCAAGCCGCAAGAATGGCGAGGCCAAAGAACAGGCCTAAAATCTTCATATTCATTTCTTTTTCCAAGGTTTACGGCCAAGCGCCATTGATCGGTCTGAAATGGGAACTGAGTGCTGAAACTGCAACTCGGGAAACACTACCGCCCGAGAAAAACGCTCAGGGGGCCGCGTTGCAGGCCAACGCCGCCCCCGACATAGGCGCCGCTGGTGCCGACGCCGATATTGGCGCTCATCGTTGGTTGGATCGGTTCGCCATCCGCACCGCATCCGGCCAGGGTTACCCCTGCCAGCATCAACAGAGCCGCAGTCAGAATTCGCATTACACCAACGCCTTCCATCGCTTGACCTGAGCCCGCACCTGATCCGGTGCCGTGCCGCCGTAAGACTGGCGCGAGTTTACCGAATTTTGCACCGTAAGGACAGAAAAGACGTCATCGGTGATCTCCGCATGCACTGTTTGCATATCCGCAAGCGTCAGGTCCGGCAGATCGCTGCCCTTGCTCTCGGCCATCGCAACCAGCGATCCGGTGACGTGATGGGCATCGCGGAACGGCAGGCCCAGAACGCGCACCAGCCAGTCGGCCAGATCAGTCGCGGTCGAAAAACCCGACCCTGCAGCCGCAGCCAGGCTTTCGCGGTTGGCGGTCATATCCTTGACCATGCCTTCCATCGCTGCCAGCGCCAGCATCCAGTTATCGGCAGCGTCAAAAACCTGTTCCTTGTCTTCCTGCATGTCCTTGGAATAGGCCAGCGGCAAGCCCTTCATCACCATCATCAGCGCGGTGTTGGCGCCATAAATGCGCCCGACCTTGGCACGGATCAGTTCTGCCGCATCCGGGTTCTTCTTTTGCGGCATGATAGACGAGCCAGTCGAAAAACGGTCAGACAGGGTGACAAAGCGGAACTGGGCAGAAGACCAGATCACCAGTTCTTCGGCAAAGCGCGACAGGTGCATTGCACAGATCGAAGCAGTTGACAGAAATTCCAGCGCAAAATCGCGGTCACTGACGGCGTCCAGCGAATTGGCAGCGGGACGGTCAAAGCCCAGCGCCTCGGCGGTCATGACCCGATCAATAGGGAACGAGGTTCCAGCCAGCGCGGCAGCCCCCAGTGGGGATTCGTTCATCCGCGCGCGGGCATCGCGGACGCGGGACAGATCACGCCCGAACATTTCGACATAAGCCATCATATGATGACCCCAGGTTACAGGCTGGGCGGTTTGCAGATGGGTAAAGCCCGGCATGACCCAGTCCGCCCCGGCCTCTGCCTGCGCCAAAAGCGCGCGGATTAGGGCCAGCAGACCGGCATCGGCGGCATCGAACTGATCACGCACCCACAATTTGAAATCGGTCGCCACCTGATCATTGCGCGACCGTCCTGTGTGCAAACGGCCCGCAGGTTCGCCAATGATCTCTTTCAGGCGCGCCTCGACATTCATGTGGATGTCTTCCAGAGCTGTCGAGAACTGAAACGCGCCGTTCTGGATTTCTGACAATACGGTGAGCAGCCCTTCCCGAATGGCCTCAGCATCACTATCAGTTATAACGCCCGTGGCAGCCAACATGGCGGCATGGGCGCGCGAGCCTGCAATGTCCTGGGCTGCCATCCGCTGATCGAACCCGATCGAGGCATTGATTGCCTCCATGATCGCGTCTGGACCGGCGGCAAAGCGGCCGCCCCACATCTGGTTCGAAGATTGATCGGTCATGTAAGAAAACCCGGAGTTGATATGCGCCTATTTCGTCTGATCCCCCTTTATATGGCCCTTGCGCTAGGTGCAAACGCGGCTTTGGCCACAGATGCGGAAACTCTGGGTCCGCTGCGCGAAGGCACCCTGAAGCGGTTGATCCTGCACAAAGAGCCCAAACCGCACACCTTGGTCGAATTTCAGTTGGAAGATGATGGTGGCACCGCAACGCTTGCGGATTATCAGGGCAAATACGTTCTGCTGAACTTTTGGGCCACATGGTGCGCACCGTGCCGAAAGGAAATGCCTCAGATCGCCGAGTTGCAGGCGGAATTCGGGGGTGAAAAATTCGAAGTCCTGACATTGGCCACCGGGCGCAACTCACCCGCGGGGATCAAGAAGTTTTTCGAGGAAAACAACATCGAGAACCTGCCGCGCCATCAAGATCCGGGCTCGGCCGTGGCACGTGAGTTCGGTGTCATTGCCCTGCCAATCACGGTCATTCTTGACCCCGATGGCAATGAAGTCGCCCGCCTGATCGGGGATGCCGAGTGGAATTCAGACAGTGCCAAGGCGATCATTGCGGCACTGGTCGCGGAAGAAAGCTAAGGTCGTTTTCCTGAAGTCCTGAATTTATGATAGCCTCCCCGTTGTTGTAACGAGGAGGCTTTCTTTATGAAAAACCTATTCACTCTGGCCACTGCTGCCTGTCTGGTTTTGGGCTCGGCATTGATTGCCGAGGCCAAAGACATCAAGAAAAAGCAAGATTTTCAGAATGCTGTCGCTGGTAAAAAACTGGTAGATGGAGGCACTTGGGTGCTTATTTCACCCGACGGGAAGATTTCCGGACAAACCAGCGACAAGGTCAAATTCTCGGGCGCGTGGATCTGGAACAAACGTTTTTGGTGCCGAACGCTTGTTGTTGGCGGAAATCAGATCCCGCAGGATTGCCAGAAAGTAACGATTGAAGGGAACCAGGTGACCTTTACCCGCAACAAGGGCAAGGGTGATTCCGGGGGGACCTATACGATTTCCAACTGACCTCTTTGCACGGGTAGCGTGATCCCCAACCGGTGCTTCAGGTCGAATTTCAGCTTACGCGACGCCACCTTTGACAGCCAAGCCTCCGCTTTGCAGTTTGTGGGTCAGGAGGAAGTCATGCCGCTGGAGATATTGTTAGTTCTGGTCATCGGGGGGATAGGCGGAATTACTATTCTGCTGCATCTGACTGGCCGTTCGCGGCAGTTTGCCCTGACACTTGATCTGGCGCGCGCGCAATGGTCGCGCCATTTCCCAGATGACGTGATCGCAGATGTAACCGTAGCGCATGACCAACGTTCCGCGCTGATCCGAACCACAACCGGTTCGGGCCTTTTGTGGTCGTTCGGCGCGGATACCGTGGCCCGCCACCTGCAGGATTATGACTGGATCGAGCATCCGGACGGATTCGAAGTTCAGTTTCATGATTTCGGAACCCCCTCAACCCGCATCCACCTCGATGACATCGAACGCGCCCACTGGCGACACCTGATGGAGCCCGCATGACCGACCAGATTTCCTTTCCCGATGCCGTGCAATGGGCAGTCCCGTTCTTTATTGCCGCAATTCTGGCCGAGTTCGTCTGGATCGCTTTCAAAGGCCGGGGCGGGCGCTATGAAACGCGGGATGCGGTCACCTCGCTGATCATGGGCGCGGGCAATATTGCCTCGGGGTTTCTGCTCGGTTTCATCGCCTACGGGTTCTTTATGTGGTTGTGGCAGATTACTCCGCTGAACCTGGGCACCTCGATCCCGGTGATTGTCCTGTGCTTTTTGCTGGACGATTTGCGTTACTATTGGGTGCATCGGTTCGGGCATCGCATCCGTTGGGTCTGGGCCAGCCATGTGAACCATCATAGCTCTCAGCATTACAACCTGACCACAGCGTTGCGTCAGACCTGGACTTATACATTCACCTTCATGATGGTCGTGCGCGCGCCGCTGATCCTGCTGGGGTTTCATCCGGCAATGGTTCTGTTTGTCGGCGGTCTGAACCTGATCTATCAGTTCTGGATTCACACCGAGGCCATCGGCAAGATGCCCCGCTGGTTCGAGGCGGTTATGAACACCCCCAGCCACCACCGCGCCCATCATGGCCGCAACGCGCGCTATCTGGATTGCAACTATGCCGGCGTGTTCATCATCTGGGACAAGATGTTCGGCACCTTTGTGCCAGAGCAGGTCGATGACAAGGTCGACTATGGTTTGGTTCACAATATCGGAACCTTCAACCCGTTGCGCGTCGCTTTTCACGAATGGGTCGGAATCTGGCAGGATGCCACGCAATCGGGGCTAACTTTGCGCCAGCGGTTGGCCTATTGCTTTGCCCCACCCGGTTACAGCCATGACGGCAGCCGGGATAGCTCGGAGCAGATCAAAGCCAAGCATATCTCACGCAACCCCAGGGATCGAGGGACGCCCGGATTTGAGCATTTTGAGACCGAAACGCACAAATCCGAAGCAAAACAAGCTTGAATCCGCCGGTCACGTGCTGATTTTCTTGAAAATTGGCTCAGCCTGCACATATCCAAACGATGTGCATTACGAGTGACCGGAGATTATCATGACCCGTTGGACAACATTTTCCACAGTTTTAGGTCTGATAGGCCTGCTTCTCGCAATGCTGACAGCGCTGGCCGCCGGGACCGCAACGCTGATCGCGTTTGGACTGGCCATGATGGTGCTGGGTTTTACGGGTTCAGTTATTGGTGCCGCGAGATCTCTGGGACGTGTTCTGGACGCAGCCCGCTGACATTTTCATTTCCATTAACCGCAGATTCACATCTTTGCCCTGAAATTGGATCCTGACCGACGACGGTAGGGAAGCGATTTCGATCATGCGGGACAGGAAACTGGCAGATTTACCCGAAGGATCAGACAGCCCGTTAAACGCGGCTGTGCTGTCGCGCGACAACTCAACGATCCAGATGGCTACGGATGCTGTCAAACACAAACAGTGCAAACTGGCCTTTCAACCGGTCATGCAGGCTAACGCGCCACATGGTATCGCCTTCTACGAGGGCTTCATCCGGGTGCTGGACGAAACCGGTCGTGTCATCCCGGCACGCGAGTTTATGCCTCAGCTTGAAAACACCCCGATTGGCCGCGAATTGGACTGCATCGCGCTTGAAATGGGCCTGCGCACATTGGCACGCACCCCGGACATCCGCATGTCGATCAATATGTCCGCACGGTCGATCGGATATGGACGTTGGTCGCGTGTTCTTGACCGGTTCATGAAAAAAGATGCCAGTATCGGTGAAAGGCTGATCCTTGAAATTTCCGAAAGTTCGGCCATGACCGTGCCGGAACTCGTGGTCGATTTCATGGACCGGTTGCAACCACGTGGCGTTGCATTTGCGCTGGATGATTTTGGGGCCAGCAATTTCTGCTTCCGCCATTTCCGCGAGTTTCTTTTTGATGCCGCCAAGATTGATGGCCAGTTCATCCGCGGCATCAGTGAAAACCCGGATAATCAGGCGCTGGTTCGTGCCCTGATCGCAGTAGCAAGGGAATTTGAGATTCTGGTCACGGCCGAATCGGTCGAAACCAAGGCGGATGCTGAGTTTTTGGTGGCCAATGGCGTCGATTGTCTGCAAGGATTTCTGTTCGGCGCACCTACGGTTTCTGCGCCCTGGAAAACGGAAAACGAACAGAAATCGGCGGGTTAACCCCAAAAAACTAGGGACCTTGGGTCCTGAGACAAGCTGCCCGTTGCTGCAAATGCAGCATTGCGCTATTGCAGTGATACTTGAGCGGGGGATTACGGGGCGCTCTTGTTGCGGGGGGAACCTCTCGACCTGCGCCGTCAGACATTCCGCCGGACCATGACGGTAAAGGACTGATCATAATGACCAATGTAGTTATCGCATCCGCCGCACGTACAGGCGTCGGCAGCTTTGGTGGTTCGTTTGCGAACACCGCAGCCCATGATTTGGGCACAGCCGTTCTTGAAGCCGTTGTCGAACGCGCCGGAATCGATAAAGGCGAAGTCAGCGAGACAATTTTGGGTCAGGTTCTGACCGCAGCCCAGGGTCAGAACCCGGCGCGTCAGGCACATATCAACGCCGGTCTGCCGCAAGAAAGCGCGGCCTGGGGCATCAACCAGGTCTGCGGATCCGGCCTGCGCGCCGTGGCACTGGGCGCACAGCATATCCAACTGGGCGATGCTGATATCGTCGCTGCTGGCGGACAAGAGAACATGACCCTGTCGCCCCATGCCGCCGCTCTGCGCGCCGGACAAAAGATGGGCGACATGAAGTATATCGACACAATGATCCGCGATGGACTGTGGGATGCGTTCAACGGGTATCACATGGGTCAAACCGCCGAAAACGTTGCTGAAAAGTGGCAGATCAGCCGCGATATGCAGGATGAATTCGCCGTCGCAAGCCAGAACAAGGCCGAAGCTGCGCAGAAGGCAGGCAAATTCGCCGATGAGATCACCCCCTTTACCATCAAGACCCGCAAGGGTGACATCGTGATGGACAAAGACGAATACATCCGCCATGGCGCAACCATGGAAGCCATGGCCAAACTGCGCCCGGCTTTTGCTAAGGACGGATCGGTCACCGCCGCCAATGCCTCGGGCCTGAATGACGGCGCGGCTGCGACCCTACTGATGTCGGCAGCAAATGCCGAAAAGCGCGGGATTGAGCCTCTGGCGCGGATTGCATCTTATGCTACCGCTGGTCTCGACCCGTCGATTATGGGCGTCGGCCCGATCTATGCCTCGCGCAAGGCGCTGGAAAAGGCGGGCTGGTCGGTTGACGATCTGGATCTGATCGAAGCCAACGAAGCCTTTGCCGCACAAGCCTGTGCCGTGAACAAAGACATGGGCTGGGACCCGTCCATCGTGAACGTCAATGGCGGCGCCATTGCCATCGGTCACCCGATCGGCGCCTCGGGCTGCCGCGTTCTGAACACTCTGTTGTTCGAAATGAAGCGGCGGGACGCGAAAAAAGGTCTGGCGACTCTGTGCATCGGTGGCGGCATGGGCGTTGCCCTATGTGTCGAGCGCGACTGATCTAACAATGCCTTCTCGGCCCACTCTTATTTCGGCCCTTGTGATTTGCTTTGCAGGGGTCGCAGACGCACAGAACCGTCAACCGCTTTCGACCAGCCTGACGGAGTGCAGCGTCATCTTTACAGAGCTGGCCGAGCTGAGAGCACGCCGGAACAAGGACCAAACAACCACAGACGCCGCGCTTGCCAGCGCGGCGTTATTCGTTGTGGAAGCTCGTGATCAGGCCGCAATGGAAGGCATTAAGAACCCCTACAAACACATCCAGTCCGCGCAGGTTCGATTGTCCGAGACATGGCACGTTCGCTTTGGCAATTTGGCTCTGCTGAACGAAAATAAGGACTGGATCGACTATTGCCGTGCATTGGGTAAAGATCGTGGCCTCACACTACCCTGAGGCGAAACCAAAAACCCCAGCGCTGCGGCAACTTGCCTGCGCAATATTGTTGCGCTGGCTGGTTCGGAATAGTAACAGCATTACCAAGACGACTTAAATTGGAGGATTCCTAAATGGCACGAACAGCACTCGTCACCGGCGGTTCCCGCGGCATTGGCGCAGCAATTTCCAAGGCGCTTAAGGCCGAAGGGTACAATGTTGCAGCCACCTACGCGGGGAACGACGAAGCCGCCGCGAATTTCACCGACGAGACCGGAATCGCCACCTACAAATGGAACGTTGCGGATTATGACGAATCCAAAGCGGGCATCGAAAAGGTCGAAGCCGAGATTGGCCCGATCGACATCGTTGTTGCCAATGCCGGCATCACCAAGGACGCCCCATTCCACAAAATGACACCCGAGCAGTGGCATCAGGTGATCGACACCAACCTGACCGGCGTATTCAACACCGTTCACCCGGTTTGGCCTGGCATGCGTGAGCGCAAGTTTGGCCGTGTCATCGTCATCAGCTCGATCAACGGTCAAAAGGGTCAGTTCGCTCAGGTGAACTATGCCGCCACCAAGGCGGGCGATCTGGGAATCGTGAAGTCGCTGGCGCAGGAAGGCGCGCGCGCGGGCATCACCGCCAACGCTATCTGCCCTGGCTATATCGCAACCGAAATGGTCATGGCTGTCCCCGAGAAGGTTCGTGATTCCATTATCAGCCAGATTCCGGCGGGCCGACTGGGCGAACCGGAAGAGATCGCACGCTGCGTTGCTTTCCTGGCCTCTGAAGACTCGCAATTCATCAACGGATCGACCATCTCGGCCAATGGTGCTCAGTTCTTCGCCTAAGTTGGCTGCCAAAATGCAAGCGGGCCGGTTCTAAGCAGAACCGGCCCTTCTTTTATCCCGTAAGACCGCGCGCGCTGCGATCAGCGGGAACCGAAAATCCACTTCAACACATTCAGAACCGCTTTGCCCCGCGCCTCATGCGCGCGCAGAATCGCCGATTGTGCAGCTGGATTTGTTGTCATCTCAATCATGGCAGCCTCTCAGTTCAAAACAGTTTTCCTTGACTTATGAGCAATATGAACTCTAGTTGACAAAGCCGCAAACGAGCTTTTTTGAACATTCAGTTAAGAATTTCTATACTATGAGCGACTACCTGCCGCCCTTGACCGCTTTGCGTGCCTTTGATGCCGCCGCCCGGCACATGTCTTTTGCCAAAGCCGCGGCAGAGCTGCATGTAACGCCTGCGGCCCTGTCCTTTCAGATCAAATCCCTTGAGGAGCATTTGGGCCGCCCTCTGTTTCACCGCCTGAACCGCGCGGTGGAGCTGACAGAGGCTGGGCGCACCCTGGCCCCGGGCGCCGCGGATGGATTTGCCACGTTACAAGCCGCATGGCGCGCCGTGAGCAGACAGGGTGACGACACTAGCCTGACCGTCACAGCGGGCCCTGCCCTGACGGCCAAATGGCTGGCGCCCCGCCTGTACGAATTTGCCCGCGCACATCCCGAAATAGATCTGAAATTCTCGGCCACGTTACGCATCATCGACCTTGAACGGGATGATGTGGATGTGGCCATCCGATTTGGCGAAGGTGCGGATAAGGGGCTGTATTCCGTGCCAGTGCGCCGGGAATGGCTGACGCCGGTCATGACGCCCGAGCTCGCCCGCCAGTTCACCACGCCGGAAAGCCTGCGGGATGCACCGTTGATCCATGACGCCTCGATCCGCTTTCTGACCCCACCCAGTGATTGGCCCGCCTGGTTCAGGGCCGTGGGCATCGCACATACCCCGACCCATGGTGCCGAGTTTTCGAACGCCGATCACGCAATTGACGCGGCTGTTGCGGGCGTTGGCGTCGCGCTTGGCCGCCGGGCCATGATCCTGAAAGATCTGACCGAAGGCACGCTGGTCGCACCTTTCAAGACCGCCATCGAAACAAAGGGGCGCTTTCGCTTCCTGTGCCTCTCGGGGGCCGAGAACCGCCCTCAGATTGCGGCGTTTCGGGATTGGTTTCTGGCCGAGATTGAAAAGACCGCACATATATCCGATGAGTTCGACATCATTCCAGTCGAGGACCTGTCAGCCGCATGACCCGAAACCGCGCCACTACTATCGGTTTTGTCGCCGTTTTACTCTGGTCCCTTCTGGCCCTGTTCACCGTCGGCTCAGCCCCCGTTCCTGCGCTTTTGCTGAATACGATCTGTTTCTCGATCGGGGGGACGCTGGGGCTGATCTGGACCTGGGCCAATGGCGGGCTGGGGCAGCTGCGGACCGTGCGTTGGACCACCTATCTGTTCGGCACCATCGGGTTGTTTGGCTATCACGCGCTCTATTTCTCGGCTCTGCGCATGGCCCCTGCGGCCGAGGCCGGGCTGATCGCCTATCTCTGGCCGCTGCTGATTGTGCTGTTCTCAGGCTTGCTACCGGGCGAGCATCTGCGTGCAGGGCACCTGATCGGAGCCTGCCTGGGCTTTGCTGGGGCCGCTGTGATCATCGCCGGGGGTGGTGGCGCAGGATTTCAGGCCAGCCACCTACCCGGTTACGGGCTGGCGCTGCTGTGTGCTCTGACCTGGTCGGGCTATTCCGTTATGTCCCGTCGTCTTGGGGATACGCCCACAAGCTCTGTCGCTGTGTTCTGCATCTTTACCGCCATCGCCTCGGGTGGTCTGCATCTAGCCATCGAAGAAACCGTTTGGCCGGACACGGCCTTTGGCTGGGCCTCGATCGCGGCACTTGGGCTGGGGCCTGTTGGTCTGGCGTTCTATGTCTGGGATATCGGGGTCAAACAAGGCGACATTCAGATTCTTGGCACCGCGTCTTATGCAGCGCCCCTGTTGTCTACCGTCGTTTTGGTGGTTGCCGGGATCGCAGCCCCATCCTGGGGCCTGGCAATCGCAGCCGTCCTGGTCACCGGCGGCGCGGCCATCGCCGCGCGCGCCAGCCTTAAAAGTTAACTGGAAAGTCGCTCTATCTCTTCCTTAAGCCTTAGCTTCTGTTTCTTGAGTTGAGCGATATGGAGATCGTCGATGCCTGGCGCGCGCTGGGCTTGTTCTACTTCGAGACCGAGAGTTTCGTGCTTCTTCTTCAGTTCCGTCAGATGTGCGCTCACGCTCATGGCGATACTCCTTCATTGGTGTCTCTGAATAACGTAGGAAGTTGAGCACATCGTTTCCAGCCTGTCACGCTGCAGACGCACAGATTCTATAATAAATCTGACAAATTCGGCTGGTTGGCGCCTATTGATCCGAAAACCCGTTCAGCGCAGCACCGTCGCGCAAAACGGACGATATCTGAGAGGTATAGCTTTCGCCGTCTTTTTCGTGGCGCACACCCTTGTGCAAAATCAGCGGGGCATGCAGTTGAAACGAAGCCCGACCGCCTTTTCTGGCCCTAAGGACCACCAGTTCAGCCTTCCGACCTGCTCGCGCGGCCAGAGGCAGAACCTCGACTGAGCCAAGCCGCCCCGCACAGGCTGACAGCATGTCGGGCAACCGATCGGCCTTTTGGATCATGTGCAGATAGCCCCGCGGTGCAAGGCGCTTTGCCGCACAATCGAACCAATCGCGCAACGGTGTATCCTCGCCCAAGGCAATTCCGCGACCTGAGTCCGCCGCAGGGCTGTGGGCACCGGCCAAGTAATAGGGCGGATTCGCAATCACATGATCGAACTGCTGTTGTTTCAGTTCAGCGGGCAGTTTGCTCAGATCGGCCTGCACCACTGTCAGCGCCTGCGCATTCTGATCCGCGTTGCGGGTGGCCAGATCGGCATAGGGCGATTGCAGCTCAACACCCGTGGCGTTCAATCCCGGCACGCGCGCCATCAGGCACAAGATGGCGGCACCAGCGCCGCATCCCAGCTCAAGCACGGATTGCCCAGCCTTGGCCGGTACCGCTGCCGCCAGCAACACAGGATCGACCCCGGCGCGATAGCCGGACAGGGGCTGCCAAAGCCGAACGCGACCATTCAGAAAGTCGTTCAAACTTAGCTCTGGGTCAGTGAATTGCGTCATCGGCCCAGCGGGATCTCATTGTCGCGCATCACCCGTTCAGCGCGGATCAAATCATCTGCCCGCACCATAAGGCGACGCGGGAAAATACCGATGCCGCCTTCTAGGATGCTCATATTTACGTCCATCTGAAAGCAGTCTATATCCTCGCCCTGAAGTAGGGCGGATGCAAAGGCCAGGATCGTCGGATCAGTGCTGCGCAAAAGTTCTTTCATGGGGATGGATGTAAGGGCAAGGTGAGGCGGAAGTCGAGCCTTGTATCAGGAGTGTGATGAACATCAGCACAGTCTCAAAACCGCATGAGCGGCTGGCCGAGATTCTTTCGGGTGAAATGGACGCGGTCAATGACCTGATACGCACGCGCATGGCCTCAGAACACGCGCCCCGCATTCCCGAAGTCACCGCACATTTGGTCGAAGCTGGTGGCAAGCGCCTGCGTCCGATGCTGACACTGGCCGCGGCGCGGCTGTTCGACTATGCCGGGGACCATCATTTGCGTCTGGCGGCAACGGTTGAGTTCATCCACACCGCGACCCTGTTGCATGACGATGTTGTCGACGAAAGCGCACAAAGGCGCGGACGGCCAACAGCGAATCTGCTTTGGGACAACAAATCCAGCGTTCTGGTTGGGGATTACCTGTTCTCACGCAGCTTCCAGCTTATGGTCGAGACCGGGTCTCTTAGGGTTCTGGACATCCTTGCCAATGCGTCTGCCACAATCGCCGAGGGCGAAGTGCTACAGATGACTGCTGCAACCGATCTGGGCACGGATGAGGCCATCTATCTTCAGGTTGTGCGCGGCAAGACCGCAGCCTTGTTCTCAGCCGCAACCGAGGTGGGCGGGGTCATCGCCCAAGCGTCAGAAGCCCAGGTCAAGGCGCTCTTCGATTATGGCGATGCGCTGGGGATTGCCTTCCAGATCGCTGATGACCTGCTGGATTATCAGGGCGACAGCAAAGCGACCGGCAAGAATGTCGGCGACGACTTCCGCGAGCGTAAGCTGACGCTGCCAGTGATCAAGGCGGTGGCGCAGGCCACCCCCGAAGAACGCGCCTTCTGGCAGCGCACCATAGGCCGGGGCCGTCAAGAGAGCGGTGACCTCGAAACCGCTCTTGGTCTCATGGGTAAATACGGCACGCTTGCGGCGACGCGAAAAGATGCGCTTGGCTGGGCCAACAAGGCTAAGGCGTCGCTAGGCATCCTGCCCGACCATGAGATCCGCACCCTGCTGAGCGATTTGGCAGACTTCGTTGTCGCGCGCCTTAGTTAAGCTGAACCGCACGGCACCACCAGTCGGGATGGGCTGCGCCAATCTCATAGGCGGCGAAATGGGCAGCTTTCATGGTCGGATACAGCGCGAAACAGGTCGATCCTGACCCTGACATGCGCGACAACAGCGTCTTTTTTGTATCCTTTAGTGCGTCCAGCACCTGCGCGACGTCGGGAGCCAGAGAAGTGGCCGGGCTTTCCAGGTCGTTTCGCTGTTTTCCCAACCATTCGGCGCAATCCTGAGGAGCCTCAAATACGGGTATTTCCTCTGCCATAGGCGGGTTTTCTCTGCATTGCAAAGCCGCGAAAATAGCAGGGGTTGGAACCTCTACGCCCGGGTTGACCAACAAGGCCGGTAGATGCGGGAGCGTGACTGGGTCCAAACGTTCTCCGATGCCGCGCATACGGCTGGGACTGGCCGCCGTGCAAACAGGAACATCCGCCCCTAGGCGCAGCGCAGTTCCCGGCGGGATAGCTCCACCCTCATCTTCTATCATCCGCAAAGTTGCGGCGGCATCGGAAGAACCGCCACCGATCCCGCCCCCATGCGGCAGCACTTTGTTCAGGTCAATATGCCCAGTCCAGCCTGCAGCCTCGGCGGCTTTCCACACCAGATTGCGACTATCGCTTGGCACACCCGCCGCATGTTCGCCGGTGACAGAGATCGACAGCGCCTCACCTGCGGTGAAATGCAGCGTATCGCCCAGATCGGCAAACACCACGAGCGAATCCAACAGGTGATAGCCGTCCACGCGCTGGCCGGTGACGTGCAAGGTAAGGTTGATCTTGGCGGGCGCGAAAGCCTTAGCCTTCATTGGCGACTTTCAGCGGCGCGGCACCTTCTTCGATCAGAACCTCGTCCAGCCCGACCTCGATCTTGCGACGAATACGCTCGGGGTCGGCCTCACCATCGGCGTCTTCGAGGTCAATGAAAGACAATGCCCGCTTCCACTGGAACTCGGCTTCGCGTGCGCGGCCCACGGCCCAGTAAACGTCACCCAGGTGATCATTCACCACTGGGTCTACCGGCATCAGCTCGACGGCACGCTCCATATGCTCGACCGCCTCTTCATAGCGGCCCAATCGAAACAGAACCCATCCCAAGCTGTCGACGATATAGCCGCTACCAGGGCGCGCGGCGACGGCGCGTTCGATCATGCCAAGCGCTTCATCCAGATTTTCGCGCCGTTCTACAAGCGAATAACCCAGATAATTCAGGACCTGCGGTTGGTCGGGGTTAAGTTCTAGCGCACGGCGGAAATCGGCCTCAGCATTGTCCCACTGCTTTAGTCGCTCGTACGAGATACCACGGGCGTAGTGCAGGAACCAGTTGCCGCCACCATCAGCATCAATCAATTCAATCGCTGTGCTATAGGTTTCGACAGCCGCAGCATAGTTTTCTTCACGTCTTTGCAAATCAGCCAGCGCCACGTGAACACTTGGCAGATCCGGTCTCTGCGTCGCAAGGGTCTGCAAGACTTCTTCCGCCGCATCGGTTTTGCCTGCCGTGACAAGCACCTCGGCCCGGCCCAGTTCAGCAGCGTGATAGTCACTGCTGCTCGCGGGCACTTTGCGATAGGCCTCGACGGCAAGATCGTATTGCTCCAACTCGTCCAAAAGTTCGGCACTCAACAAGATTGCGTCCACGTGATCCGGGCGCAGAAAGGCTGCGACCTGCGCATAAAGCAGGACGTAATTCTCAGCCGCCTCACTGCTGAGCGCGGCTCCCACGGAAAAGAACACTTCTGCGATACCGTCCTGCGATGTGCGGACATGAGTAAAGGGCAGCGTTTCGCCAGCGCTCAGACGCGATTCGTACCCTTCAATCGAGGGATCAGAGCCGGACTCGAACACGTCATCCAGAAACTGCAGCGCATCCTCATTGCGGTCCAGCTGCGACAGAACCTCGGTCCGTGCCAGCGCTGCGCGGCGGGTAAATCGCGCCACAACACCGTTATCGGCCGCAAAGACTGCCTCGGCGCCTTCAAAGTCTCCGACCGAGGCCAGTGCCAAAGCTTTGTGGTAAAGCGCGAACTCGCGCAGACCTTCCTGCGCTGCAACTTGGTCAAACTGCTCCAGCGCGCTGGTCATCGCGCCCTGGCCCATATGGGCCCAGCCCAATATTAACCCGTCAACCAGCGGCCCGACGCCTTGCGTTTCAGGGTCGCGGGCCAGCAGTTCATCCAGCTTGCCTTCAGCCACCAGATTAGCGGCAATCGCCATTTTCGCGGGCTGGTTGGGCAGGCCCAACTCTTCGATGGTTTGGGCAATCGGCAAAGCGCGCTTAACCTCGCCCAGCGACAAGCGCGCAACGACGACATTCTCCAGCAACCGGTCGTTTTGAGGATCTGCGCGCAATGCTTGCGCAAAGTATTTCTCAGCCGCCGTATAGTCGTCCTGAAAAATCGCCTGACGCCCGGCAAGATACGCACCGAACCCAGTGTCGGCATAAGCCGGAATGGCGAATGACGTGGTAAACAGCACAGCCAACGCTGTGCGACGAATGAGAAAAGTCACCAAATTCCTGCCTTGCGATTGTCGGTTGCGCAATAAGCTAGGGCTTTGACCAGAAAGAGGCAATGGCAGAGCCTTCACGACGCCGCCATTGCCCATTTTTCGCTTACATATTGGGATAGTTCGGACCATCCCCTCCCTGCGGCGTGGTCCAGGTGATATTCTGGCTGGGATCTTTGATGTCGCAGGTCTTGCAGTGAACGCAATTCTGAAAGTTGATCACGAATCGCGGACCATTTTCATCCTCGACCATCTCATACACCCCCGCCGGGCAATAGCGCTGCGCAGGTTCGTCGAATTCGGGCAGATTGACACTGACCGGAATCGCCGGGTCCGAGAGTTTTAGATGGCAAGGCTGACTTTCCTCGTGGTTCGTCATCGCGAACGAGACGTTGGTCAGGCGGTCGAAGGACAGCGTGCCATCCGGCTTTGGATAGTCGATCGGTTTATGTTTACTGGCTTCTTCAGTCGATTCCGCGTCGTTCTTGCCGTGGCCCAGAGTGCCAAACAGCGAAAAGCCCAGAGTGTTTGTCCACATGTCCAAACCGCCCAGCGCCAGCGAGGGCATCAGACCCCACTTTGACCACATCGGTTTGACGTTGCGCACTTTCTTGAGGTCTTTTCCGATGGCACCTTCGCGAACATCTGCTTCATAGACAGTCAATTCATCGCCCGAACGCTCGGCTTTGATGGCATCAAATGCCGCCTCGGCCGCAGCTTTGCCGGACAGCATCGCGTTGTGGTTGCCCTTGATGCGCGGCACATTGACCATGCCCGCCGAACAGCCCAGCAGCGCCACGCCTGGCGCGACCAGCTTGGGCATCGATTGATATCCACCCTCAGTAATCGCACGAGCGCCATAAGCCACGCGCTTGCCGCCTTTCAGCAGCTCGGCCACCATCGGATGATGCTTAAAGCGCTGGAATTCCATATAGGGGTACAGGTGCGGGTTCTTGTAATTCAGGTGAACCACAAACCCGACATAGACCTGATTGTTTTCCAGGTGATAGATGAACGATCCGCCGCCCGCGTTGCTGCCCAGGGGCCAGCCCATCGTATGGGTGACGGTGCCTTCCTTGTGCTTGACCGGGTCGATCTCCCAGATCTCTTTCATGCCGACGCCGTATTTCTGGACTTCTTTTCCGGCTTGCAGATCGTATTTCGCGATCACTTCCTTGGACAGCGACCCGCGCACACCTTCGGACAAGAAGACATATTTGCCGTGCAGCTCCATGCCCGGCTCGGTGTTCGGGCCGTAGGAGCCATCGGCCTCAAGGCCGAAGACACCGGCAACAACGCCTTTGACTTCACCATTGTCGCCATAGACCAGCTCGGAACAGGCCATGCCGGGGAAGATTTCCACGCCCAGCTCTTCGGCCTGTTCAGCCATCCAGCGGCAGACATTGCCCATCGACACGATATAGTTGCCGTGGTTGTTCATCAGCGGCGGCATCGGGAAGTTCGGAATGCGGATTTTTCCGGCCTCACCCAGCATATAGAAGTTATCTTCGGTGACCGGCGTGTTCAGCGGCGCACCTTTTTCCTTCCAGTCCGGTATCAGCGCATCCAGGCCGCACGGGTCCAGCACCGCACCTGACAAGATATGCGCACCCACCTCCGAGCCCTTTTCCAGAACGACGACGTTCAAATCGGCATCCAGCTGTTTCAGACGGATGGCCGCCGACAGTCCCGCGGGGCCGGCGCCCACGATCACCACGTCATATTCCATCGCTTCGCGTTCAATCTCGGCCATTGCGGGCTCCTTCGCTAACTTTCCGAATTGGCGCATCTAACGCACGGTCGGCGCAATTTTGTTTCACGGCTGATTACATGCTGGGAAAGCCACAGGTCAATCGAAACACGGCGTAACTATGCCGCTATGCGGCAGATCACGTGTCCGGAGTGTCACCCATCAGGTATCTGGGGCCACTTCCCTTGGATTTGGCACGGTCATCAGGATTGTAAAGAGCACATTTGGGCAAACTAAGGCACCCACAGCCAATGCATCCGTCCAGATTGTCACGCAGGCGCATCAACGTATCGATTCGCTGATCCAGATGCGACCGCAGATCCTTGCTGATGTTTTTCCAATCCTGCGGCGTTGGTGTACGATTTCCGGGCAAGCCGGACAGGACTTCTCGGATTTCGGGCAGGGTTAGTCCGAATTGCTGCGCTATCATCACAAAACTCAACCGTCTAATGTCGGCGCGCTGATATCGCCGCTGCCCACCCGCATTGCGCCATGGGGCAATCAGACCCTGCGCCTCGTAATATCGGATCGCTGAAACCGCCAGCCCGGTGCGCTGGGCCAAAGCGCCTATTGCTAGCCCCTCTGAAATCGCCATCTCGCCCTCAAAAAATTCCTTGACCTAAAGTTAGGTTTAGAAATTACGGTGATTCGGGACAAGCCTCAAATTGAATAGGAGATCCCATGATGGCGACACTTGAACACACCAATTTCACCGTCCGCGACCCGCAGGCTTCGGCAAAATGGATGCAGGACGTCTTCGGTTGGAAAACCCGCTGGGAAGGCCCTGCAATCGCGGGTGGCTATACCGTGCATGTCGGTAGCGCACATACCTACCTGGCGCTTTATGCACCCAGCGATCCCAAACCCTCGGGTGAAAGCAGCTATGACATCATCGGGGGCCTGAATCATGTCGGCGTTCTGGTCGAAGACATCGACGCAACCGAAGACAAGGTGGTCAAAGCAGGTTTCACCCCCAAGTCGCATGCAGATTACGAGCCCGGCAGGCGGTTCTATTTCGATGATGAGAACGGCATCGAGTTTGAGGTGGTGCAATATGCTTGAAACACTCTGGATGGCCTCAACCACCTGGAAATGGCAGCGCGGTCAGCTGTTTGGACAGCGTAACAGGTGCCCACGGCGCACAATCCAACGGCGTTAAGTCGCAAATCCAGCTTGCTGTCTTCTTTGACCTCTTGCATTTCACGCATCATTTGGGTCAGGTATTTGCCAACCCATCAAATCGCCCCGACGCTGGTTCCATGCGGCGGGGCGTTACAATTTCAGCGTGGACGACAAGAATATGGAAAAAATTCCCATGACGCCTGCGGGCAATGCTGCGCTTCAGGCCGAACTCAAGAACCTAAAATCCGTCGAGCGGCCAGCTATTATCGAAGCCATCGCCTCGGCCAGGGAACTGGGTGACCTGAAAGAAAACGCCGAATATCATTCGGCCCGGGAAAAGCAGGGTTTTATCGAAGGCCGCATCAAAGAGTTGGAAGGCATCCTTTCACTGACCGATGTGATCGACCCTGCCAAACTGTCCGGTGCTATCAAATTTGGCGCCAAGGTCACGCTTGTTGACGAAGACACTGACGAGGAAAAGACCTGGCAGATTGTAGGGGAATATGAGGCCAATATCGAAGCCGGCCTGCTGAACATCAAATCCCCTATTGCCCGCGCCCTGATTGGAAAGGACGAAGGCGACAGTGTCGAAGTACGCACACCTGGCGGTGTACGTTCTTATGAAGTCCTGAGTATCACTTACGCCTGAGCCCCGGAGCGTTCCCAATGTCCGAGCCCACGCCAGAGCAGGAAGCCAATCGGCCAACCTCACTGGGCATATATGATAGGCCAACCAAGCCTTCGATAACCGAGATCGAAATTGCAGCCGTCGCCCTCAGCGTGATCTGGCTGATCGTCTCGGTTGTTTTTCTGGTGCTGCCCGACGAGGTCGACGGCGGAGGCTTTGTCGTGACCTTGCTGGCGGTCTTCATGCCGGTAGCGATGATCTGGGTCGCGGCAATGGCCATGCGCGCCAGCCGGATCATGCGCGAGGAAAGCGCACGACTACAAACCTCGATTGACGCCATCCGAAACGCATATATCGCTCAGCAACAGCGATCTTCCAGCACCTATGAGCCAGCCGTATCCAAAAAGCTGGATCAGATCGCGGAAACGGCCAAGAAAGCCGAAAGCGCGCTGGCCACGTTTTCAACCAAGCGCAGGGAACCCGCACAGCAACCGACAGCCGTGGGGAACGGCGATCAGACTTCGCTGGAACTGGGTACACAAGCTGGGGATATCGTGCCCCCGCTTGGCACCGACATCTTTATCCGTGCGCTGAATTTTCCGGAAACACAGGAAGATACCGAAGGCTTTGATGCCCTACGGCTGGCGCTCAAGGACCGCAAGACAGCCAAGCTTGTACAGGCCTCTCAGGACGTGCTGACCCTGCTCAGCCAAGAGGGCATCTATATGGATGACCTGCGCCCTGACATGGCCCGCCCCGAGATCTGGCGGCAATTTGCGCAGGGTGGGCGCGGACGGGCTGTCGCGGCCTTGGGCGGCATTCGCGACCGCTCCTCGCTGGCGCTGACTTCGGCCCGGATGAAGCAGGATCCCATTTTCCGGGACGCCGCCCATCACTTTCTACGCAGGTTCGATCACATGATCATCGAGTTTGAACCCCGTGCCAGCGATGCAGAGCTGACCGCTTTGGGTGATACAAGAACCGCGCGGGCCTTCATGTTGCTGGGGCGTGTGGCCGGAACCTTCGACTAGATTCCGAAACTTCCATAGGGGATGAATCGGACAAGATCACCCGGTTGGATGTGGCGCGCTCCGTCTTCGATCTCGACCAGCCCTTCGGCCCAGCTTAGCCCGCTGATCCGCCCGGACCCTTCCGAAGTGAAAACTTCGGCTTTTCCGTCTCGGATGCGGGCCCGCAGATATTCCCGCCGCCCGGGTTTCTTGCGCTTATCAAAGGCGGCTGGCAGATCGAACCCCTGCGGGTCCCGCCAGCCCTCGCCAGCCATCAGGCCCAGCGCCGGGCGGGCAAAGATTAGGGTGCAGACCAATGCCGCTACTGGATTGCCGGGCAGTCCGAAAACCGGCACTCCGTCCCAAATCCCCAAAGCCAGAGGTCGCCCCGGTTTCAGGGCAATACGCCATTCCTGCATCGCTCCGGCCTGCCGCAACAGCGCGGAGACATGGTCTTCGTCCCCTGCCGACGCGCCGCCGCTAGTCAGAACAACATCCGCCTCTTTCGCAGCTTCGTTCAGCCGCTCGCGCAGGGTTTCACGATCATCGGCAACGCGGCCCATATCCAGTGGCTGGAATCCCATCCGCTGGATCAGAGCCAGCAACATTGGGCGATTGGCATCGTAGATTTGCCCTGGCTCAGCAACCTCGCCGGCCTCGACTAGCTCATCCCCCGTTGACAGGACGGCTACCCGCAGAGTTTTGCGAACCAGCAGATCACCAGCACCCGTCGCGGAGAGAAGGGCCAGATCGGCAGGTGTCAACCGGCGTCCAGCGGGCAAAGCCAGATCACCTCCAACCACATCTTCGCCCGCATTGCGGGTATTGGCACCCTGTTTCAGGGGGCCGCGAAAGGCGATATGCCCGTCCTGAAATGTCACGTCCTCTTCCAGAATAACGGTGTCCACCCCATCGGGCAGGGCCGCACCAGTCAGAATCCGTATGGCGTGGCCGGGCGCAAGCTGACCATCAAAGGGAACACCAGCCGCAGCACGCCCGTCTTGCAGCGGCATCACATGCGGCCCATCCGGAACCGGACCGGCAAAGCCATAGCCATCTACCGCCGTATTTGCCTGCGGCGGGTTCGAACGTTGGGCATATACATCGGCGGCCAAAATCCGACCTGCGGCTTGTGCCAACGGAACGGTTTCAGCCCCCATCACGACCGAAAGGCGGTCGCGCAGCAGGGCCAACGCTTTGTCAACCGGCGTCCAGCTCACGCCCGCAGGCAAGGCAAAACAATCGTTGCGCAAGGGCGGTGGGGCAATGTCCGGTTTGCTCATAATCCTACCTCTTGCAGAATGAACCCTGCGATGGCTGCGGTGTCGTCCAGATCAAAAACCGGACGGTCGAAGTTCAGCTCTGTGTCACTGGCAACCGCGC
Source organism: Ruegeria sp. YTSA105 (assembly GCF_059610225.1). Lineage (NCBI taxonomy): Bacteria > Pseudomonadati > Pseudomonadota > Alphaproteobacteria > Rhodobacterales > Roseobacteraceae > Ruegeria > Ruegeria sp. YTSA105. The sequence continues at coordinate 293,385 of NZ_JBXWNE010000003.1, forward strand.
GCACAGTTTCGTTCTCGGCCGCAATCAACGGATTTCCAGCGGCCACCCGATACGCCTCGACCTTGGGGTGGGCTTCGCGTTTGAACCCCTCGATCAGCACAAGATCAACCGGAGCCAAGCGTGCCAGCAGATCAGAGAGAGGCGGCTCGGGTGCGCCGCGCAGTTCCTGCATCATCGCAATGCGCTTGCCGGACGCCAACAGCACCTCGGACGCACCGGCTTCTCGATGGCGGAAACTGTCCGTGCCGGGCTGGTCGACATCGGCGGAGTGATGGGCATGTTTGACGGTCGAAACCGAAAAGCCACGCGCGGTGATCTCGGCCACCAAACGCTCCATCAGGCCGGTCTTGCCCGCGTTTTTCCAGCCGGTGACGCCATAGACCTTCATGCCTGCTCCAGCAGCTTTTGCGCACGCGCCAGATCGTCGGGCGTGTTGACATTGAAGAAGGGGTCAAACGGCTCAGCCGGAAACAACGCCTCACGCCCATCATGTTTATCGGTCCACAGCACAACCTTGCGCAGCCCGTCATTCAAGGCGTCCCGCAAATCATCTCGCAACGCGACAGGCCAGAGGCCAAATGTCGGATGCCGGTTGACCCGTTTGCCGCCGCCGGATTTCAGTGCTTCATCCCCGGTTCGAAGCGTAGTCGCCAGCACCAGCGGATGGGTTTGCCCTTGAGCAGCATCCATTAGGCGCGCCGCAAGATCGCGCGGAAAAAACGGCGTGTCGGCAGCGGCGGTGACGATACTGTCGGCCCCCTGTTCTGCTGCCCAATCGAGCCCCGCCAGCACACCCGCCAGAGGCCCGGCGAAACCTTCAATCGTGTCGGGAAGAACCGGCAGGTTGAGGTCGGCGAACCGTTCGGGATCACCATTGGCATTCAGCGCCAGACCGACCACCTGCGGGCCAAACCGGTCAATGACATGAGACAGCAGGCTCTGCCCACCGACTGTCAGCAAGCCTTTGTCGCCACCACCCATCCGAGTGGCAAGGCCTCCTGCGAGGATGATGCCGAGGGGGCGGGTCATTTGATCTCCTCAAGCGCGGGCCATTTCCTGAATTTCTGGGTGGGCAGGAAAAGCAATGGACAGACGGCCAATCCGAATGCTGTAAACCAAATAATTGCAGGCCACCCCGTCAATTCGGCCGCCTTGTGACTCAGGCTATAGTGGGCTGGCAAAAACACTAAGACGGCCCCAACAGCAAAGATAAGACCAAAACAGCACCGATACGTGCGCACCGCCTTTCTGACCTCATCTGGTATCCCGGCAAACTCTGGCAGACCGTGCATCAAAACCCGCTGAAGCACGAGTGCTTGTTTTTGAGACAACTCCCCCCATGCCTGCCAACCAAGCCGAAAGGGGGCAGCGATGTTCCAAATGCTGATGTATTCCTCTGGCGCCCACCCCAGACGGTTACGCAGGTTGACGTCCAATTGCGCCATACCCTCAATGATCGCGCGTTTCGACCGCTCAAGGAGCCAGAACACATAGACCATCATTGGCAGCAAGCCCAATGTCGCGACGAATAAAATAGATAAACCAAAGACTTCCAAAATCATTCCGCACTCTTCCGTCTATGCTTTCTATCTTCGACCGCCACTGTCGACGGGTCGACGTCGCGCACCAACCGGTCCTCGCCCGCAAGACACACGAACCGCTGCCCCCGCATGCGGCCGATCAGGGTCAGGCCAACCTCACGCGCGATTTCGACACCCCAAGCGGTGAAGCCTGACCGTGACGCCAGCACCGGGATGCCCATCATCGCGGTCTTGATCACCATTTCCGAGGTCAAACGACCTGTGGTGTAGAGGATCTTATCTTCGGCCTCTACACTTTCGGACAGCATCCAGCCTGCAATCTTGTCGACCGCGTTGTGGCGGCCCACGTCCTCCATATAGACCAACGGCCGGTTTTCCCGACACAGGACCGTGCCGTGAATTGCACCAGCCTCAAGATACAATGAAGGGGTTCGGTTGATTTTGGCTGCCAGATCATACAGCCATGAGGTGCGGACCTGAACCTGCGGCAGGCGCACGTCCTCCAGCCCTTCCATCATGTCACCAAACACAGTGCCGACCGCGCAGCCGCTGGTTCGGGTCTTTTTCTTCAGCTTGTCCTCATATGAGGTTTCGCGCGCGGTGCGCACCACCACGGTTTCCAGATCGTCATCGTAATCCACGCCGGTAATGTCATCATCGGCCATCAGCATCCCCTGATTGCGCAGGAACCCCAGCGCCAGATATTCAGGGTAATCGCCGATTGTCATTGCAGTCACGATTTCCTGTGCGTTGAGGAAAATCGTCAGGGGGCGTTCCTCGACAACCGAGATCCGGCTGACCGCGCCATTCTGGTCGATGCCTTCGACCGCACGGGTCAGGCGGACCGCGCCAGGATCAGGGGCGATGATGTAGTCGGTGGCATCCGGTTTCGTGGCCAATTGCAACCCTTTCCCAAGATCGCTACTGCTGTTGGCGATACCATAGGAATTTGCCATGGCTTACACCACATCCAAGTCATACTTCTGGAAGGGTTTTCGTGATGGAGCGCCGTTTATCTTTGTGGCAATTCCGTTCGGCACCCTTTTCGGCGTATTTGCGACCGAGGCTGGGCTGGATATTGTCCAGACAATCGCCTTTTCGGCGGCTGTCTTTGCCGGGGCGGCCCAGTTCACCGCCCTGCAGCTGTTGCAGGACAACACACCCAGCCTGATCGTTCTGGCATCGGCCCTGGCGGTTAACCTACGCGTGGCAATGTATTCGGCCTCACTGACACCTTATCTTGGTGCGGCCCCCCTGTGGCAACGGGCCTGTGCCGCCTATCTGACGGTCGATCAGTCCTATGCCTGCTCCATTGTACAGTTCGAAAAAGAGCCCGATATGACCGTGCCGCAGCGCATGGCCTATTTCTTTGGCTCGGTCACACCGATTACGCCGCTTTGGATTTTGGCAACTTATCTGGGCGCAGTTTTGGGCGCACAGATTCCAGAAAGCTGGGCGCTGGATTTTGCACTTCCGATCACATTCCTGGCAATGATCGGGCCGATGATGAGGACGCTTGCCCATGTCATCGCCGCCTTAGTCGCCATAACCGTTGCTCTGTTGACCGTAGGCGTGCCGTTCAACCTGGGCCTGCTGATCGCCGGGACCGCCGGGATGATCACTGGGGCGCAGGCCGAATTGATGTTAGAGCGGAAAAGGCCATGACACAGATTGATCCGGTGACCATGTGGAGCATTATCGTTGGCTTGGCGATTGGCAGCTTTGCCCTACGCTTTACCTTTATCGGCATCGTCGGAGACCGCCCGATGCCACCCTGGTTGTTACGCCACCTGCGCTATACCGCCGTTGCCATCGTCCCGGCCCTGATTGCGCCGCTGGTGGTCTGGCCAACGGCGACGGGTGGTCAGCCCGACGTGCCGCGCATGGCCGCCGCAGCGGTTGCTTTGGCGGTTGGTGTCATCACAAAAAACGTGGTCATTGCCATCTTTGCCGGGGCGGGCACGCTCTATGGCTTGCTGTACCTATTGGGTTGAGGCCGCTTCCAACTGGTTCAGGCGCGCATTGTTCGAGGCCAAACCGGCCTGCAGGTCAGCATCGTCATTCTCGCGGTATTCGGTGGTCACGACGCCGGGGAGTTCACCGAACTGATCGGACAGCTTGACCGGGTAGAAGGTCGTATTGATCTGCTCGAAACCCGGCACCTGCTGCAATAGCTGCGAGGTTGAGTTGGCGCAAAACGCTTCGGATACAGGGCCCATCTGCTTGGCCAGTTGCAGGGCAATTTCGGCCTGCTGTGGTGTCACCTGAATCGTCTGGATACGCGCATAATGCGTTTCGCGCGCGTGGCTGCTGCGATAAGCGCGTTCGACATTCGGCGTGATGCCATACAGAACATCGTTTCGGATCGGCACTACATCGGCGCGAAACGAGCCTGCGGGGTCAAAGATCACCCTCTCGCTGCCGCTTATCATCAGCGAGGTATGCGCCCCCGAACCGGTCCGGGTGCTGATCATGGTATAGAGCGTCAGTGTTGATGGTCCCGGATCACGATAGGAACGGGCCACAACTTCGGTCTGATCGGCCTGCGGACGTTGCGAACCGGCACAGCCAGCCACTGTTGCTGCCAGCAGGCAGGCAATCACAAATCTGATCACGGCGGTCAGCCTCGCCCGGGATTAAGCGGCGAAAACCGCCAGAAACAGGCAAAGGAAAGCAATCGCCACCACGCACCATGTGGTCGCTTTTACGAAACCGTTGAAGGTTTTGGTTTGAACGGTGATGTCCATTTCGCCGTGCTTATGTTCAGCCATGATTTTCAGAATCCTAATTCGCGTGTTTGATACGTTGGATAATCGAAAATCCCGGGCCTGTCACCACGTCATTCGGGCGCAGGTGACACGGAATTAAAGACCGAACACCCGCGATATCCGAACCCCCACCGCCAGGGCAGGCCCGAACAGGGCGCCCCGCCCAATCGCACCGCGCCATACATGGCCTCGGCGGTTATGGCATGGGCGGATCGTATCTGATCCGAAGTCATGTCATAGCGTTCGGCGTAAATTTCGGCGTTCTCATCCCCGTGTTGCCGCACGCAGGCTCTCAGGCTGTCATCGGCTGACAGGCGCGCGTCATAACTGTCTTCGGGGCGCAGGCCTCCGCCCGCGTGGTGATAGGCCCGGTCATGGCTGACACAGCAACTCTCCCATGGGGGATGCGCCTCGAACAGGGCCTGAAAGCTGGGAAACGTGTCGGCCACAAAGCGCCAACTGGCTGACAACCCGCCCGAGCAGCCATCCGTTTCAAATGGCGTCAATTCCGCAGCGCCCCGCTGTGCGATCAGCGCGCGATGGGCGGGCATCTCAAGACTGCGCATAAAGTCCTGCGCCCCGACTGGCGCCGCGATCAGCGCCAGAGAAACGGCCAGATTACGGGCTTTCATCGCGCATCGCATCGGTATCAACGGCCATGCCGAGCACCGTTGCCAGCCACAGCATCAGACGTTCTGCCGGCCCCATTTCAGCGCGGATACGCAAGACTTCTTTGGCCATTGCCGGTCGGTCCGTGATCAGCCCATCCACCCCCATTGAGGCCATGGCCGACATTTGCAACGGGTCATTCACCGTCCAGACATAGATATCCTTGCCCGCGGCCTGCACCGAACGTACCAGCCCCGGCGTGGCCATGGCGGCGTTGACAGCCACAAAATCCCCTTCGAGACCCGACAGATCGCCAACAGCGGTTGCCGCCAAAACCCCCGCGCGCCAATCGGGACGAAGAGCCTTCATCTTTTGCACGGCAGGGTATTTCAGCGACATGGTAGCGATGTCATCCTGCATGTCGAATTCCTCGACCAAGGCCGCAACGCGGTTTTCCAGATCGACGTCATGACCGTAATATTTCAACTCGATGATCACCTTGGCCCTGTCTTTGGCCGCAGCCAGTACGTCGCGCAGTGTTGGCGTGCGTTCATCGGCATATTCCGGGCCATACCAACTGCCGATATCGATCTCGGCCACGTCTTCCATCGTGGCATCCCAGACCTTCAGGTTCACCCCGGCCAGCTTCATGAAATCGCTATCATGGGCGACGATTATCTCATCATCCGCCGTTTCCTGCACGTCGATTTCAACCCAGTCCGCCCCGTCCTCAATCGCCTTCAGAACCGAGGCCATGGTGTTTTCCGGCCGTAACGCAGCGGCACCACGGTGGCCGATCACCTCGGCCCTGTCAGGGGCCTGAACGCGTTCCAGCAGGGATTGACCGAACCAGAGCCCGACCGATACCGCCACCGCCGCAATGCCAACAGCACTCAGCAGACCAATGCGCAGATTGCCTGGTGCGGGATGTGGTGGTTCAGAAGTCCGGATCTCGAAAAAACCGTCCAGCAAAACCGCCAGTGCTCCCAGCGCGGTGGCTGCCAAAACCAGCCCGGCCAACGACCAGAGCCCGGCGACCAGAAGGCTGTAAACTAGCGCCAGCCGCAGATGCTCTGCCCCCTGCAGGGGCACCAACGCGAATAATGATCCCGCGCCCCAAGCGATCAGCGCGGCAAGAACTGCCCTCAGCCCCAGCCAGAACACCAGTGCGATCTTGAGCCGCCCGCGCTTGCCCTCCATCCGATCCGCGCTGACCTGGAAAGCATCAGCCGGTGGCAGGTTTTCGAACAGAACCAGATGCAGTCCCAGCGCCCATGCGGACAGCTTGCGGATCAGCACCCATGCCATGACCAGCACCACAGCTCCGATCAGCGCAACGGCGATCCAGAAAGACGGCGGATGGAAGGTCAGGTAATAGTTGATGTCATACTCGGTCAGCGTCCACCAGGCGATCAGAGCAGCGATAGCGGCGAAAGGCAGGATCAACAGGATGATCCGCAGAACCAGGCGTGCAGCAAATCCAAACAGCGCAGGCAGGCGCGACAGGATCAACTTGATCGCCGCGCTCCCCGCGCGCCACGGATCGCTTTCGCCCATCCTCAGCGACCCGGCCATGACCGAGAAGACAAAGACCTCGGCCAGCAGGAACAGGCTGAGCATTGCGATTGCGACCGCAAACCCCAGCGGAGACAGGATGAACGCGGCAATATCCTGATCCGTCAGGGCGGTCTGGCTGGAGAGCGAAACTGCTAGGTTCACCGCAATCGCCACGCCCGGCGCAATCAGCGCAATCAGCAACAGGCGCACGGCGACATAGATCGGCACAAAGACCCGGCGGCGTGCCCACGCGCCCTTGTATGCTTTTGTAACGGCAGAGAAAGTGGCCACGTTGCGCCCCCCAAATGATTGATTCATTCAAGGCTGCGCAGACGTGAATTGCAAGTCAGGCTATCAGTTTTCTTCGAGATCAGCCGCCAGCCGGAATCCGATGCGATTGGCGGGCTTATCCTCGACCGATTTGGGCAGCGCTCGCAGCATTACATTCAACTGGCTGACATGCTGCACGAGTTGGGTTCGCGCCCCGGACCCATCTGCGCCGTAAAAAGTGATGATATCAGGGTCGAAATAGCCCATTCCTTCGATCCGCATTACCCCGGCATCACCGCCAGTAAATCCCATGGCGACCTCATGATCCGCATCCAGCGTATTCTCGAAATTCTGGATATACAGGATCAACCGTTCATAGGCCCATTGCGCCGAGCTTTTGGTGGCTACGGGCTTTTGCAACTGGCCGGGCAGGTCCTTGGCGCCGGATTTCGCATCCGGGTTGGCATGCACCTCGTAACATCGGGGCAATGCTGCTGATTCCGCTGCCTCGGCTGAGGTTTCGATCTTGTCCATGCCTTCTACCCTTTGCGCTGAAACTCCCACGCCCCGTCCGCGCGCCGCGTTCGGGTAACAGCACCAATGTGGTAGAGATGGTTCAGATGTGCAACTGCTTCGACCAGAGCAAGCCCATACTCTCCTTCACCGATCTGGCGTTTGAACAAGGGCACAAAGCACTCAGCAGCGGTTTTGGGCTGGTCCAGATAATTCTGCAGACGGTCCAGCGCGCTGTGGTGGTTGTCGATCAACTGCCTCATCCTGACCGGCAGGCCGGTAAAGGGCAGTTTGTGCCCGCCCAGCGCCATATGATCCGGGCGCGCCAGGTCCTGCAGGCGCTCGCAGGCTTCCATCCACTCCGCCACTGGATCCGCCATGGGCTCGGTAACATAGACGCCCAGATTGGGGCTGATCGAGCTGAGAACCTGGTCGCCCGTGATCACCAGATTATCGTCACGGCTCCAAAAAGTTGCATGTTCGGGAGCGTGGCCATTGCCCATATGAACATCCCAGTCGCGCCCGCCCATACGAATGACGCTGCCCTGCTTGATCCGGGTAAAGCCCAGCGGCATCGGATAGACCGTGTCGCAGAAATTGAAGGGCCGTTCTGTCATCCTTTTGGCAAGGAAATCGGCATCCATCCCGGCGCTTCGGTAGTAATCCAGCGTTTCCTGCGGCCAGTTTTCCTGCACATCCAGCGTCAGCATCCGTGCAAACAGCCATGCAGTACGCGACGTGACCAGCTCGGCCCCGTGTTCAGATTGAAACCAACCAGCATTGCCAACGTGATCGGGATGGTGATGGGTCACCACCACGCGCGTCACGGGTTTGCCCCCCAGCGGTCCCGCCATCAGGTCCGCCCAAATACGGCGCGTCTTGTTCGAGGACATGCCAGTGTCGATCAACGTCCATCCGTCGCCATCATCCAGCGCATAGATATTGACGTGATCCAGCGCCATAGGAAGCGGCAACCGCATCCAAAGCACGCCTTCGGCAATTTCAACGGCTTCGCCCAGGGCCGGAGCCTCGGGCCAAGGATTGCGGATCGTCAAATGTGTATCACCGTCCATCAGGCAGCTACCATTTCCTCGGCGCTGAGAGCAAAGACGTCATCCGCACCGTTCTGCGCCTGAACCAAAAGCCCCGAAAACTCAGGCAACAGCGCATTGATATAAAAGCGTGCCAGCTTGAAACGGGTGCCGTTTGGCTCGGCCAGGGCCGCCTTGAGGTGATAGTGACCGCCCAGAACGCGGGCGAATGCCTTCAGATAGGGCACGGCGCCGGCAAATCGCGTGTTCATGTCGGGCTGCGATATCAGCCACTCGGTCGTTTCACGCAGGCTTTCCGTGGCCTCCCAGACAGGACCCGCCAGTTCCGGCATTGACCCACGCGCGCGTTCGGCGTGATCCTCGATTTCGTCCAGCAAACGGGACGCCGCTTCGCCGCCATCCATCATCTTGCGTGCGACAAGGTCCATGGCCTGAATGCCGTTGGTGCCCTCGTAAATCGCGGTCACACGGACGTCGCGATAGAACTGTGCCGCGCCGGTCTCCTCGATAAAGCCCATACCGCCATGGACCTGCACGCCTTCTTCCGAAACCCGCATACCGGTTTCGGTACCGAAGGCCTTGTTTATCGGCGTCAACAAGGCCGCGCGCGAAACCCAGTCCGCGTCGCCTGTTGCATTGGCCATATCGATCGCGGCTGCGTTTGCAAGCATGATCGCACGCGCAGCAAAAGTATCCGCACGCATACTCATTAGCATCCGGCGTACATCGGCGTGATCGAGGATTGTGCCCGAAGGTGTCTTGCCTTGTTTCCGCTCAAGCGCATATTCCAGCGCCTGCTGATAGGCGCCTTCGGCGGCACCGATACCCTGTCCGCCGACGCCCAGTCGCGCGTTGTTCATCATGGTGAACATCGCAGCCATTCCGCCATGTTCCTTACCCACAAGCCAACCTTTGGCGCCATCATACTGCATCACGCAAGTTGGCGAACCATGCAGACCCATCTTGTGCTCGAGCGAAACCACTTTCAGGTCATTTGCCTCACCTGGATTGCCATTCTCGTCCGGCAGGAACTTGGGCACCAGAAAAAGCGATATTCCCTTGGTTCCGGGAACTGCATCGGGCAGGCGTGCCAACACCAGATGGCACACGTTTTCAGCAAAATCGTTGTCACCCCAGGAAATGAAGATCTTCTGACCAGACACCGAATAGGTGCCATCTCCATTCGGTTCTGCCTTCGACGTCAGCGCACCCACATCCGATCCCGCCTGCGGCTCGGTCAGGTTCATCGTGCCCGACCATTCACCAGCGATCATTTTGGGCAGGTACAGGTTCTTCAGCTCATCACTTGCGTGGTGCTCCAGTGCTTCGATCTGGCCCTGCGTCATCAGCGGCGCCAGTTGCAGTGACAGGCAGGCCGCAGACATCATCTCGTTGACGGCAGTGGTCAAGGTCATCGGCAGCCCCATACCACCATACTCGGGATCGGCGCTCATGCCGATCCAGCCCCCCTCGGCAATAGCGTTCCAACCGTCGCTAAATCCTGGCGAGGTACGCAACACGCCGTTTTCCAGACGCGCGGGCTCTAGGTCTCCGTTCCGCTGAAGCGGCGCCATGACCTCTTCGCAGAGTTTTCCAGCCTCGGTCAGGATGGCGCTGACGACGTCTTCGCTTGCTTCCGCGAACTTGTCGGTCACTGCAATACGATCAAAATCAACCGCATGGCGGAACAGAAATTCGTAATCTGCAACTGGTGCGCGATAGGGCATAATATTACCTCGGGGCTGTCTTGAACGGTCCGCGACGCCGGGGTTGGAAATCCGCTGACTCGCCGTTATTCATCTGGGTTTGAACGATTACGTACCCATCCTTATGCTACAAGCAATCAAAACGCGGCGTCACTCACAATGATCTCTAACGGTACACTCGAACTGTCAGCCGACCCGGCGGGAATTGCTCAGGCTGCGGATCTTCTGAGGCAGGGACAGCTGGTCGCTTTCCCGACTGAAACGGTCTATGGGCTGGGTGGGGATGCCCGCAACGGAGAGGCTGTCGCCAGCATCTATGCCGCCAAGGGCCGACCCAGTTTCAACCCTCTGATTGCGCATGTCGCATCGGTAGAGTCCGCGCGCAGGTTTGTTGAATGGTCAGATCAGGCCGAGGCGTTGGCACAGGTGTTCTGGCCCGGCCCGCTGACTCTGGTTCTGCCGCTGCGGGAAGGGCACGGTGTATCGTCGCTTGTCACTGCCGGGCTGGATACATTGGCGGTTCGGGTGCCTGCGCATCCTTCTGCCCGGGCTATTCTCGAGATGTTCGACGGGCCGGTCGCTGCGCCCTCGGCCAACCCTTCGGGACAGATCAGCCCGACAACAGCCGCGCATGTCCGCGCCGGTCTGGACGGGCGCATCGCTGCCATTCTGGATGACGGTCCCTGCGGTGTCGGGCTGGAATCCACCATTGTCGGCCTCGCTGGAGAATCCGCTTTGCTACGCCCCGGAGGGGTGGCTTTGGACCAGATCGAGGCAGCTCTCGGTACGGCATTGCATCTACACCAATCGGGCGACACGCTAACAGCACCCGGACAGATGCTGTCGCATTACGCCCCGGACGTGGCGGTCCGGTTGAACGCGCAGACTACACACGGTGACGAGATTCTCTTGGGATTTGGACCGGTCGAATGCGACCTGAACCTGTCCGCTGATGGTAACCTGACCGAGGCAGCGGCCAATCTTTTTGCCGCTTTGCACAAGCTCAACAGCACCGGACGCCCGATTGCCGTGTCCCCTATTCCGGACCACGGATTGGGCGCCGCTATCAACGACCGGTTGCGCCGGGCTGCAGCACCGCGTGACAGTTGATCAGGCGCGCCCTGCACTGGCCGACAGAGTCAGAGGATCGACGCCCAGCGTTGCCAGCGCCGCCTCCCATTTCTGATCATCGGGGACATCGAACACCAGCTTCGAATCCGCCTCGGTTGTGAGCCATCCGTTCATCGCGATCTCATCCTCAAGCTGCCCGGGTCCCCAGCCTGAATACCCTAGCGTCAGCATAGAATTCAGCGGCCCTTGCCCCGAGGCCAGGTCTTCAAGCACGTCCAACGTTGCAGTCATGCTGAAATCGTCCGAAATCTGCAGGGAATGGAGGTTCGCGTCATAATCGGCGCTGTGCAGGACGAATCCGCGCGACATCTCGACCGGGCCGCCGAAATGCACCAGACGCTCACCCACGATCGGGATACGGCAAGCGATGTTCAACTGACCCAGCAGCGTCTTTATGCGTAAATCCGAAGGTTTGTTGATGATCAGACCCATCGCGCCATCGTCGCCATGGCTGCAAATATAGACAACCGAATGATCGAAACGCGGATCGCCCATCCCAGGCATCGCAATCAACAGTTTACCGGTCAGATCCATAAGACGACATCTCTTGCTGAGCTCCTATCAACAATGCCCCCGCAGTCCCGGTATTGGCAAGGGACGAGCGGCGATTTCGCTAGATTTCATTCGAGTGACCCGAACGTGACTTGGAATTCGCCTCGAGACCACGCATTTATAGGGTATGAACATTCACAAGACATTTCTGGCAGCCGCCCTTGCCGTGACCGTTGGCGCGATTGGACCGGCATCTGCACAAGTGGTCGGCTCGGTGGCCGAATTGGATATCCTGGACGGCGGGCGCACAGCAAATGGAGCCTATCTTGGGGCGCTGCGGGTGACCCTGCAGGACGGCTGGAAGACCTATTGGCGGGCGCCGGGCGATGCGGGCATTCCGCCACAGTTCGACTGGAAAAGATCAACCAATGTCGGCAGCGTGTCGATCACATGGCCCGCGCCGGATGTCTTTGACCAGAATGGCCTGCAGTCGATTGGATACGAAAATCAAATGGTCCTGCCGGTCGAGATTTCGCCGAAGAACCCGGCCAAACCCGTGCGGCTGAAAGGCACGGTGGATCTGGGGGTCTGCAAAGACGTCTGCATCCCGGAACGTTTGGGCTTCGATCATACCCTGAACGCCGAAGCAGAGCGCAACCCGACGATCGCGGCGGCACTGGCCAAGCGTCCCTATTCCGCCAAAGAAGCCCGGGTCGCCAACGCGCGGTGCCACCTGACCCCGACGTCTGACGGAATGCAGATCGAGGCGCGCGTCACCATGCCATCCGCAGGTGGCCGCGAGATCGCCGTGATCGAACCCGGCAACCCCGAGCTGTGGGCCTCGCAAACCGACGCCAAACGGCAGGGCGGTACTCTGGTCGCCACATCCGAGGTGATCAACGCCTCGGGCGGTCCGTTTGCGCTGGATCGCTCAAAGATCCGGATCACTGTTCTGGGTGCCAATCACGCGGTGGACATTCTGGGGTGCAGCGCTGGCTGACCCCATGATGCAAACTCCGAAAATCGGTGCGCTTGCGGTCGTCATTCATGACGGGCACGTCCTTCTGGTTCAGCGCAGCAAGCAACCGGATAAGGGGCTATGGGGCTTTCCCGGCGGCCATGTGGAATGGGGCGAAACCGTCCTGCAGGCAGCACAGCGGGAACTGCGCGAAGAAACCTCGGTGATTGCCGAGCCGTTGCGGTATCTGGACAATCTGGACCTGTTGCGCCGCGACGCTCATGGCGCGGTTCTGTCTCATTACCTGTTGGTTGGCGTGGCCTGCCAGTATCAGACCGGGCTACCGGTTGCGGGGGATGACGCAATGGATGCACGCTGGTTCCCACTGGACTTGATCCGACAAGGCGCACTGCCCATGAGCGACCGAGTCTCAAACCTGTTGGAAACCGCCCTGCGTCAGGGCTAGGCAGTGCGTCCTTTGAGACGGGCGTACAACAGGCCCGACAAAACAATGCTCACCACCAGAATCACCGTGGCGCCGGCAGTAAAAGCTCCAAACCCCATCCGCAGGATTGAGGGGCCCTCTGGCCCGGCATAAAGCCCCGAAACAAGGCCCGGTGGAGACCCGGTCACCGCAGGCCAGATCATCGTCAACGCAAACCAGAGCATCAAGGCAAACCCGGTGACAACAAGCGCCCCCTGCACCACACGATCCGGCGCCCGAATTGCGCGACGCATGGCCGTCATTGGCCGCGACAGATCGTTCAGGATCCCCAGCAGGGCAGGAACGAGCAGCAATACCAGCACCATCCCAAACGCCAACCCATAGACCAGCGTGATCACGGTCGGTTTGAGGAACTGTGCCTGCTGCGATCCTTCGTACAACAGTGGGGTCAGGCCCAGAACCGTGGTCAGCGTCGTCAGCATTACTGGCCGCAATCTGTCCGATGTCCCCTCGACGATGGAGGGCATCAGCCCACGAGTCTGCTGATACTCGTCAATCGTCGTCACCAGAACAATCGAGTCGTTGATGATGATTCCGGTCATCCCAAGCAGGCCAACAACCGTGAACATGCTGAGCGGGACCTCCCAGATATAATGGCCCCAAATGGTTCCGACCAAACCAAACGGAATGATCGCCATCACCACCAATGGTCGGGTCCAACTGGCAAAGACCCAGGCCAGCACCAGATAGATGCCCGTCAGGCACAGGATCAGACCGGTACGGGCTTCGGACAGAAACTCTTCTTCCTGCTCGCTCAGACCTGCCATGGTCCACTCGACCTGACGTGTGGCTGCGATATTGGGCAGAATTTCCTCGCTCATCGCACGGGCGATCTCGGCCGCGCGTGTTGGATCATCCTCGGAGATATCGCCATAGACCGAAATCACCCGCAGCCCGTTTTCCCGCCGCACGGTCGAGAATCCGGATTTACGCTGAACCGAAACGATATCGGCCAACGGGACATAGACTCCATCGGGCGTGCGCATCAGTGTGCGTTCCAGGAAATCGGCGGTCAGTTCTCCTTCAGGCAATTCAACCCGGATCTCGGCACTGCGCGGGCCATCCGGGAAGGTCGCGGCCTCGATCCCGTTCAGACGGTCCCGCAGCACCCGGCCCAATGTTTCGATCCGAAAGCCCAGCGCCTGTCCCTGCGCGGTCAGATCCAAAATGTACTCTTCCTTGTCATAGGCCAGATTGTCTTCCAGCGCTGAAACCTCAGGGTATTTCGAAAGCGCGACCTGCAAGTCCTCGGAAGCCGTTTTAAGCGTGTTCACATCGGCGCCGTAGAGCTGCACGTCAATCGCATCTCCTCCCGGACCAGACCGCCAGCCCCTGAAGCTGAGCAGCTCAAGTTTGGGATGGCTTGGCGCCATTTCCTGCAACTCTCCGACAAACTCGAAGCTCGAATAGGGGCGCAGGTCGGCATCTATCAACTCAATCGAAATCCCGCCCAGCAAATCCGTGTCCTTGCCATCCGCTGCCGAAAGTGCACGGCCCGCGGATCCCCCGATCTCGGCCAGCACGTAATCAATGGGGTTGCGCCCGTGCCGCTCTTCATAGCGTTGGCCAAGCGCCTCTACCGAGGCCTGTAGTTGGTGCATCATGGCCAACGTATCCGCGCGGCCTGCGCCCTCGGCCATGATAAAATTGCCTGTAACCGATCCACGCTCGGGCGCATTGAAAAACCGCCAGTTCACGTCCCCGCGGATGAACAGGGAAATCTGGCTGGCCAGAATGACGATCATCGCCGACACCACCACATAGCGTGCCCAGATTACCCAGGCGATCAGCGGTCGGAACAGCGTATCGCGCACCCAGCGAAACCCCTTGTTCACCACACGGTTCGGCAGATCATACCAATGTTCCTTGGCAGAGTGCGCAATCGCGTGGGCCATATGGTTGGGCAGGATCAGAAAGCATTCGATCAGCGAGGCGATCAATACCGCTATCACCGTGAAGGGGATATCGCGGATTAACTCTCCGAAACGTCCACCAATCGCAGTCAGGCCAAAAAAGGCAATAACCGTGGTCAGCGTCGCAGCAAAGACCGGCATCGCCATGCGACGTGCGGCGCGTTCGGCGGCCACCATTGGTGGCTCACCCAGCCGTCGCGCGCGAAAATCGGCATGTTCACCCACAACGATGGCGTCATCCACGACGATACCCAGAGTGATAATCAAGCCGAACAACGACACCATGTTGATCGACAGGCCGCCAATATACATGAACGCAATCGCCGCCGACATTGCCACCGGGATACCCGCGGCAACCCAAAAGGCAATCCGCGCATTCAGAAACAGAAACAGAAGGCAGACCACAAGACCCAGCCCAACCAGCCCGTTATCGACCAGAATATCCAGCCGGTCGGTGATCGCTTGCGCCCGTGTCCGGATCAGCTCGGCCTTTACGCCCTCGGGCAGGCTGGCTTGCATCTGCGAGACGACATCTTCGACCGTGTGTTGAATTTCAATCGCGTCCCCCAGATTTGACCGATCCACACGAACGGACATTGCCGGATTCTTGCCAACAAAATAGCTACGATTTCTGGTGACACCTTCAATCTGGATCTGCGCCACGTCACCGATCAACAGCTTTGAGCCATCGGTGAAATTGCGCAGCGTAATCCCTTCGATCTCTTCCGGGCTGCGCTTTTCGGTGCCGGTGCGAATGCGCGCATTGGCCCCTGTCACATCGCCCG
Organism: Ruegeria sp. YTSA105; assembly: GCF_059610225.1. NCBI lineage: Bacteria > Pseudomonadati > Pseudomonadota > Alphaproteobacteria > Rhodobacterales > Roseobacteraceae > Ruegeria > Ruegeria sp. YTSA105. The sequence goes on from NZ_JBXWNE010000003.1 coordinate 309,185, forward strand.
CCGGATTGGCGTTGACCTCGGCTGCGATGGCCAATGCGATCTCGGACAGGGTGATGTCATTGGCGATCAACTGCGCGGTGGGCACCTCGACCACGATGCGCGGCGCGGCAAGGCCCCGGATCGTGGTGCGGGTCACGCCAACAGCGAACAAACGGTTGATCAGCTCATCGGTGAACTTGGCCAGCTGTTCAGGATCGACAGGGCCGGTGACGACAACATCCGTGACGCGATCGCGCCAGGCACCGCGTCGGATGGTCGGCTCATCAGCGTCGTCTGGCAGGTTGGTGACACTGTCGACCGCTGTTCTGACCTCTTCGACCGCGCGAGACATATCCCAGTTCGGCTCGAACTCCATCCGGATCTGGGCTGTGCCCTCGCGCGAAGTCGAAGAGGTGCTGGACACGCCTTCAACGGCCAGAAGGGCCGGCTCCAACAACTGAACGATGCCATTATCGACATCTTCAGGACCAGCTCCATCCCAGCTAACGCTGACATCCACCCGTTCAAGGATCACATCGGGAAAGAACTGCGCCCGCATATTCGGGATGGCCGCCGCGCCCAGCACCAGCATAACTAGCAGCAGCAGGTTGGCGACCGTCCTGTGGCGCGTGAAATAGCTGAGTATCCCCCCAGCCGCGCCGGGAATTTCGCGCATCATCGCGCCTAACCTCCGGCTCGGTTTTCGATGCTGCGCACCAACGACGCGGGAACCTTGGCTTCGCCCAGTTGGCCCAGCACGCGGGCTTTGACATCTTGAGGCAATGCATCACTGGCTTCGACCTGCGCCACCAGCTGGGCACGCTGTTCCTCGGACAGCTCGACCATATCCGTCTGGCCCCCTGCGTTGGCCTCATCCCGCAGCGGCCTGACCCGGACACCGGCCCCAAGCAGAGGCGTTCGACCAATGACAACCTCGCGACTTTCCAACCCCCGCCCGCGCAGCAGCACCTCATCACCCTGACGGCGGATCAACTGCACTGGTAGAACCTCAAGCCGGTCATCCTTGCCCAGAATCAGAACCGTCCCTGCTGAATCCAGAACCGAGGACGGCAGGCGCACCACGTTCTCAAGCGGCTGTTCCTGAACCGAGACTGTCACGAAATCACCGGGCTTGAATCCCGAAGTATCCTCGAGCAAGGCATAAAGCAGGCGACCAGTTTGCCCTTCTCCGGCCGAGCCGCTATCGCGGCTTATGCGACCCTGTGCCGCAAGATCTGCTCCTGTGACCTCGAGCGATACAGTGACCGGAGAATTGATCAGATCCCCTTCAGCATCCAGCAGGCGCACGAATTGCGCGGTCGAGACGCGAAAGGCCACCTCAAGTGCTTTAGGATCAACCAATTCGGCCAGTTTTTCGTTGGCTGACACGAGGCGACCCTCAACCAAAGTCACGTCGGTCAATGTTCCCCCAAACCGAGCGTGGATGGTCATGTCTTCCAAATCACGTTCGGCAGCGGCAAGCGCGATACGGGCGCGGGCCAGCAAAGTCGTTGCCTGATCGACGCGCGATTCCGCCTGTGCCAGCGCGATCCTCCGGGCCAGAACAGATTGCTGTGCCGATGCCTCGGCCAGTTCCGCCTCTTCCACGGATGCCGCCGCGCCCACTCCCCGGCTTTTCAAGTCTTTTTGGCGCTGCAGGGCACGGCCCCGCAATTCGGCCTGCGCCTCGGCCGAGTTCAGCTCATCCTGCGCCAGCAGCAGCGACCGTTCGGCATCGCGTTCCTCAAACTGGGCATCCAGCAGGTCCGACTTGGCGCGATCCAGCGCCGATTGTGCATCCGCCGGATCAAGCTCGACCAGAACCTCTCCTGCAGTGATAGCACCGCCATCTTCGAAATCTTCGGACAAGGTAATCACACGGCCACCAAGCGCTGCACGCAGTTCCAGGCGGCGGCGGCTTTGCACCTCGCCAAATGCTTCAAGATAAGGCGTTACGGTTTCCACTTCGGCATTCCGGACAGTAACCGCAAAAATGCGCTCCCGCGCCTGCGGAGCGGCATCCTCGCGCGTCAGAACATCCTGCACTGCACCCGCGATCATCTGAACCGCCACAAACAAGAGTGCCAACGTCAAGGACGTCAGGAAAACTCCGGCAAGGCTCTGCCTCAGAAAGCGCATTTACTATCACCCCGTTCGCATCAGGCTAGCATTTCAGAAGGTAGCTTTGCCCCGAAAAATGCCAAGCCACAAAGCGGTAATACACATTTGAACGTGTAACCAGCTTACTTCCGTCGCAGATGTTCGTCCAATCTGGGCATAATTTCCACGAAATTGCAGGGCCGGTGACGATAATCGAACTGTTTTAGCAATATTCCATCCCAGGCATCCTTGCAGGCACCGGGGCTGCCGGGCAATGCAAACAGATAGGTGCCCCCGGCGACGCCACCTGTGGCGCGCGACTGGACGGCAGAGGTGCCGATCTTTTGCATCGACAGGATTGTAAAAACCGTGCCGAACGCGTCGATTTCCTTCTCGTAGACATCCCGATGCGCCTCGACTGTAACGTCGCGCCCTGTCAGGCCGGTACCCCCGGTCGAGATGACGGCATCTATTTCAGGATCTGCGATCCACACGCGCAGCTGTTCTACAATCTGGGCGCGCTCATCCGGAAGGATCTTGCGGTCCGCGACCAAATGGCCCGCCGCCTGAATCCGATCCACCAAAGTCTGTCCCGATCGGTCCTCGGGCAGCGTCCGCGTATCCGAGACAGTGAGGACGGCGATCCGAACTGGAATGAATTTTTTGCTTTCGTCGATGCGTGACATATGACGTCAGGCCCTTTCCATAATCGCAAGCCGAATGGCGAGCGCCGTAAAAATCCCTCCGGTCACCCAGCCCATGAAACGCGAGGCACGCGGGTTCGAGACCAAGACTCGGCCCGCGCCACCGGCAAACATGCCGACCATCCCGTTCACCACAAAGCCGCCCACCGCGATGATAAGGCCAAGGGTCAGGAACTGCGGCAAGATTGGCCCCAAGGTCGGGTCCACAAATTGCGGGATGAAGGCCAGCACGAACAGGATGACCTTTGGATTGGTGAGATTGACCAGCAGCCCATCACGAAACGCAAGTTTCCCGCTATGTGCCGGTGCCTCGGCCGGCACAGCACCGTTTTGGATCGAACGCCAGGCCAGATAAAGCAGATAGGCCACCCCCAACCAACGGATCACATCAAACAGCCAGGGCAGCGTCGATACCGCCGCGCCAAACCCAAGCCCAGCCAGCAGGACATGCACCATCGACCCTGCAGAAATACCGGCGCTGGCCGCAAGCGCGGGCCGTGCGCCTTTGCGCAGGCCCTGCCCAAAGCAGAACATCATATCAGCTCCGGGTGTGAGGTTCAGAGCGAGCGCAGCCGGGATAAACGCCAGAAGGGTTACAGTTTCGATCATCAATGCAGCTCAAACCAATTTGGTCTGGGCCCCAGATTGGCCACCTGGGTGCGCCCGATTGCCCCGCGATACCCCCAGCTGTCATTGATATGGCCATGCAGAGAAAGCTGCGGCTGCACCCGCTCGATCGCGTCGCGCACCGCGACCGAACCGACGGCGCCGCCCATTGACGTGACATCGCCATGCCCTTTGGGCGGAGAATGCGTAATCAGAATATCGGCAGCGTCGCACCGATCCAGCAACTCGGCGGCCTCGGCCTCGGTCAGATCGCAGGACCAACCGCCAAAAGGCGTCACGGGCACACCATATCCCAGACCAAACAGGCGCACCCCGTCCACAGTCATCCCGGTGCCGTGCAGCACGTGGACACCTTCGGGCACAGCCGCTGTCAGCTCTTGGACGCTTTCGGCATTGCCGGGGGTTAGGACCAGAGGGGCCGAAATGCCTGCAAGCATCTCCATCGCCTGATCCAGCCCTTGCCGCATATTGCAGAAATCACCAGCACCGATCACCAGATCTGCCTCGGCGCTGGCGGCAACCAATTCGACCGCCCGGCTGCGCGCCATATGCAGGTCGGAAAAGGCCAGGATGCGCATCACTTGCCCTCCAGCCAGGCCTTCAACTCCAACAGATCTGCCCAGGCCTGCCGTTTCATTGGCTGTTGCCGCAGCAAGTAAGCAGGGTGAAACATCGGGATGACCGGCAGCCCCCAAGCCTGATCCCACTGGCCGCGCAACCGAGTTATACCGCGTTTGCCCAGCACCGCCTGACAGCTGATATTGCCCATCACGACCAGAACCTCGGGCTTGGCCAATGCGACGTGGCGCTCCAGAAACGGCTTCATCATGCCGATCTCTTCGGGCTTGGGATCCCGGTTCTGCGGGGGCCGCCAGGGCAGGACATTGGTGATATAGACGTTTTCGGCACGGTTCAGCTCAATCGCGGACAACATCCTGTCCAGCAACTGCCCGGCCCGGCCAACAAAGGGCTTGCCCTCGCGATCTTCATCCCGGCCCGGAGCTTCGCCTATAATCATCACCCGCGCACCCGGCGTCCCGTCGGCAAACACCAACTGGCGCGCGCCACGTTTCAACTCGCAATGATCAAACGCATCCATCGCAGCGCGCAACTGGTCCAGCGAACCAGCTGTCTTGGCGACTGAATCGGCAATCGCCAACGCATCGACCGGCTTGGGCTTTTCCGGCGCCGTTTGTACCGCTGTGGGCTTTTTGGATTTGGGCGCGGTGTCGGGCAACGCATAGCGGTCCACCGTGGCATCCCCGATCGCTTCCGTCGCGCCCAGTTCAATCTGCCAATCCAGCAGAGCCCGCGCTGTGTGATAATCCAAAGCCGATTCCATAGACCTCAATCTAACCTCCTTTTGACCGAGGGAAAGCGAATTGCCCTTGATTGCGCGCTCGGTCGCACCGACCATTGGGGCAATCATGCTGATCCTGTTTCGATTCCTCTCAATTTGGGCGCTTCTGGCCTTGGTCAGCGGGCCTATTTCGGCGCAGCTGTTTGATCGAAACGATCAGTGCCGCGCGGGGCAATTCGCCTGTGGCAGTCGGTGCTGTTCCGGTGGGCAAAGATGCAGTTTCGACAATCATTGCATCCCGCTGGGCGGCACCTATTGCGGCGGCGGCCGCAGCTGCGGGCCGTTCGAGCGCTGCGTGGCAGGCGGTCTACGCTGCGCACCCAAAGGAGCCAACGCATGCACCACGCGTCTGGACTGCCCCGGCGACAGCTTTTGCAACGCGCGCGGGGAATGCCAGCGAAACACCCCCGAATTCGACCCGGATTCAGCCACCAGCGGCAGCCCCATCACCTGTGACGACGGCTTGACCTGTGCGGCCGGATCATCCTGCCTGCCAGGCGGAGGATGCGCACAGCCCGGTTGGTTCTTGTGCGAGAAAACCGGATCACAATGCCGCCCTGGATTCAAATGTTCGAACCACCAAGGATGTGTGCCGGTTAAGGCGATCGACTGCGGCTATGGCAAATGGTGCAAACCCGGCGAACAGTGCTTGCCCGAGGGTGGGTGTGAGAAACTGCCCTAACGCCTTGATCCCAAGGTTGCCTTGCGCGGCGCGGCTTTCTATAAGCGGGCCGATTGTCAGACAGGAGTCCGCCCATGCGTTTCGCCCATCGTCACCTTCTTGGCATCGAGCACCTGTCCCAATCCGATATTACTGCCATTCTTGATCTGGCCGAGACCTATGTCGAGATGAACCGGCAACCGAACAAGCACTCGGATGTGCTGGCGGGGCTGACGCAAATCAACATGTTCTTTGAGAACTCGACCCGTACTCAGGCCAGTTTCGAACTGGCAGGCAAGCGGCTGGGTGCGGATGTGATGAATATGGCAATGCAGGCCAGCTCGATCAAAAAGGGTGAGACGCTGATCGACACGGCGATGACGCTGAACGCGATGCATCCTGACCTTTTGGTAGTGCGCCACCCGCATTCCGGCGCGGTTGATCTGTTGGCGCAGAAGGTGAATTGCGCCGTGCTGAACGCAGGCGACGGGCGGCATGAGCACCCGACACAGGCGCTGCTGGATGCGTTGACCATTCGCCGCGCCAAGGGTCGCCTGCACCGGTTGAACATCGCGATCTGCGGCGACGTCGCCCATTCCCGCGTGGCGCGGTCGAACTTGATCCTGCTCGGCAAGATGGAAAACCGCATTCGCCTGATTGGCCCGCCAACGCTGGTCCCCAGCCAATTTGCCGAGTTTGGAGCCGAGATCTATGACGATATGAACGAAGGCCTTCAAGACGTCGATGTCGTGATGATGCTGCGCCTTCAGAAAGAGCGGATGGATGGCGGGTTCATCCCCTCGGAACGTGAATACTATCATCGCTACGGGCTGGATGCCGCCAAACTGGCGCAGGCCAAACCCGATGCCATCGTAATGCATCCCGGCCCAATGAACCGCGGGGTCGAGATTGACGGAACGCTAGCCGATGATATCAACCGCTCGGTCATTCAGGAGCAGGTTGAGATGGGTGTCGCCGTCCGCATGGCTGCGATGGAACTGCTGGCCCGCAATCTGCGCGAGGCCGCATGAGCGATCTGGTCGTCGCATCCCATGAACACGGCGTTATCCGCCTGTTCGCACTCGACATGCGCCCGGAAGAGGCCAAGTTTCTGCGCGAACCCGGAGCCGCCGATCAGATTCTAGGGGTAGCGGGGCTGGATCCCGAACAGGTTGACGTCTTTCCCGTCTCGGACCTCGAAGACCTTGGCCTCTATGGCTATCTGACCGAGGGCTGCGACGTGTCCGCAGATCAGCTGGACCACACAGCGCTGGATGCGATTGACGGCTGGGTTCTGGTGGTCCGCAGCGCCGCATTTCACGGTCGTGCAGCCGCTTTGCGCCCCGACCGCAGGCTGCGCCTGATCGGCCTCTACACCGAAGAAGCAACAAGCTGGGCAGGTGGCCGAATTGAGACGGAAAGCGCGAAACCGTATTCGGCGCCGCAATCCGCACCGCAAAATGACAGACCGCGTCGCATGGGCCCTGCGGTTCTGGTGCTGCTGATCCTTCTGGTTTTCGGAGGTGCCCTATGGCTGATCCTGTGACTTTCCCACCCGACAAAGGGGCCTATATCCGCACCAACACGTGGATGGCAGCCGCGGCTATGGCAGGGGCCATGATCATCCTTTGGCTGATCGGTAATCCCTTTGTGTGGACCGGCGCGCCAGCGGGCCTTGCTGCAATCGGCATTCGTGCGTGGTATCTGGCCTCAGACGAGCTGACGGCCGCATGGGAAATGACAGACACTACTCTGACCGGCCCTGGCCCTCGCAAAGTGGCGCTGAACCAGATCGAGGCTGTCAAAACCATGGGTAGCTTTGTTCAAATCGTCACAAAAGGCGGGGACAAGCACCTGATCAAGTATCAGGCAGATCCCGCCGCTACCAAAACCGCTATTGAAAGGGCCATGGCATGAGCAATCTGATCTTCACCAACGCCCGCCTGATCGACCCCGAAACTGGCGCGGACGCACAAGGATGGGTGCATGTGGCTGATGGCCGTATCGTGGCCAAGGGCAAAGGTGCGGCCCCGTCGATTGACGCGCAGGTCATCGACTGCGGCGGGCATTGCCTGGCACCGGGCATCGTCGATCTCGGCGTCAAGGTTTGCGAGCCGGGCGAGCGGCACAAGGAAAGCTATAAATCCGCAGGCCTGGCGGCGGCGGCAGGGGGTGTGACCACGATCGTGACGCGCCCCGATACCTTACCCGCCGTGGACACGCCGGAAACGCTGGAATTTGCGACCCGGCGCGCACAGGCGGATGCCCCGGTCAACGTGCTGCCCATGGCGGCCCTGACCAAAGGGCGCGAAGGGCGCGAGATGACCGAGATCGGATTTCTGCTGGATGCCGGTGCCGTCGCCTTTACCGACTGTGATCATGTCATTGCAGATACCAAAGTGTTCACCCGCGCGCTGACCTATGCGAAATCCTGCGGTGCGCTGGTGATCGCCCACCCTCAGGAACCGGGGCTGAGCGCTGGCGCCGCCGCCACCAGCGGCAAATTCGCCGCCTTGCGCGGATTGCCCGCCGTTTCCCCAATGGCCGAGCGTATGGGGCTGGACCGCGACATTGCGTTGCTGGAAATGACCGGTGCGACCTATCACGCCGATCAGATTACCACCGCCCGCGCCCTGCCCGCGCTGGAACGGGCCAAGCGGAACGGGCTGGACATCACTGCTGGCACCTCGATCCACCATCTGACGCTGAATGAGCTGGACGTGGCCGACTATCGCACCTTCTTCAAGGTCAAACCACCGCTGCGGTCGGAAGATGACCGGCAGGCTGTCATCGAAGCGGTGCGGGCAGGTCTGATCGACACAATCAGTTCCATGCACACGCCACAGGACGAAGAAAGCAAACGCCTCCCGTTTGAAGAGGCGGCCTCGGGCGCGGTGGCGCTGGAGACTTTGCTGCCTGCGGCTTTGCGCCTGTACCATTCTGATCAACTGGACTTGCCGACTCTGTTCCGCGCGATGGCTCTGAACCCAGCTAAACGACTGGGCCTGGACAGCGGTCGCTTGTCTGAGGGCGCGCCGGCCGACCTGGTTCTGTTCGACCCGGATGTGCCCTTTGTGCTGGACCGGTTCACGCTTAGATCCAAATCGCAGAATACGCCATTTGACGGCCAGAGGATGCAAGGTAAGGTCACCGCAACCTTTGTGGCAGGCCAAGAAGTATACCGGAGACCCTGATGCCCCTGATCGACAGTACGATGACCCAGCTGATCCTCTGGGCCGCGATTGGATACCTGATGGGGTCGATCCCCTTTGGCATGATCATCGCCAAGGTGATGGGACTGGGAAATCTGCGCGATATCGGGTCGGGCAATATTGGGGCGACCAATGTACTTCGCACCGGTAACAAGGCCGCCGCCGCGCTGACTCTGATCTTTGACGCCGGTAAAGGGGCCGCTGCCGTCTTGCTCGCCCGTGCCATGGCCGGAGAAGACGCTGTACAGGTCGCCGCATTGGCCGCGTTTCTGGGCCACTGTTTTCCAGTCTGGTTGGGCTTCAAAGGTGGCAAGGGTGTCGCGACCTTTCTGGGCCTCTGGCTAGCGCTTGACTGGGGCGTGGGCATTGCCTGCTGCATAACTTGGCTGGTGGCCGCTGCCATCTGGCGGATTTCGTCGCTTGGGGCCCTTGCAGCAGCGTCCCTGTCTACAACCTGGGTCATGGTTTTGAGTGACGGGTCGACGTTTATTCTGGGAATCGTCCTGACATTGCTTGTGTACTGGCGCCATGCCGCCAATATCTCGCGCATCAAAGCTGGCACCGAACCCAGGATCGGGTCCAAGACCTGATATCCGCCTGAGTTAATTGGTTCTTGATCGAATCATTTCTATCTGTAATTTCTGTCATTACAGAAATTACTGGATACAACCATGCACCTTACTGAATCCATGCGCGATTTTATCCTCCATTGGGGGGAAATGGGTACCAAGTGGGGTGTGAACCGCTCGGTCGCGCAAATCCACGCGCTATTGCACATCTCGCCCGAACCGATGACTGCAGATGAAATCTGTGAAACGCTCGGGCTGGCCCGCTCGAACGTCTCGACCGGGCTGAAGGAACTGCAAGGCTGGAAGCTGATCAAAGCCAGCCGAAACCTGGGTGACCGGCGCGATCACTTTCATTCGATCCGGGACATGTTTGACCTGACCAAAGCTGTGGTCGAAGGCCGCCGCGAACGTGAATATGCGCCCACATTGGCCGCGCTGCGTATCGTTGCCCAAGAGGCTCAGAATGACGGCACCTCGCCCAAAGTGCGCCAGCGAATTGATGAGACGCTAGAGACCATGCAAATGTTCGACGACTGGTATGTCGATGTGAACCGTCTACCTCGCCGCGTTCAACTGGCAATCGTCAAACTTGGCGGACGCATCGCCCGGCTGCTGCCCAAGGGACAAGGGGACAAGTCGCCCTAAAAATTTTACCCTTAAATTTCTCTCAATACAGAAACCTCAGAATATGATGTAAGAAGGAGCATGACATGATCCAGCCTAAACGCCCGACCGAACGCGCACCGAAAGGCATCCAATGGGCCGACCTGGTTCCCCTGAACCTCTGGGACAAGATCAAGGAACTGATGCTGCCGCTGCCCTGGCTGCTTCTGTCTCTGACGCTCTACAGCACTGCCCTCTGGCCACTTGGTGCTATGGCCAGCTTTCTGTTCTTTCTGTGCGCCCTGCGCCTGAACCACGAAGCGATCCATGGCAATCTCGGGCTGTCGCGGCGGCAGGATTCCTTGGTGATGCATGTGCTCAGCGCGTTTATGTTGGGTTCTAATCACGCTTTCTGCCAATGCCACCTGCTGCATCACAAACACGCCATGGGTCCGGGCGATTGCGAGGGGAATTGCGGGCACATGACCCTGGCGCAGGTCTTGGTATACGGACCCCGGTTTCCCTTCGACATCAACCGTGCGGCCTGGCGGGTCGCCAACACCAAGGCCCGTCGTCGCATCCTGATCGACTGGGGGCTGGTGCTTGCCGTGATCGCCGCTGCTGTGCTGAGCGGATCGCAAACCCTGCTGCTGCACGTGGCTGCGATGAGCACAGCCCAATGCCTTGCCGCCCTGTTTGCGGTCTGGATAACCCATCAGGGCACGCATGACAGTGGCGTTGCCGCGCGCAGTCAGCGCGGGGTGCTGGCGCGGCTGGCCTATCTGATGTTCTACCACCGCGAACACCATCTGTTCCCGAAGGTTCCTGTCAGCCGGTTGCCCGTTCTCGCGGATCGGCTGGAACGTTCGGTTGCAGGATATGCCGCAAGTCGCAAGCCGGTCATCGGCTGGCTGGAACCCCGCCGGTTCCGGGTAGAACCCTAATCCTTACTGATACGCGCACCCAAGGATCCTGAGCGGAAATGCACAGGATCCGTTTGCCAGCACACAATCACCATTAGTTGTTTTGAACGTGATCAATACGCTGCCCACTTCGGGGTCGTGGCGGCCAATTACCGACCGCACGGAACAAAACAATCAGAGTTGCCCAGACTCAATTACGGAATCCCCCGGCAGCTCGATTCACGAAAGGTGAAAACAATGAACAAGATCAAATCCCTTATCGGCGGCGTCGCGCTGTCTGTTGCCATCGCTAGCTCAACCCTGGCTGCAGGCGTCGAACTGAACGCAAGTTCGACCGGTCTGGCGCTACAGGGCTATGACCCGGTCGCTTACTTCACCGCTGGCGAAGCCACCAAGGGCGATTACCGCATCACTGCGCTGCACAACGAAGCCTTGTACCGCTTTGCCTCGGAAGAAAACAAAGTCGCGTTTGAAGAAAACCCCGAAGCCTACCTGCCCGCCTATGGTGGCTATTGCGCATTCGGCACCGCGATGGGCTTCAAGTTTGACGGCGACCCGAACTACTGGAGAATCGTCGACAACAAGCTGTACCTGAATCTGTCCGCAGATATTCAGGAACGCTGGGAAGGCGACATCCCCGGCTTTAACGAGCGCGCCGACACCAACTGGAAAGATATCGCCGACAAGAGCCCTTCGGAATTGCAGGCGCAATAATCCGCCCAAGAAAAACACCGGATCGGCGGCAGTTCACCCTGCCGCCGATTGTCATTTGAAACCGTCATTTTTCGCCCTAATTGTTCGAACAGGAACGAGCCCCATTAACGCGGGCCAGTGCTCCAAGGCAGTGGCACAGAAATCAGGTACGGAAACAGCCAAAAAACAGCGATCCGGTCGTCAGACCGGGCCCTGGCAATACCACGTACAAATGAGCAGCACAGGTTTGCTGAAGACCAATTCGAAAGAAAGGTTAACAGAATGACAGGAAGATTTTTTATTGCGGCCTTTATCGCCTCTATTGCGGCCGGAGGCGCCTCGGCGCAATCCTCGGGCAACTGGACGGGCTTTTACGGCGGCCTTCAGGTCGGCTATGCCGATATCGACACCAATGTTTCGGGCGTCGACGGTGATGGCGCGATTGGTGGTATCGTGTTGGGATATGATTATGATCTGGGGGATTGGGTTGTCGGTGGCGGCTTTGACTATGACTGGACCAGCATTGAACTGACCCCCGGCGTCGAGGTCGAAGACGTTTGGCGCCTCAAAGCACGCGCCGGATACAAAGTGACTCCGGTGGGGCTGCTATATGGTATCGGGGGCTATGCCGAGGCGAGTACGGACAATCTTGGCAGTGACGATGGTTGGTTCATCGGCGCTGGGTATGAACAGATTGTCGCCCCCAATGTCAGCGTTGGAGGCGAAATCCTGTATCACGAATTCAACGATTTCGATTCGACCGGAATTGATGTGGACGCGACCACAATCCAGGCCCGCGCCACCTACCGGTTCTAAGAAAACAGTGACGGAACCCGGCACAAACGCCGGGTTCCTTTCATTTACAGCTCAAGAACAGTGCTGCCTGTGGTATGGCGCGCCTCAAGTGCGCGATGGGCCTCGGCCACCTGATCCAGCGGGAACCTCTGATCAATGTGGATTTTGACCTCGCCGCCTTCGACCTTGTTGAACAGGCGCCGCGCCATGGCCTGACAGACCGCGTGGTCCGAAATATGTGTGAAGAGCGTTGGCCGCGTTATCTTGAGCGATCCTTTCTTGGCCAGAATGCCAATGTCGATCAGAGGCACCGGGCCCGAGGCATTGCCGAACGAGATCATCATGCCAAGCGGTTTCAGGCTGTCGAGCGATCCGTCAAACGTGTCCGACCCGATGGAATCCATCACCGCGTCTACGCCTTTGCCTTTGGTGATCTGCGCGACGCGCTCGGCAAAGTTCTCGGTCCGGTAATTGATGCAATGCGCGGCACCGTTGAACTGCGCCAAACTGCATTTTTCATCGGTTCCGGCAGTACCGATCAACGTGATCCCCTCGGATTTGGCCCATTGGCAGGCAATCAAGCCAACACCCCCGGCAGCTGCATGAAACAGCACGGTATCCCCGCGTTTCAGCGGTGTGGTGCGATGAAACAGATATTCGACTGTCATCCCCTTGAGCATCATCGCGGCCGCCGCATCAAAAGAAATTCCATCCGGAAGCGGGCACACCTGTGCGGCGGGCATGACCCGTGCCTCGCAATAGGCTCCGGGCGGAGAGGCAGCATAGGCCGCGCGCTGCCCGGGTTCCAGATGCGTTACACCTTCCCCGACGGCTTCGATCACGCCAGCGGCCTCCATGCCCAAAGCCTGAGGCAGATCCAGCGGATACAGCCCAGTGCGCTGATATACATCAATGAAATTCAGCCCGCAGGCATGATGACGAATACGAACCTCACCGGGGCCGGGTTCACCAAGTGGGCGATCTTCGATCTTCAGAACCTCGGGGCCGCCGTGTTCATGGATGACGACGGTTCGTGCCGTTTTCTGCATGTTGTCCTCCTCTAGCCTCAGGCCAAGCTAACATGCCTGTGACGCAGGGCAATCGACACGATTACGCGAGGCGCAACCCAAACGCGAAAATTTGTGCTATACTATGCCCAAGGCGTTGCTGGCTGGTCCGGCCAAAAGCAACAAGTCGCCGGATTGACCCCGCTGCGCAACATCGCAATGCAGGAGGGGACGGCAATGGACAAAACGATTGGCAATCCGATCACCTGGGCGGCACGGAACGTAGGTGCAACCGGGGATCACCTAGCTGAAAACATCAGCCATATCGGCAGCGCGGATACACGGCACCTGCCAGTGGTTCGTACGCTGACGATGGATGATCTTTGGGCCTGCCTGAGGGCAGGATACAGCGATTTTCTGGATACAAGGGCCGATGCGATATTCGTGGTGCTCATCTATCCGATCGCAGGTTTTCTGATGTTCGGAATTGGGCTGAACACAAACTTGGTTCCACTGCTGGCACCGCTAGTTGGTGGTTTTGCGCTTGTGGGTCCGGTAGCCGCCCTTGGCCTGTACGAAATCAGCCGCAAACGAGAACATGGTGACGAGGCTGGATGGCTGGATGCGTTTGGCGTGTTCCGGTCCCCTTCCCTGGGTGCAATTCTGGCTTTGGCGTTTTACATGGTCATGCTGTTTCTGGTCTGGCTGATGGTCGCGCAGAGCATCTATGTTCAGACACTCGGCCCTGACCTGCCCGCGTCGCTGGGTGCCTTTCTAACCCAAGTGTTCACCACCGCCGCTGGATGGACCATGATCTTGTTCGGGAACGCTGTTGGGTTTCTGTTTGCCCTCGTCGCCCTGGCAATCAGCGTCGTCAGCTTTCCGTTGCTGCTGGACCGCAAAGTGGGCGTTCCGGTCGCCGTGGTGACATCCGTACGGGTGTTGCGTCACAATCCGGGCGTCATCCTGAGCTGGGGATTCATCGTTGCCGCGCTGCTGGTCATCGGAGCGATCCCGATGTTGCTGGGCCTGATCGTCGTGATGCCGGTACTGGGCCACGCCACCTGGCATCTCTATCGGCGTGCTGTGGCCTGAAACATAGCTTTATCCCGCAACTTTCAGAACAATCTTGCCAATATGGCCAGAGCTTTCCATCCGGGCATGGGCCGCCGCCGCATCAGGCAGATCAAACTCACTATCCATGACAGGGGCAACTTTTCCCGCCTCGAGCAAAGGCCAGACCGCTTCGTGCAGATCCGAAGCGATTTTTGCCTTGGCCAGATCGCTTTGCGGGCGCAGGGTACTGCCAGTCAAGGTCAGGCGTTTGACCATCATAAGCGCAAAATTCAGCTCGACCACGGGCCCCTGAAGGAAGGCTATCTGCACCAGCCGCCCATCCTCGGCCAGCGCCTTGACGTTGCGTAGGATATAGTCGCCGCCCACCATGTCCAGTATCAGGTTCGCCCCGCCCTCGGCCCGCATCGCGGCTACGAAATCCGCGTCACGGTAGTTGATCGCCTGTTCGGCACCCAGCTTTTCACAGGCCTCACATTTTTCAGCCGAGCCTGCAGTGGCAAAAACCCGCGCTCCAAAGGCGTTCGCCAGCTGAATCGCCGTTGTGCCGATACCACTGGAACCACCATGCACCAGAAACCGCTCACCGGCCTTCAGGCTGCCGCGCATAAAGACATTGGACCAGACCGTGAAAAAGGTCTCGGGCAGGCAGGCGGCCTCTTTCAGGCCCATCCCCGCAGGCACCGGCAAACAATGCGCCGCAGGTGTGGCCACATATTCGGCATAGCCGCCGCCCGGCAGCAAAGCACAGACCTGATCGCCAACGGATAGGTCTTCCACCCCCGCCCCGACGGCCACGACCTCACCCGCGGCCTCAAGACCCGGCAGATCATTGGCACCCGGAGGTGGATTATAGGCACCGGCGCGCTGCAGAGCGTCCGGGCGGTTCACCCCCGCATAGGCGACTTTGAGGATCACTTGACCGGCCAAAGCTTGGGGCATCGGGCGTTCTGTCAGTTGCAGAACATCCGGACCGCCGGGTTCGGTGATTTCAACGGCGCGCATCATCTGAGTCATGGGTAGATCTCCTTTGGCCAATGCCTAGCAGGCTGAAACGTCAAGGCCCAGTAGCAAGAGGACTACTTGCGCGGTGTCAAGAATCCGGGAAGCGTGCCGTGGGTTTTAGCCGGAGCTTTAACCTGCCCGGCCAACCAATTCGGAACAGCAAGAAACGGTCTGAACAGAGGATTGTCCCTCACCTGCCCCTTAAGCTTTTCGAACTGCATGACATTGTCGATACGACGGTCCAGAAACTCCCACGTTTTCTGATTCCCGGGCGAATCGTCCCCCAACCAGAACAACAGGGTCGAGGAATAGACTCCCGACAATGTCGCCCGCTTGGTGTACCAGTTCACGTCGTCCGACGTGTCTCCCAACGTGTCCCAGATCAGATCACAGGTTTGCCATACTGCCCTTGCGCCATCAGCCGCGTGGCTTGGCAGCGAAAACATGGTCATACCCCGGCGCACGAGTTCCTTATCCGGCACGGCCTGTAGCCGGAAGCGGACGGCAGCAGCGATCCGGTCACGGAATTTGATATCGCCCAAATCCTCAGTTTTAAGGCGATCTGCCATCACTGCGTCCCCGCGCGCATGAAATGCCAACGCCAGGTCAACGGCACCACGCGGACAAATCGCCCGCACCAGAACGTCATCCATTCCACATTCTTCAATCGCCGCGCGAAAGCTGGTTTCCGACCAGCCATCGAAGGGAACATGTGTCAGCATCGCATCCAAAAGCTGCTGCTTGGCGTCTTCATAGGTGGTGGTCATGGCGGTTCTCCGGTTATCAGGACCAGTACTAGACAAGATAGAGGCGCTTTGCTATACGGCCAATTCCTGCAATTTCCTTGCAACTCTATCTAGAAAGGTGGTGACAACCACATGCAGGTTAGTGTTCGCGACAATAACGTCGATCAGGCGCTTCGTGCCCTGAAGAAAAAGCTGCAGCGCGAAGGCGTGTTCCGCGAAATGAAGCTTAAGCAACATTTCGAGAAACCGTCCGAGAAAAAAGCGCGCGAGAAAGCTGAAGCGATCCGCCGTGCCCGTAAACTGGCACGTAAGAAAGCACAGCGCGAAGGTTTGCTCTAAGCACCTTCCTCGTCCAGTTTTGGATGACACTATTTGACGACCCCCGAGGCATCGCCCGGGGGTTTGTCGTTTTCAGGGTGACGTTGCGCGCTTTTTCGCGACTGGCTGACGCAACCCCGCGTCAATGCGCGATAAATCGCGAACTCAGATTCAACTTCCGGTGGCGATCTGCCCACCAACCGCGAGCGGCACGATTGTGTCTTCTCGTCGCCAAGTTCTCGCCACTAATGTCCCGCCAAAATAACGCAATCTATTGGAGGCAGAATCATGTCAACGGCCAGCGATCTAGAGCGGCAGATGCTCGCATTGATCAATGCAGAGCGGGCAAAGGCGGGCTTACAACCGGTCAAGCTTGAGCTTCGGCTGAACGCAGCGGCGGAAGATCACAGCGAGTGGATGCTGAACGTCGATAAGTTCAGCCATACCGGCGCCGGAGGTTCGCGACCATCGGACAGAATGGAAGATGCGGGCTTCGAATTCTCCGGAAGCTGGCGCGCGACTGAAAACATCGCATGGCAGAGTGTCCGCGGTGCGCCGGGGCTGTCGGATGACGTTCAGGATCTGCACAACAGCCTGATGAACAGTTCCGGCCATCGCGCGAATATTCTGGACGCCAACGTGACCGTTATCGGAATTGGGATTGAGGTCGGAAACTATGACGGCTGGAACGCCATCATGGTGACCCAGAACTTTGCACGGACCTCTGCGCCTTTGCAGCTTGATACCAGCAGTTCGGGTGGTTCCGGTGGTTCCACACCTCCACCGCCCTCGGGGCAGTTGGACGTCAGGGCTGGCAAGATCGGCACTGCTGCGGATGACTGGTTCGTTTTGAAATCCGGACAGTCTGGCCTTTTGGATGGGCGCGGCGGTGATGATACCCTGGTTGGTGGCGGCGGCCGAGATAAGCTGCTTGGCCGCTCCGGCGACGACACCCTGAACGGCGAAGGCGGAAATGACACTCTGGTTGGCGGAGCTGATAATGACGACCTGAATGGGGGTGATGGCAAAGACCTTCTGAAAGGCGGCTATGGCATTGACCAGCTGGACGGCGGCGCCGGAACCGATGTGCTTAAAGGCGGGCAGGACAACGACATTCTTATCGGTGGCGCTGGCAACGATAAATTGCTTGGTGGCAATGGAGCAGATGTCATGACCGGTGGCACCGGAGTGGATCAATTCTACTTCACCAAGGGCGCGGATACTGTGACGGATTTCACCGACGAGGATATCGTCAACCTCCGGCAGGCCAAGTCTATCGTTGGGTATAACGATCTGATGAAGAACCACATTTCGCAATCCGGAAATGACGTCATCATCGATGCCGGTAACGGCCACACCCTGACACTAGAAGATACCTTGTTATCGGACCTGGCCAGAGACGACTTTGTGTTCTGAAGGCCGGACAAGCGAAAACTAAAGCCACGCCCCCGGAATCCGGGGGCGTTTTTCGTGATCAGTAAATCTTGGGCACGTACAGCTCGTCCGGCAAAACACGCCGTTCGTATTCCGGATTATATTTGCGATCCGGGAGATCAACTTTTTCCTGCGGTACATCCGTATAGGGGATCTTGGTCAGAAGATGCTCAATACAGTTCAGGCGCTCACGCTTTTTGTCGTTGCCTTCGACGATGTACCAGGGCGCCTCTCGGATGTTGGTACGGAACAGCATGTCCTCTTTGGCTTTGGTATAGGCCTCCCAGCGGATACGGGATTCCAGATCCATGGGGGACAGTTTCCACTGTTTCATAGGATCGTGAATCCGCATAAGGAATCGCAGCTGCTGTTCCTCATCCGTGATCGAGAACCAGTATTTCAGCAAGATGATCCCGGATCGAACCAACATCCGTTCGAATTCGGGAACGTCCTGAAAGAACTGATCAACCTGATCTTTGCTGGCAAACCCCATCACCCTTTCGACCCCGGCACGGTTATACCAGGACCGATCGAACAGAACGATTTCACCGGCGGCGGGCAGATGCGGGACGTAACGCTGGAAATACCACTGGCTCTGCTCACGACGACTGGGCGCCGGCAGAGCAACCACCCGGGCAACACGCGGATTCAGGCGCTGCGTAATCCGCTTAATCACCCCACCCTTGCCAGCACTGTCCCGGCCTTCAAACAGGATACAGACCTTGGCACCGGTATGTTGCACCCAGTCCTGCACCTTGATCAGTTCAGCCTGAAGTCGCAGCAAGTTACGGAAATAGACCTTGCGATCCAGCATGTCGGGATGCTGATCCTTGTAGATCTTCCGCACTTCCACCGACAGCATGGGCTCGCTGAATTCGATCTCAAAATCTTCGTCCAGCGCGTCTTCCAACTCGGCTTCGAGCCAGTCTTTTGGTGCATGGTTAAATTCGTCGGTCAAGGTCTGCTCCTTATCAATTAACGGGTCAGGACCCTATCAGGCGCGTGTAACCGCCTGATGTCATCACAGAGGTAGATGAAAGCCTTTTTCTAAGCTTATCTGCCGGGGTCAGCAAGATCACTGCCCCAGGAATTCGGAAACTTGGCATTTCCGCTCGGCTGGATCATTCAATCGCCAGAGCCACCCCTACTTCAGCTTGTATGAAGCCTGTTAACATGACTTGCCAGCCCGAGTGTTCTGAGGGCATCAAAGCACAGGTCATTTCAGAGAGGGGCCGTGGCGCATTTCATATCTGTTCTGCCGGTTGTTTGGCCCTGGTTTATCCTGATCGCCGCGCAGATATGCGCTGTTTCAGGGAAATGGTCTTTGGGGTTCGTTCTGCTGACCTGTTTTGGCCTGATTGCTCTGACCTTGGGTCTGGTCACGCCCTTTGCCGCAGCTATTGCGTCAGCAGGTCTTACCGGAGCGTTGATGCTACGCGGTTTGAACGGTGCGTTTTCCTTTGTTGGACATATCGCCTTGATCCTGTGGTGCCTGGCCATGGGCGCACATCTGGTTCCGGGCTTTCATAACCTACTGGTACTGGACCGGGTTCATGCCGGTCCGGGCAGCACCGATTTCACGATGTACCTGAACCTGGACAAGCCTCTGATCCTGTTCGCCGTCCTTCTGGCCTGGCCACGCATGAATGATGGAGTAGCGTATATACGCAAATCGCCGCTGGCGGTCGGGCTGGTCGCATTGCCGGCCCTGTTTCTACTGGGCCTCTCAGTCGGTGCCATCCGGCCAGAGTTCACCCTTCCCCATTGGTGGATGATCTTTGCACTTTCCAACCTGTTTCTGACCTGCCTCACGGAAGAGGCCTTTTTCCGTGGCTATCTGCAATCAGCACTTTCCGAACGCCTGGGGGCTGCTGCGGGGATTGCTGCGACCAGCCTGCTTTTCGGGCTTGCACATTTTGCAGGTGGACCTGCATTGGTTGTCTTTGCAGCCCTTCTTGGCGCGGCATGTAGCCTGGGATATTACGCGACAGGACGGCTTTGGGTTCCGGTTCTGATGCATTTCGCCTTTAACGCGGCGCATCTGGTGATTTTCACCTATCCCGGCCCAGCCTAGGTTAAACCGGCAACGCCGTCGTCTTGAACACAGTCCGAAGCGCGAATGAACTTTGCATCTGCGCCACGCCTGGAAGTCGAGACAGATATTGGCGATGGATGCGGGCGAAATCCTCGGTGTTTTCGGCAACGACCTTCAGGATGTAATCCGCAGTTCCTGCCATCAGGTGGCATTCCAAAACATCCGGGATCCGCGCAACAGCTTTTTCGAAGGCCTCCAGTACTTCCTCGGCCTGGCCCTGCAAGGTGATCTCGACAAACACCGTTGTTGGCACATTCATCTTGCGCGCGTCCAACAAGGCAACGTAGTTGCGGATATAGCCATCGGCCTCAAGCCTCTGTACCCGCCTATGGCAGGCCGAAGGCGACAAATTCACCTGCTCGGACAATTCAGCATTCGACATACGACCATTCCGCTGCAAGGCAGCCAAAATCTTTCTATCTGTCGTATCAAGGCTCATCCACGCAATTCCTTTGCGGGTTTTACCCATTGTAGCGAAGATTTTCCCGAAGAAAAGCCGGAATGCGGGCAGAGTTTCACAGAAATTGCACCCGAAACCGCCCATTATTTAGGCAGTTTAGGAACGGAGAGACCTAATGAAAATCGGTTGCCCCAAAGAAATCAAGCCGCAGGAATTCCGTGTCGGCATGACGCCCAACGCCGCACAAGAGGCGGTGTCTCGTGGCCATGACGTGATAATCGAAAACGGAGCTGGCATTGGCGCCGGGTTTGACAACGATGATTACGTCGCCGCAGGTGCCCGCATCGTGGACAGTGCAGAAGAAGTTTTTGCCACCGCAGAGATGATTGTCAAAGTCAAAGAACCCCAGGCGGGCGAACGCAAGATGCTGCGTGAAGGGCAGCTTTTGTTCACCTACCTGCATCTGGCCCCGGATCCGGATCAGACCCATGACCTGCTGGAATCGGGCTGTACGGCTATCGCCTATGAGACAGTGACCGATGCAAATGGAGGTCTGCCCCTGCTTGCACCCATGTCCGAGGTTGCGGGCCGTCTGGCACCACAGGTCGGATCCTGGACGCTGCAAAAGGCGAATGGCGGCCGCGGAGTGCTGATGGGTGGCGTCCCCGGCGTTGGTCCAGCAAAAGTTGTGGTTATCGGTGGGGGCGTCGTCGGTACCCATGCCGCCAAGATCGCTGCAGGTATGGGCGCGGATGTGACGGTACTGGACCGGTCTCTGCCCCGGCTGCGTTATCTGGACGACGTGTTCGGCGGTCAGTTCAAGAACCAGTATTCAACTGCAGGTGCGACCGCGGAGTTGATCCAGACAGCCGACATGGTGATTGGCGCTGTGCTGATTCCGGGTGCTGCAGCGCCGAAACTGGTGACGCGCGCGCAGCTGTCCACCATGAAACCCGGCGCGGTTCTTGTGGATGTTGCCATCGACCAGGGCGGCTGTTTTGAAACCTCAAAGGCCACAACCCATGCGGACCCGATCTATGAAGTTGACGGCGTCATGCATTACTGCGTGGCCAACATGCCCGGCGCGGTTGCAAGAACATCAACAATAGCACTGGGCAACGCCACAATGCCGTTCATGCTAGCACTGGCGGATAAAGGATGGAAACAGGCCTGTCAGGATGATCCGCACCTGCTGGCTGGCTTGAACGTTCACGCCGGCCAACTCACCTATTATGCGGTTGGCAAAGCGCTTGGGATTGACGTGGTATCCCCCAACGTCGTCATCAAATCCTGACGAAAGCCTCCAGCCCCTGAAGCGCCCTCTCCCGAGGGCGTTTGCAGCGTTGGGCATAGCGCCGCCTTTTCGAAGCGGCGTGACCTGTTCACAGCGTTGAACGGGGCACCAAAAACAACGACGCCGCGCGAATAGCGCGGCGCCGGGCCTAACCGGAGGAGGGTATTTCAATGCCCGAGCGACGGGCGGGAGCATCATCCCTGTTTCTGGATCTCGACCGAATGCGGGTATGGAATCGAAACGCCTTTTGCATCAAACGCTTCTTTGACTGCTTTGGTCATTTCAAATTTGACATCCCAATAATCGACAGCGGCACACCACAAGCGCGCCGTCAGATCGACCGAGCTGTCCCCCAGATTTGTGACCCGCACCCAGGGCTCGGGATCGCCGTGGATGCGCCCATCAGCCATTGCGAGGTCCAGAATGATTTTCATCGCCTCATCCGCGCTATCGCCATAGTCGATACCAAACACCAAATCTACACGACGCGTCTCGTGTGCCGAGTAGTTGGTGATAACTGACCCCCAAGCCTGGCCATTGGGTACAATGATCTGCACATTGTCGGGGGTCACGAGTTCGGTCGTGAACAGATTCAGATCTTTGACAGTTCCGGCTGTTCCGCCGATGTCGACATATTGGCCAAGCTTATACGGCCGGAAGACAACCAACATCACGCCTGCTGCCAGATCACTAAGTGTACCCTGCAGCGCCAGGCCAATGGCCAGCGAAGCAGCGCCCAAAATGGCAACGATACTGGTTGCTTCGATCCCGAAGATGCCCAGAACAGCCACAATTACCATGGCCAGAATGGCCCATTTGATCATGCTGGCGGCAAAATTGCCCAGCGTCGGATCAATATGGGGCGTTTTGTTGATACGGCGGCGAACAACCCCAGCGATCATACCTGCCGCAATCCAGCCCAATATCAGAACAATCAGAGCCTTGCCCGCACTCATCAAGATTGGCACATAGCCGTTTGCCATATCCATGGCTTGATTTGCCATTTCCATCGTCTGCTCCAATTCGGGTTTCCTTCTGCTTTCAGATCGTTAATTGAATCCCACCTATCTGGTGGGCTCCTCTTCTGCCGTAACTGCAGGAGTCACTTTTTCAGTGCGTCGCGGATTTCCATCAGGATGTCCAGCTCGCTTGGTCCGGCTGGCGCTTCTTCTTCCGCCGGTGCTTCCTCTTCTGCCGCCTCTTTGACCCGGTTCACCATTTTGACCAGCATGAAAACCACCCAGGCGATGATCAGAAAGTTGATGATCGCCATGATGAACGCACCATATGCAAAAACAGAAGCACCGGTTTCCCGCGCCGCTTCCAGGCTCGCCCCTTCGGCGACATCACCGGCCAGAACGGAGTAGTTGTTGGTGAAATCAACCCCACCCGTAAACAGGCCAATCAATGGATTGATCAGATCGCCAACAAGCGACGTAACAATTGCGGTAAATGCGGCTCCAATGATGATACCCACCGCCATATCCATGACATTGCCTTTGGCAATGAATGTCTTGAACTCCTGGAACATAACTTCCCTCTTTCCCTGTTGTCATTTTCATGCGCCTAAACGCACGGCAACTGTGCGCTAATTGCACTATAAAATGTATGTTTTTATGGGAAATCGTGACTATTTTTCCCCAATCGGCTTATTCAGGAGACCCCATGACACATTTTGCGTCTTATTCCATTACAGACAAATGGCCTGCCAAAGACCCTTCGGTCATTCAGCTCTATTCTTATCCGACGCCTAATGGCGTCAAAGCCTCGATCATGCTTGAGGAAACCGGCCTGCCCTACGAGGCGCATCTGGTCACGCTTGCGGATGCGGATGTCAAAAGCTCCGAGTTCCTGTCGCTGAACCCCAACAACAAAATCCCTGCAATCATTGACCCGAACGGTCCTGATGGACATCCCCTGGGCCTGTTCGAAAGCGGTGCGATCCTGTTGTATCTGGCCGAGAAGTCAGGGAAATTCATGGGCCAGACACAAAGCGACAGACATCGCATTACCCAATGGCTCATGTTCCAGATGGGTGGAATTGGTCCCATGCTTGGGCAACTTGGCTTTTTCCACAAATTCGCCGGGAAAGAGATCGAAGATCCGCGCCCCCGTGAGCGTTATCTCAACGAGGCAAAGCGGCTGTTGAATGTCGTGAACAATCAACTTGATGGCCAGGAATGGATCGCCGGGGATTACTCGATCGCCGACATTGCAATCGTCCCCTGGCTGCGCGGGTTGGATTTTTATGGTGCCCGAGACATTGTTGGCTGGGATGAGTACGCAAATCTCCAACCTTATCTTGATCGGTTTCTTGCGCGTCCCGCCGTTCAGCGCGGGCTGCAGATTCCTTCCCCAGGTTAACACGTGTGGGGTGAGGTAATACCTCACCCCATCCATTTAGCTTGGAAGCTTACCCGTCAGAACATACCGCAGCACATCCACCACCTGCGAGGGATGTTCAGCAACAGCCAGGGCGGCTGCATCAACCTCTTTCAACGCGTGCTGATGATCTGGCCCGTGCACTACGATGATCGACTTGCCCAAAGCCGCCGCATATCCCGCGTCAAAGGCTGCGTTCCATTGCTTGTATTGATCGCCAAAGCGGACGACCACGACATCCGCGTCTGAAATGCCCTTGCGGGTTCGGATCGCATTGACCATCGCACCCTTGTGGTCATGCCAATACTTGTTTGGCTCGGACCCCAAAATTGCAACGCCGCAATCGTCGCTGGCTTCGTGAACCGTGACAGGGCTGTTGAACGAAATGTCCAACCCTTTCGCCCCGTCAATGATCAGCTCGCGCCAGTCGGTGTGTATCTCTCCGGACAGGTAGACGTTCAGGCCCATTGATTTCTCCTTTGATTTTATTGGCGACCCTAAAGACAAAATGGACCTGACCCAAGGGGGGGCTCAGAAAGCCAGCCGCCAAAACACCGGCTGCCCGTTGGGAACTGCCTTACGGGCCGCGCTGCGCTGCTTGCTTCCCAGAAACCCCGGCATCTCGGATGTTGGCTCGAACCCGAAACTGCGGGGCAAACGGGTATAGATCGACCGAGGCGGCAACCGTCCCCAGGTGATCCCTTTCAGCTGCGCGCCCGGTTCTGGCTGGTGCATCCATACTTCGCGAATGGCGAATTCGTCGCGCAGCAGCACCAACACTGCCAACATCATGACCTCGGCCCATATTTTCGCGTATTTCTGCTGCAGCGCCTGCTCGTATTCACGCGTCAAACGCAACTCACGCGACCGGGGCGCCCGACATTGCAGTCGACGCCGGGCATGGCCGACAAAGCGCAACCAGTCGGACTGAATTTCTTCAATCAGACAATAGCCACTTGTTAAATCTATATCCAAGCGGCACCAGGCCAGAGTCGGACGGCCATGCGTGCGTACCGGGTGCCAAGAGCTTTGGAACGCACCCACCGCCGCGCGTTGTTCGAATTTCCACAACAGCTCGGCATGCTCGGTCGGGAAGCCCAACTGCACCACAAGGTTATGCGCCTTGCGCGTGGTTTGTTCACCAGACCAGCGCTCAAAGCTCAGGCAGAAATCCAGCCATTCGGACTGATAGACCGCTTCTAAACCATGGAACGCCGCAGGGCTTAGCCCCGCCAGACGCACGGCGCGATCCGCATGGGCCACGGCCAGCACATCGTGCCGCCGCAAAACCCCGCCGCACCGCGCGATCATGGGTTTCAGCAAAGGACGCGCCAGCAAACGGGACAGCCCCGATTGCTTTAAATCCGAAACCGACATTTCGGCCTCCATCGACTGGCACAGCAACCAGGGGCTTTGCCGGTCGGTATAATAGTAGAATGGCATCTCTTCCGGCAGAATCTGCCGGATCATCGAGATGTCTTGGCGTTTCATGACAACTCTCCAACGGGAAACAGGCCCGCCGGTCAGTTGGCGGGCAATCAGGGTTTGGGCATTGCTTTTGCGAGGCTGGGATCTGGCATTGGGCCGACTCCGGATTGTGATTGCATCAGGGGGCTGGACTTACGGCCAGGGGGTGATTCCACTCAACCCCTGGATTTTCAGGACGCAGGGACGTTGCAGCACGGCAACACAGGCGTCTGAGAAACGAGAAAAGCGCGCCGAAGGGCGCGCTTTGCATTTGGATTACGATGGCGTTAGCCGCGCAGAACGCCGCCTGTTGCCTTGGACACCTTGGCGATGATCTTTTCAGCCACCGCTTCGATATCTTTTTCCTTCAGCGTCGCATCTGTCGGCTGCAGCCGAACGGTGATGGCCAGAGATTTCTTGCCCTCACCCAGGCTGCCGCCAATAAACTCATCAAAGACGCGCACATCTTCGATCAGCGCCTTGTCGGCACCGGCAGCGGCATTCACCAGCGTCAGTGCCTCGACGCTTTCGTCGACGACAAAGGCAAAGTCACGCTCGACCGCCTGCAGATCGCGCAGCTCCAGCGCCGCGCGGGTCGCCCCGGATTTACGCGGAAGAGGCACCTCATCCGGCCAGATAGTGAAAGCCACCGCCGGGCCCTTGATGTCCATCGCCTGCAACACACGCGGATGCAACTCGCCGAAAACGCCCAGTACCTTTTTCGGACCCAGACAAATTTTGCCGTGTCGGCCCGGATGCCACCAGGCGTCGCCCTCGCGTAGGATCTGAACCTTGGCGGGTGCGCCGATGGCGGCCAAAACGGCCTCGGCATCTGCCTTGGCGTCGAACACATCCGCCGGGCGTGTGGCGCTATGCACATCCTTGGGGCCGTCGCGACCGACCAGCAGGCCGGTAATCTGGATTTTCTGATCGCCTGGCTCGCCGTCGTGAAAAACTGGGCCAACTTCAAACAGCGCCACATCCGTATAGCCGCGCGCCTGATTGCGGGCCGCCGCTTGCAACAGCCCCGGCAGCAGATCGGGGCGCATATGGCTCATCTCGGACGAAATCGGGTTTTCCAGTTGCGTCGCTTCATCGCCACCGCCAAACAGCGCCGCGGAAGTCTGATCAATGAATGTATAGCTGACGCATTCGTTATAACCCAATGCGGCACAGGTGCGGCGCGCCATCGACTGGCGGCGCTGAGTGGGAGTCATAACCGGTTTCGGAATGCCATCAGTGACCCTCGGCAGCGGCTTGCCCTGAAGCTTGGTCAGGGAGGCAATTCGTGCGACCTCTTCCACCAGATCAGCCTCGCCCATGACATCGGGGCGCCAGCTGGGGACATGGGCCATCTCGCCTTCAAGGCGGAAACCCAGACGGGTCAGGGTCTGGCGCTGCTCGCTTTCGGGAATGACCATCCCGACCAGCGATTGCACCCGGGCCGAGTCCAACTTGTAGGATCGCGCATGGTTTGGTGCTTTGCCTGCCTCAACTACTTTAGAGACCTCGCCACCGCAGATATCCAGGATCATCTGCGTTGCATGTTCCAATCCTTCCAGCGTGTATTCCGGGTCGACGCCGCGCTCGAATCGGTACCGCGCATCCGAGTTGATTTTCAACGCCCGGCCTGTCAGTGCAATTTGCACATGATCCCAGAACGCGCTTTCGAGGAAGACGTTCACGGTATCCTCGGTACAGCCGGTTTCTTCGCCGCCCATGATTCCTGCAATGGATTCCGGGCCGTTGTCGTCCGAAATCACCATCATGCCCGGTTGCAGCGTGTATTCCTTTTCGTCCAACGCCACCAGCTTTTCGCCGCCCTTGGCCCTATGTACGCGCAGGTTGCCCTGAACCTTGTCCGCATCAAAGACATGCAGCGGACGGTTTTGGTCGAAGGTCATATAGTTGGTGATATCCACCAAGGCCGAGATCGGACGCAGACCGATCGCCTTCAACTGATCCTGCAGCCACTGCGGGCTGGGGCCGTTCTTGACATCTTTGATCAGACGTCCGGTGAAATGCGGTGCTCCGTCCAGCGTGTCATCATCAATCGTCACCTTGATCGGGCTGACGAAATCGCCCGGCACCGGCACATAGTCGCGCTCTTTCAGCGTGCCGACCCCGCGTGCCGCCAGATCGCGCGCGATCCCGGCGACGCCCAACGCATCGGGGCGGTTCGGGGTGATCGCAATCTCGATCATCGGATCGACCTTTGCGGGATCATTCTCGGCCAGCCAGTCAACGAACTGATCGCCGACCTCACCCGAGGGCAGCTCGATGATGCCGTCATGCTCTTCCGACAGCTCCAGCTCGCGCTCCGAGGCCATCATGCCAAAGCTCTCGACACCGCGGATCTTGCCGACGCTGATGGTGATGTCCAGGCCCGGAATATACATGCCCGGTTTGCATACCACGACAGTGATACCTTCGCGCGCATTGGGCGCGCCGCAGATGATCTGCAGATCTCCCTCATCCGTCGCAACCGTACAGACCCGCAGCTTGTCGGCATCAGGGTGCTGTTCGGCATGGGTCACTTTTCCCAGCGTAAAGCCCGCCAATCGGTCCGCCGGATTGACGATCTCTTCGACTTCGAGCCCCAGATCGGTCAGCGTTTCGGCGATCTCATCGACCGACGCGTCAGTGTCCAGGTGATCCTTGAGCCAGGAAAGGGTGAATTTCATCGGTCGTATTCCGCATAATCTTGGGTCAGCCCGCGTGTAACGGATATTCAGACAAGGGGAAAGAGGCCGTGTGCCACATGATCACCTACTGTTCGGCAACTGTGTTGGCGACGCTATCCGATCCGGCAAACACCGCCAAAATCCGCGCGATGCTTTCGCCCGTATTCTCCCCAACATGCGGGGATCGGAACGCTTCGACAAAGGCATCACCGGTTTTGTAGGTCTTTGTCCCCGCCGCGCCGTAATCGACAGTGATTTCCCCTTCCAGCACATAGGCCACCAGCGGAGCATTATGTCGGTGACTACCGGTCACTTGACCCGGCTGCATGGTAATGATGGCCATGGTGATCTGCGGTGAGCCCTCCGGGTATTCCAGCGGCTCTCCGATCACCGACTTGTCCGTTTGCACCAACACATCAACAGGCGGATAGGCGTCGCGCGCCAGGGCAGAGGTTGCGGTCAGGATCGCGGCGGTCACCAGCAGGGGTTTCATCGGGCAAGGCTCCTTGGTCAGATGGCCTGCGCAGATGACCCCGGATGTAGGGGGCTGTCAAACGGGTCAGGGATAGGCTGGTGTGCGCCCGGCCAGCTCATCCAACTGCCAGCCGATCCAGCCATGCGGGATGAAATGCCCGCCCGGATGCGTGTCCAACGTAACCTGCCCCTGCGCGCAATCGGTCCATTCCACACGGCTGAGGGTCAGGAAAGGCTTCACGCTCCAATCGCCACGCGGGGTTGCACCGTTGCAGTCGAACTTCGCTTTCCACAACGCCACCGGATAGGTCGTGTCCCCGCCCGGACCCACGGGGAAATCCATCACCGTGTCGTCCAGCCCATGCACATGGCGCACCTGACGCGGGGCCTGCGGGCAGTCCTCGGTCTGGCGAATGCTGCCAGCGACAGCCAGCAGGGCCGCAACGTCATCGCCGGACTGACAGACATAGCGCCACGCCATCGCGCCGCCATAGGAATAGCCCGAGACATAGATGCGATCCGGGTCGATGGGATAGCGCGCCGCGACATCCTCTAGCACCCGATCCGCAAAGGGGACGTCATCAGTGTCGGACGTCCAGAAATCCCAGCTTTTGCCGCGCCCGTTCGGGGCCACCAGCAGCACGCCGCGCAGTTTGGTGGCCCCTGCGATCCTTTCGTGGTTGACCACCACATCCCCCTGCCGCGCCCAGCCGTGGAAGTGCAGCAATACCGGCAGAGGGCTTTCGCCGTCCCAGCCGTCCGGTTCCAGCACATGGTATGAGCGGTCACCGAGCGGGCAGGCCGCGTCGCCATGGCAACCATTTGCTGCAGCTTGGAGCGGGAGAAGAAGAAACAGGCAGGTCAGAATCCGAAACATAACTCGGAGCCTACCCGCCCCGTGCACGAAGTCACGTCACAACCCCGTGGGAGGCTGAAACAAGCCGCGCTATCGCCAGACCGCGGGGTGGCGATCCTTGGGCTGTGGAGGGAAGTTTATGCTGGCCAAATCCGTGCGCTGTTCGAGCGCTGCACTGACGGAGACAAATCGCCAGCCCGTGTGGGCGGTCTGGCGATAGCGCGGCGGCCTATCGGCCTTTGCTCCGCGCCGGATTTTCAAACGAGATCTCCCGACCGTTTTAGTCTTCTCGCACTTTCCGGCGCTTAAATGGTCGCGGTTTACCTAGCCAAGTCACATCATGGTGCATGACTTCTATGAGTCTTGTCCGGCTTTCGGAAAGTGCGGCGATGGAGATCGGCTCACCGTCCGGTGCGCTGGCCGCTCCGGCAATCAAAGCCGCCGCGTTACCCATATAGAGGCCTGCACTTTTGTTTACTATGGCGGAAGCGAATATCTGAAACTCAAGAACCATCGACGATAAATCTGAGAATGAAGCCTGAATTTGCTCGTCATCTCCCAGGGTGAGTGCAGCCTCTAATCGCCCTATTTTTTCACCAAAGCGAAGATACACGTCTTCTCTACGCAAGGAGATACGTTTTGCCTCTTCCCACCATTGCTTGAGCAGATAGGAAACCGCGGCAACAGCTATGCCAAAAAACGCGACGGCTTGGTCGATGACAAAACCTGCCGAGCCTGTTTCAATCACCGAGACAAACCACCATGCAGGTTCGGCATATCCAGCGCTGCAAACCCGTAGTGCCGCAACCACCGAAGATCGCTATCAAAGAACGCCCGCAAATCCGGAATGCCGTATTTCAACATCGCCAGACGGTCGATCCCAATCCCGAACGCAAAGCCCTGATAGACGTCCGGATCAATTCCACCGGCGGCGATCACCTTGGGGTGGACCATGCCCGAGCCCAGAATCTCCATCCAGTCGTCGCCCTCGCCGATCTTGAGCTGACCGTTATCCCAGGAACAGCGGATATCGACCTCTGCCGACGGTTCGGTAAAGGGGAAGTGCGAGGCGCGGAAACGAAGTTCGACATCGTCGACCTCGAAGAACGCTTTCACGAACTCTTCCAGAACCCATTTCAGGTTCGCCATCGAGATGTCCTTGTCGATGGCAAGACCTTCGACCTGATGGAACATCGGCGTGTGGGTCTGATCATAGTCAGCGCGATAAACGCCGCCCGGACAAATGATGCGGATCGGCGCACCCTGCAGCTCCATTGAGCGGATCTGGACCGGCGAAGTATGGGTGCGCAGCACATGCGGCGGGCGCTCGTCGCCCTCGGCACGGTGCATATAGAACGTGTCCATCTCGGCCCGCGCGGGGTGGTGGCCGGGGATGTTTAGCGCGTCGAAATTGTGCCAATCGGTCTCAATCCGCGGCCCTTCGGCCACCGAGAAACCCAGTTCGGCAAAGATCGCGGTCAGCTCCTCGGTCGCCTGGCTGACCGGGTGGATCGAGCCTTGGCGGCGCGCGCGGGTCGGCAGGGTAACGTCCAGCCATTCGGTCCGTAGACGTTCGTCCAGCGCGGCATCGGCAAGACCGGCTTTCTTGGCGGCTAGGGCCGAGTTGATCTCATCCTTCAGGGCGTTCAGCGCGGGGCCTGCGACCTGACGTTCCTCGGGGGTCATCTTGCCCAGCTCGCGCATCTTCAGCGCAACTTCACCTTTTTTGCCCACGGCGGCGACGCGGATCGCCTCAAGCGCGTTCTCATCGCCCGCCTCGGCGATCTGCCCCAGATATTTTGCCTTAAGATCGTCCATGACGCCCTCTGAATTTGGTCGCCAACCTGCTATCGGCCCCGCCCCGCGAATGCAAGCGGGACCCGGTGGGTCAATAGCTGTATTCGGGATAAATTCGGGTCAGATCGCCGTTCCAGTCACCATTGTAGTGTTCCAGCAACTCATCCGCCGGAACCTTGCCGGTATCGAGGCTTTCCTTCAGCGCGTTCAGGAAATGCGTCTCATCGGGAACCAGACCGCCTGCGCCGGGATAGGCCCGGGCCTTGAGACCACTTTCCGAGATCGCAACCACTTCGCGGGCAAGATCATGCATGTTGATGTCGCCAACCCGCGCCTGCAGGCCATTGACGGCTGCCTGAACGCGCAGTTCCTCGCGCGTTTCAGCATCCCAGCCCTTGACCAGATCCCAGGCCGCATCCAGCGCGCCCTGATCATAGGTCAGGCCAACCCAGAAGGCAGGCAGCGCACACAGACGCCGCCACGGGCCACCATCTGCGCCGCGCATCTCCATGAATTTCTTGATCCGCGCCTCGGGGAAGGCGGTGGTCAGGTGATCGGCCCAATCGGACAGGGTAGGTGTTTCACCCGGCAGCGCGGGCAGTTTGCCCTGCAGGAAATCGCGGAAGGACATGCCCAGCGCGTTGATATACTGGCCATCGCGATAGACAAAGTACATCGGCACATCCAACGCGTATTGCACGTAGCGCTCGAACCCAAAGCCCTCTTCGAACACGAAGGGCAGCATGCCGGTGCGCGCATCGTCCAGGTGCCGCCAGATATGGCTGCGCCAGCTTTTCTGGCCGTTGGGCTTGCCCTCAAAGAAGGGCGAATTGGCGAACAGCGCAGTCGCCACAGGCTGCAAAGCCAGCGCCACGCGCAGTTTCTGCACCATGTCTGCCTCGGACCCAAAGTCGATATTGACCTGAACCGTGCAAGTGCGCCGCATCATGGCGCGGCCCATGGAGCCTACTTTTTCCATGTAATCGTTCATCAGCCGATAACGGCCTTTGGGCATCAGAGGCATCTGCTCATGGGTCCAGATCGGGGCCGCGCCCAGACCTATAAAGCCCACGCCGATTTCATCAGCGATATCCTTAACCTCGCGCAGGTGGGTGTTCACCTCGTCGCAGGTCTCGTGGATCGTCTCCAACGGCGCGCCCGACAGCTCTAGTGCACCGCCCGGTTCAAGGCTGACATTGGCGCCGTCTTTTTCCAGGCCGATCAGGTGGCCCGCTTCGCGCACCTCGGCCCAGCCGTGCCGGTCGCGCAGCCCTTCAAGCACCGCCACAATCGACCGCGTGCCTTCGAATGGCAGCGGTTTCAGTGAGTCTTTACAATAGCCGAACTTTTCATGTTCGGTTCCGATACGCCAATCGGCTTTGGGCTTGCAGCCCGCTTCCAGATATTCGGCAAGTTGCTCGTGGCGTTCGATCGGTCCGCCGCCGGACTGGGGGATGGACATGAACCGTGCTCCGATCCTGATGTGTCTGTCTTGTTGGTCAGTCGTGGTCGCAAACGAGGGCGGTGTCAATGCAACCGCATATGCGCAGGGCGCATCGACTGACGCTCCCAAATTACTACGGGATGTACGGCCCCACCGTTCAATTCCGACAACATATGTTCTGTTTTCAACCCCGGCAGCGCCGAGAACACGTCAAACAGCGCTTCGGCCCCTTCGGCATTCACAGGAATGTGAAGCGTCGGCTGGCCAGGCTGTTCCAACACCCAATGCGCCGGATTCGAGGATGGATCCAACGCCAACCGTTCGATTTCCCGCGTCGCTACCATGCCACCGTCCAGCGGGCCAAAATAGCATATCTGGCCTTCGTCGATGGTCACAACTCCGGGGCCACCGACGCCGGTGCGAAACCTGGCGCGCTGAACCCCGATCACGGCCAGTGCAACCGACACCGCCACCAAAACCCAGCCCAACCAGCCCAGCAACCCACCCGGGCCGCTGATCCAGCTGAGGCCAACCAACAGAATGACACCGGCAACCAGCACTTCGCGCCAGCGCCACAGGGCCAGTTTCGCTTCGGGTCGGATGAAACTCATGCGGTATCCTCTGGGTTTATGAACAGGATGAGCGAGTACTGCCCCGCGGATTGAAAACCGATACCGATATAAGCACGCGCAGCGGAATCGGAAGCCGCAAACAAAACCGCGCGTTTCGCACCCGTACGGCGCGCCTCCTCCAGATGCAGCGCGACGGCCAGACGCGCATATCCACGGCCGCGCATTTCACGAGGTGTAAAGACCCCACCAATCTGCACGACTTCTTGCAAGCGCGCGTTAAAACCAGTCATGGCGACAGGCTGATCGTCGACCAGCAACACACGATGAGAATCACGTGCGGTATAGGCGTCGCAATCCAAGCCAGCCTGTTTTTGCGCTCGTGACGAATTGAATTCCATTGCTTCGATCAGGTAGTCAGAGCGCCACCTTTCGACGATTTCACGATCAAACGCACCCAAAGGCACCAATTCTGCGCTTGTAACATCCGGAATAGTAAGCTGTTCCAAATCCAGCGTGAAACCCGGTTCATCGCTGTTCAGCGTTGCCGGCCGATCCTCCCACCCCGCAAGACGCATGATCCGGCGGGCCTGTGTTGCCTCAGCCGCCATTCCGAACAAGGCACGCCCCCGGATCAGATCAATCGCAGCGGCCAGTTCTTCATCTGTGCAATCGGGACATTGCGGTAAAACCATGCCCTCATTCGTGATGGAGAACGCCGCACGGGGATCGTCGCCCAACACCCAGATATTAACGGCACGTCGGTCCGTGCCCCGCAATCCAAAATCACGCAGATTGGCCAAGGGGAACATCGACGTCTGAATGTGGCGCATTAGAAACTGGTCGATCTTCGGTACATCCGCCTCCTGCGCGAGACGCCAAATCATGACCAGTCCCCCAGCGCCTGCTGCCACATGGTCAGAGCCGCAACGGCTGCAGTATCCGCGCGCAGGATACGCGGGCCAAGACTGACGACATGGGCATAGGGTAAGGCGGTCAGCCGGGCACGTTCACGTTGGGAAAAGCCGCCCTCGGGTCCGATAAGGATCGCCCATGGCAACCCCTTTTCATGCGCCGCCAGGCGCAGGGCCGAGCCGACCTCGGCCTCGTTACAAAACATCAGTTGACGCCCCTCGGGCCAGCCATCCAGAACTCGGTCCAGCCGCTGCAGATCGGCGACCTCGGGCACGAAGGTACCGCCGCATTGCTCGGCGGCCTCGACCGCGTGGGCTTGCAAGCGGTCCTGACGGATACGTTCGGAATTGGTGAATTCTGTCTGCACCGGCATGATCCGCGCCGCACCCATTTCCGCCGCCTTTTCAACGATGAAATCGGTGCGTGCCTTTTTGATCGGGGCGAACAGGAACCACAGGTCAGGTGGCCGTTGCAGCGGTTTGGTCTGTTCGACACAGGTCAGTACACCGCCACGCTTTCCCGCTTCGGCCACTTCGGCCTGCCATTCTCCGTCCTGTCCGTTAAACAAGGCAACCTGCCCCCCCACAGCCAGGCGCATGACACCGAACAGGTAATGTGCCTGCTCGCGCGTCAATTCTACCGATTGCCCCGGACCCAAAGGGTGCTCTACATACAGTCTGATCTTTGCACTCATGAGACCTTACATATGCAAGGCAATGCGCCAACACCAGACGGTCAGGTCGCTGATGCGGTCAGCGGCAACTGGGTCGACACCTATGCGCCGGAATTCTCGCGCCCTTACCTGCGGCTGAGCCGGGCTGATCGGCCTATCGGCACATGGCTGCTGCTGATCCCCTGCTGGTGGGGACTGACGCTGGCCATCCTCAGCGACGGCACCCCGCGGTGGGAGGACCTCTGGATCGCCATCGGTTGTGCCATCGGTGCCTTTTTGATGCGCGGCGCGGGCTGCACTTGGAATGACATTTCGGACCGCGACTTTGATGCAAAAGTGGAACGGACCCGGTCGCGCCCGATCCCTTCTGGGCAGGTCAGTGTTCGGCAGGCCGCGATCTGGATGGTGCTGCAAAGCCTGCTGGCATTGTTGGTTCTGCTGAGTTTCAACCAGGCCGCCATCGCCATGGGCGTGCTGTCCCTGTTGCCCGTCGCTGTCTACCCCTTCGCCAAAAGGTTCACCTGGTGGCCACAGGTATTTCTGGGACTGGCCTTCAACTGGGGCATCCTGCTGACCTGGGCCGCGCATACCGGAACGGTCGGCGGGCCGGCGATCACTCTGTACCTGGGTGGCATCGCCTGGACGCTGTTCTATGATACGATCTATGCGCATCAGGACGCCGAAGATGACGAGCTGATCGGTATCAAATCCACCGCCCGCCTGTTCGGCGCAGATACCGCGCGGTGGTTGAAGTATTTTCTGGCCGCAACCGTATCCCTGATGGCGCTGGCCATTATCGACGCCATGACAGGGCAGGAGCCGATTACAGCCATGTTCGTTGCACTGGCGGGACCTTGGGCAATGGGGTGGCATATGACGTGGCAACTGCGCGGGCTGGACACCGAAGACAACGCCAAATTGCTGCAGCTTTTCCGGGCCAACCGGGATACCGGCCTTATTCCGCTGATCTTCCTTTGCATTGCTGGGTTGCTCTGATTGCACCTCGGCGCGGGCCTCTGTAAGAGTCCTGCTCAATAACTTCAGGAGTCGTCTGCCCGCACATGCGCCTGCCCTATTTCCTAGCTGCCTCCCTGATATTCCTCGTTTCGGCCAGCCTATCGCTTGTGGCCGCAGGATATGCGGTAACCAAAGTTGAAGAAGCGTCGGAACTCGCCGTGCGGCGTGCGCTTGACCTAAAAGGGCATGACTGGGCCGAAGTCGAATCCGATGGCCTGCGCGTTGTCCTGACCGGCATAGCCATTGACGAAGCAACGCGGTTCAATGCGCTGACCGCAGCCGGGACCGAGGTTGATACCTCACGCGTTATTGACGACATGCAGGTCGCCCCCACCCGGCAACTGGCAGCACCGCGCTTTTCCGCTGAAATTTTGCGAAACGACAGCGGTATTTCGATTATTGGTCTGATACCCGCAAGCCAAGACCGCAGCGAGCTGATCGAAAGGTTGCGCCGGATGGACGGCGACACCGTTTCGGACCTGATGGAAACGGCGGATTACCCTATACCCGAAGGCTGGGACGACGCGTTGAACTATGCGCTCGAAGCGTTGACCCGCCTGCCGCGTGCCAAAATATCGGCCAGCCCCGGTTTGGTGAAAATCACCGCCATTGCAGACAGCCTGCGGGAAAAAGAACGACTGGAACAGAGCCTGACCCGCGCTGCACCTCCCAGTTTGCGAATCGGGTTGTCGATCTCGGCTCCGCGCCCCGTAATCACCCCCTTTACACTGCGCTACCTGATTGATGCCAACGGCGGCCAGTTCGATGCCTGCTCGGCCCAGAATGAAAAAGCGCGGGATGCCATCGTCGCTGCTGCCAAAGAAGCAGGCCTTGCTGGTCCGTTTAACTGTACAATCGGTTTGGGCGTGCCCTCACCCCGTTGGCCCGAAGCGGCAACGCTCAGCATTCGCGCCCTGTCCAAGATTGGTCAGGGTTCGGTCACGATTTCGGATGCGGATATCACGCTGGTGGCGGCGCAAGGAACAGAGGCTGAGGTCTTTGACCGTGTGGTGGGCGAGCTGGAAAATGCGCTGCCCGAGGTTTTCGCCCTGCACGCCGTCCTGCCCGAACCCGAAACCGCCGAATCCACCGGCCCCCCCGAGTTCTCGACCACGCGCAGCCCCGAAGGGCTGGTCCAAATGCGCGGTCGTCTGAGCAATGAGACATCGCGCGACATGGCCGACAGTTTTGCCCGCGCGGCATTTGGATCGGAACAGGTTTATACCGCCACCCGCATCGCCTCCGACTTACCCGCAGACTGGCCGGTGCGTGTTCTGGCGGGGCTGGAAGCGTTGTCTCTGCTGCATAACGGCGCTCTGACTGTTACCCCTGACGACGTTTCTCTCAGCGGGGTCAGCTACGACCCGGACGCCAAAGCCCGTATCGCCGGATTGCTGTCGGAAAAGCTTGGGGATGCCAAAGGTTTCACCCTTTCGATCACCTATCAAGAGCCGCCGAAACCCGCAGACAGCCTGCCCGACCCAGAGCTGTGCGAAGACCAGCTTGCTGAGGTTCAGGCCAGCAGCAAAATCGCATTCGAACCGGGATCGGCCACGGTTGCCGCGGATTCACGCGATACCGTCAATCAGATCGCCGAGATTCTGCGCGAATGCGGCCCCATCCGGATTGAAATTCAGGGCCATACAGATAGTCAGGGCCGCGAAGAGATGAACCAGCAACTCAGCCAGGCGCGGGCTCAGTCGATCCTGAATGAGTTGCGCGGACGCCGCATCCCAACGTCAAGCTACTCGGCCGTGGGATATGGTGAAACGCAACCGATCGCAGACAACGATACCGAGGCAGGCCGAGAAGAAAACCGTCGCATTGAATTTCGCCTGATCCGGCCTGAACCCATTGCCAATTCCGAGACTGGGCTTGAGGCGCTGGAGGCCGAGACAGAGACGTCAGAAGACGCCGCAGATACCGGCGCAGGGGATCAGTAAGTGAACAGAATCGAATTCATCATTGCCACCGCCATCATCCTGTTCGCAGCCTTCTGCATGGGTTGGTTCGCCAACTGGCTGGCCCATCGTCTGTCTCGTGTTCGCCAAAGCGACGTCGCCGATCTGGATCGCATGAGCCAGGAATTGCATGAGGCCGAAGAAACCCGCGATCAGGCCATCACCTATCTGCAACAGCGCGAGGCCGAGCTAACCAATCAGCTCACCCAGACCGAGGCGGAACTGGGCGCTGCCATGGACGGGTTGCGCGCCGCGCGGCAGGAGGCCGAAGAATTACGCGGCCGGATAAACAACGCGGACTAAGAGAACCAGAGGAATCGGCAACTTGCGACACCCGCAAATATGGGGCGCCGTTGTGTGTTTCAGCCACCTGCCAAACCGAGCCCGAAAATCCACTCAGCTTGATGCAGCTTGGGCACAGCTCAATTCATGATCATGTCTCAGAGGTTGTCTCTGCCTCGTCCAGAACCTTGCGCGCGACACGAAAGCATTCCAGCGCCTGCGGCACGCCACAATAGATGCCGATCACGTGAATAATGGCCCGGATTTCTTCTTTGCTGACGCCGTTGCTGATGGCGCCGCGACAGTGGAGTTCCCATTCGTGCATCTTGCCCAGGGCGCCGATCATGGACAGGTTCATCATTGACCGGGTCTTGGCGTCGATCACATCGTCGCCCCAGCCGAAACCCCAGCACCAAGCGGTCATTGCCTCTTGAAACGGCCGGGTAAAATCGTCGGCGGCGGCCAGGTTTTTCTCAACATATTCCGCGCCCAGGGTGCTTTTGCGTTGCTCCAGCCCTCTGAGGAACAGATCTTCGTCGAAAGTCTCGGCCATCTTGGTCTCCGGTAATCGTCACAATGAAGCGGTGCGCTGAAGCACTCTACGCCTCTTACAGGTACTATCAACGCTTGCACTTTACACCGGATAAGAAAATGCGACGGATTTTCTAGCCCTTTGGCACGAGGATCATTCCACTGCCCCGCGCATCCAGTCTTGAAGACAGGCAATTATATGTACTGACATCGCTTCACCAGCGGGCTGCGATTGTGCAAGCGGTTCAAGACGTCGCGGCTATTTGAGACACCCAAAAGTAAACGGGCCGCCGTCTTAATGAGACAGCGGCCCTTACTGACTGAATGTCGGGGTTTGGTCTCGCCCCCTCGAAAACCACTTAAAAATGGACAGACTAACAAAAACTTTCGACTTCTTCGAGACCAACCCGATTTCTCAATCGGTGTGCATCCTTAATGCCTGATCTTTGAGAGCGCGACAGTGAACTAGTTCACATTAAATAAATTTATCTTCAATTCTTCCAATCAAAGAACCCGGGGCCGGCCTTTGTCAGTAGTTTTTCGGCCATTGCGCGCGCCATTTCTGCACCATCACCAATCACGCCAGTGGCGTCTTCGGCGATAGAATCAGACCCGTCCGGGCGCAGGACTTCTCCGCGCAGGCGCAGAATGCCACCGCTGATATCAGCCAGCCCGGCAATCGGAGTCTCGCAGGACCCGTCAAGCGCGGCCAGCAAGGCGCGCTCGGCCAAAAGTCGATACCCGGTTTCGCTATGATGAATTGCCTCCAACATCCCTGCAGCACGGGGATCGTCACTGCGGCGTTCGATACCGATTGTACCTTGTGCAATAGCGGGCAGCATATCCTCGGGCGAGATAGCAGTTGCGGGAACGTCGTCCATATTCAGGCGCCGGATACCTGCCATCGCCAGAAACGTGCAATCCGCTACACCATCGGTCAGTTTCTTCAGGCGCGTTTGCACGTTGCCACGGAACTCGACCACATTCAGGTCAGGGCGCCGGTTCAACAGCTGAGCCCGGCGGCGCAAAGACGAGGTGCCAACCACCGCGCCATTGGGCAGGTCATGAATAGAGTTCAGGCTGGGCGAAATAAAAGCGTCGCGCACATCTTCGCGCGGCAGGAACGTGTCCAACACAAGACCCGCGGGCTGTTCGACCGGCATGTCCTTGGTCGAATGCACAGCGATGTCGATATCACCTCGCAGCATCGCTTCTTCGATTTCCTTGGTGAACAGGCCTTTGTTGCCGATCTCTTTCAGCGGGCGGTCAGCGTCGATCATCGCGCGATTGTCGCCGGTGGTCTTGATCACCACGATTTCGAATGCATCTTCGGGCAGATCAAAGGCTGTGCCTAACCGCTGCCGGGTTTCATAGGCTTGCGCCAGCGCCAGGGGCGAACCACGGGTGCCGATTTTCAGCGGTGAGGCGGGTGAAGGCAGGGTCAATGTCATGGACACAGCTTTAGTCGCGTCACATTGCCCTGACAATGGGGGCAGAGCTTGACAAATTGCCGCCGAAGGAAGACCCGTTGCCACAAACCAGACGATTGGGGGCACAGATGGCCGAAACAAAGAAACTGCTGCGGGCATTGGCAGGACAGGTGCAGGATGTGCCTCCGATCTGGATGATGCGCCAGGCCGGACGGTATCTGCCAGAATATCGTGCAACGCGCGCGCAGGCCGGGGATTTCCTGTCTCTGTGCTACAATCCCGAGCTTGCGGCCGAGGTCACATTGCAGCCGATCCGTCGCTATGGGTTCGATGCAGCTATCCTGTTTGCGGATATCCTGCTGGTACCACAGGCGCTGGGTGCGGACCTTTGGTTTGTCACCGGTGAAGGCCCGCGTTTGTCGACCATCACGCAGCAATCCGAGTTTGATGCGCTGAAATCGGTCGAGGATATCCACGAAACACTCTCGCCAGTCTATGAGACAGTGCGCATCCTGTCACAGGAGTTGCCGTCCGAGACAACCTTGATCGGTTTTGCTGGCGCGCCGTGGACAGTGGCGACCTACATGATCGCCGGACGCGGCACCCCGGATCAAGGCCCCGCCCATGCGCTGCGCGAGGGGAATACTGCGCTGTTCGAAGCGCTGCTGGACCGGATCACGCTGGCCACGATCGAATATCTTTCAGCCCAGATCGAGGCAGGCGCCGAGGTAGTCAAGATATTCGACAGCTGGGCCGGATCGCTGAAGGGTGAGGCGTTCCGCAAATATGCGGTCGAGCCGTGCCGCGTAATCACCCAGGCCATCAAGGAACGTCACCCCGGCATCCCGGTGATCGGATTCCCGCGAGAGGCCGGAGATGGCTATATCGGGTTCGCCAAAACCACGGGGGTTGATTGCGTCGCGCTGGACAATTCGGTCTCGCCGGAATGGGGCGCCGAGCATGTCCAGGTGGATGGTTGCGTACAGGGCAATCTGGCGTCGTCGCATATGGTGACCGGCGGTCAAGCGCTGGTGGACGAGACCCGGCGGATTGTCGATGCATTCTCCAAAGGGCCGCATATCTTCAATCTGGGTCATGGCATCACGCCCGATGCCGATCCCGACAACGTTCAGCGTATGATCGACGCAGTGCGCAACCGCTAGGCTTTGGGTCGGGCGTCCAGCTCGGCCAGTATGTCTTGTGTATGATCTCCGCGGCGCGGGCTGGGTCTGGGCTTCCACTCCCGCTCGGAAAACCGCGGCGCGGCGGCGGCCTGTAGCATACCGTCGGGGGCAAGCCAGATCTGGCGTGCTGTGTTCATGGCATGGTTCTGCGCTTCGGACGGGTTGAGCACCGGTGCAACACAGGCGTCACTTGCTGCAAACAGCGCCGCCCAATGATCACGTGGTTTGCCAGCAAAGATTTCAGCCAGCCGCCGGGTCAGCGCGGGCCAGGTGGAAGCATCATATTGCTGCCGAAATTCGGGATCGCCAGACAGGTCCAATATCTGCAGGAACTCGGCATAGAATTTCGGCTCCAGGCACTGCACCGCCACAAATCCACCATCAGAGCAGGCATAGGTTCGGCTCCAATGGGGACCGTCCAGAAGGCTGTGTCCGCGAGTATCTGACAGGTTTCCGGTTTGGCGCAGGCTCATCAGCAGGTTCATCATATGGGCCGAGCCGTCATAAATAGCGGCGTCCACGACCGTGCCCTTTCCTGTGCGTGCCGCATTCAGCAATCCGGCCAGAATGCCCGCGACCAGATACATGGCACCGCCACCGATATCACCCACCAAAGTGGCCGGGGTTTGCGGCGGTTGGTCCGGTTGCGACGCATACCAAAGCGCCCCGGACAGTGCGATATAGTTCAGATCGTGCCCGGCATTCTTGGACAAGGGGCCGTCCTGTCCCCAACCCGTCATACGGCCATAAATCAGCTTTGGGTTCAGATCGCGAC
The DNA here is from genome assembly GCF_059610225.1 of Ruegeria sp. YTSA105. Classification (NCBI taxonomy): domain Bacteria; kingdom Pseudomonadati; phylum Pseudomonadota; class Alphaproteobacteria; order Rhodobacterales; family Roseobacteraceae; genus Ruegeria; species Ruegeria sp. YTSA105. The sequence continues at coordinate 351,225 of NZ_JBXWNE010000003.1, forward strand.
AGATATCAGGGCCAAGGCCCAGCTTTTCCATCACACCGGGTCGAAACCCTTCGATCAGTGCATCAGCCGTGGCGATCAGGCGCCGGGCCACATCCAGATCGGCCGGGTCTTTGAGGTTCAGGCTGATCGAGCGCTTACCCCGATCCAGAACTGACTGTTCGGGCATGCCCGGAGTCGCGGCCTGCCCCGTGCGGTGGACGGTGATCACATCTGCACCGAGATCGGCCAACAGCATGGCGGCAAAGGGACCGGGGCCCAAGCCCTCGATTTCGATGATCCGAATTCCACTTAACATACCAGTCCTCCTGCCCGCGCAGGGTTTCGGGGCCAGCCAGGAAATGCAAGCCCGGACTGGAAAGGCCAATTGGAAAGCTGAGCAAAATGTGTGAATTGGGCCTGTTCTGTGGCTAACTCGCAGGGTAGTGTCGCCGCCAGAACGGGGGAGGCGCATGACAACAATTCTGTCCATCAGGGATTTGCGAAAGTCCTATGCCGGAGGTTTTGAGGCGCTAAAGGGCGTGTCTCTGGACATCGAGCAGGGAGAAATCCTGGCTCTGCTGGGTCCCAACGGTGCAGGCAAGACCACGCTGATTTCGACGGTGTGTGGAATAACGACGCCAACCTCAGGAAGCGTGACCGTCGGCGGCCACGATATCCAGACTGATTTTCGCGCAGCACGCCGGATGATCGGTTTGGTTCCGCAGGAGATCGCGCTCGAACCCTTTGAAAAGGTCTGGAACACTGTGCGATTGTCGCGCGGGCTGTTCGGGCTTGGGCAGAACAACGCACGTATCGAAGAAATTCTGCGCAAATTGTCTTTGTGGGAAAAACGCAAAAACGCGATCAAAGAACTATCGGGCGGTATGAAACGTCGGGTTCTGATCGCAAAAGCGCTGGCACACGAGCCGCGTGTTCTGTTTCTGGACGAGCCGACCGCAGGTGTTGATGTCGAACTGCGCAAAGACATGTGGGAAATCGTGGCCGAGTTGAAGCAGGCCGGTGTCACCATCATTCTAACCACCCACTATATCGAAGAGGCCGAGGCCATTGCCGACCGTGTCGGCGTCATCGACAAGGGTGAACTGCTACTGGTTCAGGACAAAGACACTTTGATGGCGCAGATGGGAAAGAAGCAGATCGAAGTCATGCTGACCCAGCCCATTCAAACCGTCCCCGACAGTCTGGCCGCACACAATCTCAAACTGAATGGCAAGGGTGACGCGCTGGTTTATACCTACGACACAAATGCCGACCGCACTGGCATCACCACCCTGTTGAACGATGTGGCCGAGGCCGGGCTGATTTTACGCGATGTACAAACGCGTCAGTCCAGCCTTGAAGAGATCTTTGTCAATATGGTGTCGGGAGAAGCCACATGAACTGGTCCGCCATTACTGCCATCTACCGGTTCGAAATGGCCCGGTTCTTCCGCACCCTTGCGCAAAGCTTCATATCTCCGGTCCTGTCGACATCGCTGTATTTCGTTGTCTTTGGCACGGCGATTGGCAGCCGCATACAAGAGGTCGAAGGCGTATCCTATGGCGCATTCATCGTACCGGGGCTGGTCATGTTATCTGTTGTGACGCTGTCGATCTCGAACGCCTCATTCGGGATCTATTTCCCAAAGTTTCTGGGAACGATATATGAGCTTCTTTCGGCGCCGGTGAATTTCATCGAGATCGTCATCGGCTATGTCGGAGCGGCGGCGACAAAGTCGCTGTTTGTGGGTGTCGTGATCCTTGTGACCTCTGCATTCTTTGTGGATTTGCGTATTGAACACCCGCTTGCCATGGTGACATTTCTAGTCCTGACCTGCCTCAGCTTTTCCTTGCTGGGCTTCATCATCGGCATCTGGGCCAGCAATTTCGAGCAGATGTCTTTGGTTCCGCAACTCGTGGTGACACCGCTGATCTTTCTGGGCGGTACCTTTTATTCGATTTCGATGCTGCCCCCGCTGTGGCAGACCATCACCCTGTTCAACCCGGTCGTCTATCTGATCTCGGGCTTTCGCTGGTCGTTTTACGGTCTGGCCGATGTGCCGATCATGTTCAGCCTTTTGGCCATACTGGCGTTTACCGGCGTGTGTCTGGGCATCATCGGATGGATCTTCAAAACTGGCTGGCGCATCCGGAGTTAGGCCGTGGACGGCGTTGCATTTTTGCCCATCACCTTCAGTAAATACGTCCACGCGACCGATAACGGTCAGCCGCTCCCTTGTTTACCGCGTGGGCGCACTCTACATCGGCACCCATGAAGGTCAGCCTGCCGTTTCTCAAAAAACAGCCAACCGTTTCGGTCGTGCGCTTATCGGGTGCAATCGGCATGTCCGGGCGCGGGTCGATGTCTGACACAACTCTGGCGCCGGTTCTCGAAAAAGCATTTCGCAAAGGCAAACCTGCCGCCGTCGCGCTTGAGGTCAACTCGCCCGGCGGATCCCCGGTCCAAAGTTCATTGATCGGTGCGCGCATTCAGCGTCTGTCGAAAGAACTGGATGTTCCCGTCTTCGCATTTGTCGAGGATGTGGCAGCTTCGGGTGGCTATTGGTTGGCAGCGGCAGCTGATGAGATTTACGCCGATGACAGTTCGGTACTGGGTTCGATTGGCGTGATCTCTTCGGGGTTCGGCGCACATCTTTTCCTTGAGAGGCAGGGTTTCGAACGGCGAGTGCACACGGCGGGCCATTCGAAATCCATGTTGGATCCCTTTGCCCCGGAAAAACCTGAAGATGTCGCAAGGCTTGAAGGCCTGCTACGCGATATCCACGAGAACTTCACTGCTCATGTCAAAGCACGACGCGGGGCAAAGCTTGAAACGGGTGCTGATCTGTTCACTGGCGAAGTCTGGCTGGCACGCCGCGCGCATGAACTTGGCCTGATCGACGGCATCGCTCATCTCAAACCCAAAATGCAGGACCGGTTTGGCGAAAAAGTAAAATTCCGCCGTTACGGGCTGCGCAAGCCATTCTGGTCACGGTTCGGCGCCTCCTTGGCACAGGACGCGGTTGCCGGACTTGAGGAGCGTGCCGCATACGCACGTTTCGGTTTGTAGCGTGATTATCAAGATCGTGACCCTCTTTTTGATTGCCATGGGCGTCCTGGCAATGTTCGGCAAACTGCGGTTCCCGGGGCAGAAAAAACTGCAATCCGCAAGATGCCCGCGCTGTCATCGGTTCAGGATCGGTAAAGGTCCCTGTGCCTGCGAAAAAGGAGGCCGCGCATGACGGCATGGCTGTTATCCGGTCTCGGTTTGTTGATCCTGTTGCTGGCGGGGGATGCGCTGGTACGCGGTGCCGTGAACCTCAGCCTGCGGATTGGAGTACCGGCGTTGATCGTTAGTTTGACGATCGTGGCATTCGGCACCTCGGCGCCAGAACTTCTGATTGCAATCAGTGCAATTAAGGAAAACGCACCGGGCATCGCCCTGGGTAACGTTGTGGGGTCGAACACGGCCAATATCCTGCTGGTGCTGGGCCTGCCTGCGCTGCTTGCCACGCTGCACACCAGCGAATGTGACAGCCGCAAGAACTATGTGTTCATGTTGCTGGCAACCGTTCTGTTCATCGGCCTTGCCTTCTGCGGCGTGTTCAACCTGTTCAGCGGCGCGATTTTGCTGGCTGCTCTCAGCTTTGTTCTATGGACCGCCTTCCGAGAAGCCCATGCCCATCGCAAGGCCTGCGGCAAAGCTTGCGCCGAGGATGACGATTTTGATGGCCTGGAAGAAGCCGATCCAGACATGCCCTATTGGAAGATTTCAGTCTACCTGGTGCTCGGACTGATAGGCCTGCCTATGGGCGCACATCTTCTGGTCGACAACGCTACAATCATTGCCCGCACTTACGGCGTCAGCGAGACTGTAATCGGACTGACACTTATAGCGGTGGGAACTTCCCTGCCGGAACTGGCGACCACAATTATGGCAGCACTGCGCCGACAAGCCGATGTCGCCTTGGGCAATGTTATCGGGTCCAACATGTTCAATCTGTTGGCCATCGTCGGCATTGCAACCCTGTTTGGGCGCATTCCTGTTGATCCAGAATTCCTGCGATTTGATCTTTGGGTCATGCTGGGCGCATCACTCCTTTTGGTCCCCTTTGTATTTTTCAAACGGGATATCACCCGCGGATGGGGAATTCTGTTGACAAGCCTTTACGCGGTTTACGTTATTTCCTTGTTGGTGTGACACAAAGAGAGGCCGCATGACCCGAGCCCTAGTTACCGGTGCCGGAATTCGCCTTGGTAGGGCAATGGCCCTTTATCTGGCCGGGCGTGGCTACGACGTGGCGGTCCATTACGCTTCCTCTGAACAAGAGGCATCTAAGGTTGTCGCTGAAATCAGGGCCCTGGGCCGCAATGCGGTGGCTTTGCAGGCCGACCTGTTAGAAGAAGCAGGCGTGGCTGCCCTGCTGCCACGCGCATCCGAGGCACTGGGCGGACCCATTACCTGCCTGGTCAACAACGCTTCGATATTTGAATACGACAACATCCACACGGCCACCCGGCAAAGCTGGGATCGCCACATGAACAGCAACCTGCGGGCGCCATTCGTTCTGACTCAGGCGATGGCTGAACAGGGTCTGGAACCTGAAACCGATGATGCAGGAGAGCCGCTGGCAACGGGCCTGATTGTAAATATGGTCGACATGCGGGTCCGCAAACTGACGCCCGAATTCATGTCCTACACCGTCGCCAAAATGGGGCTATGGGCGTTGACCCGTACTGCAGCTCAGGCGCTAACCCCGGCGATCCGCGTCAATGCCATCGGACCGGGACCGACGATGCAGGGTCACAGGCAATCCGAAGATCACTTCAAAGCACAGCGCGCCAACACCATTCTGGAACGTGGGTCAAACCCCTCTGACATCACCGCTGCACTTGGGTACTTCCTGGATGCTCATGCGGTCACCGGCCAGATTCTCTGCGTGGATGGCGGACAGCATTTGGGGTGGCAGACACCGGATGTTCTGGGCGTGGAATAACGTTTGGTGCTGGAAGTTTTGCACCGCTCTCATTTCTGTTATCAATCCGTTACAAAAATGTCTTTTTTTTCATACACTTGCCATGTGTAGAAATTTTTACTGTTTAAATTCAATAGATTACATATGTGCCTATTTTTTAAGCAAATCAAGGAATCCTTAATGAAACAAGGGAAAATTCAAGCCCCACAAAAGTTATCTGCACAGTTATCCACAGAATACGTGGATTTGTTTTCCCTTGATCTGAAGCGCTCAAGATTGCAGCCATGGTCAAAGAATCACATATTTTGGCCATGACCTCTCAAGACGACACCAACAGCTCTCAGAATGACGCCCATTCGACGGCCCAGTCGACAGGATACGCCTGCATCCAGCGATATGCGAAAACGCTCGACAGTTCACCTGGCGTGTACAGGATGCTGGATGCGGACAGCCGGGTTCTTTACGTCGGCAAGGCGCGCAATCTGAAGGCACGGGTGTCGAACTATACAAGACCGGGACACTCTGGCCGGATCGAGCGGATGATTGCGGCCACGGCCTCGATGATGTTCCTGACGACCCGGACCGAGACCGAGGCGCTGCTGCTTGAACAGAACCTGATCAAGCAGCTCAAACCGAAATACAACGTGCTGCTGCGCGACGACAAAAGCTTTCCCAATATTCTGGTGGCAAAGGACCATGTCTTTCCACAGATCAAAAAGCATCGGGGAGCAAAAAAGGAAAAGGGCGCGTATTTCGGCCCCTTCGCCAGCGCGGGTGCCGTGAACCGAACCCTGAACCAGCTGCAAAAGGCCTTCCTGCTGCGCAACTGTTCTGACTCGATGTTCGAAAGCCGCACCCGTCCCTGCCTGCTCTATCAGATCAAGCGGTGTTCTGGGCCTTGTGTCGGGTTGATCTCGGATCAGGACTACCGTGAAAGCGTCAAGGATGCGGAACGATTCCTGTCAGGCCGGTCGACCAAAGTGCAAGAGGAACTGGCCGAACAGATGATGGCCGCGTCTGAGGCGATGGAGTTTGAACGCGCCGCTGGCCTGCGCGATCGCATCCGGGCGCTGACGCAGGTGCAGACCTCGCAAGGCATTAACCCGCGCGGTGTGGCCGAGGCGGATGTGATCGGCCTGTATATGGACGGTGGGCAGGCTTGCGTTCAGGTGTTCTTCATCCGCGCCAACCAGAACTGGGGCAACAAGGACTTCTATCCCCGCGTCGGGGCAGATGTGTCAGCCGCCGAGGTGATGGAGGCGTTTCTGGGTCAGTTCTATGACAACAAGGAACCACCCCGTCAGTTGATCCTGTCAGATGCCATTGAAAACGCCGATCTGATGCAAGAGGCGCTGACCGAAAAAGCCGGTCGCAAGGTAGAAATCCTTGTGCCCCAGCGTGGTGAGAAACAAGAACTTGTCGGAGGGGCCATACGCAACGCGCGTGAATCCCTGGCCCGGCGGATGTCGGAAAGTGCCACGCAGGCCAAACTGTTGCGCGGGATCGCCGAGGCATTTGATCTGGATGCCCCGCCAAACCGGATCGAAGTCTACGACAACTCCCATATTCAAGGAACAAATGCCGTGGGCGGCATGATCGTGGCCGGCCCCGAAGGTTTCATGAAAAATGCCTATCGCAAGTTCAACATTCGTGGAGATGACCTGACCCCCGGTGACGACTTTGGCATGATGAAAGAGGTGCTGACCCGCCGCTTTACCCGCCTGCAAAAAGAAGACCCCGACCGTGACAAGGGAATGTGGCCCGATCTGCTGTTGATTGACGGTGGCGCCGGGCAAGTGAGCGCCGTCCATGAGATTATGGCGCAGCACGGGGTCGAAGAGATTCCCATGATAGGTGTCGCCAAAGGCGTTGACCGCGACCATGGTAAGGAAGAATTTCACCGCACTGGCCAAAGGCCCTTTGCGCTGAAACGCAACGACCCGGTGCTCTATTTCATTCAGCGCCTAAGAGACGAGGCCCACCGGTTTGCCATCGGCACCCATCGAGCCAAGCGTGCCAAGGCCGTGGGGGCCACACCGCTGGATGAAATCCCCGGCGTAGGGGCCGCGCGCAAACGAGCCCTGTTGGCTCATTTCGGCAGCGCCAAAGCAGTTGGCCGGGCCAACCTGGCCGATCTGAAAGCGGTCGAAGGGATTTCGGCCGGCTTGGCGCAAAAGGTCTATGATTTCTTCCACGACAAGGGCTAGGCCCGCCGCCCGCGCCACAGGATGTACAGCCCCGAGGCCACAATCAGCGCGCTGCCGATCCACATGGTCTGGTCTAGTTGCTCGCCGAACAGGAACACGCCCAGACCGATACCGAACAGCAGACGCGTATAGCGGAACGGCGTCACGGCCGAGACCTCTCCGATCCGCATCGCCTTCATAAGCGAGGCATAGGCCATCACACCCATAAGCACCGCACCGGTCAGAAACAGACCGTTGTACAGATCGAGCGGGACGATTGGCACGTCCTCCCACAGGCGATAGGCCAAACCGGCAACGATGATGCTGAGGAAGCCGTAAAAGCCCAAAACCTCAGTCCCCAGTGTCGCCGGGGCTGCGCGGCTGGCCAGATCGCGACCGGCAAAGCCCAACATGCCCAGCACCGCCAGAATGGACAGCGCCGAAAAGCTGTCTCCGGTCGGTTGCAGGATGACTACAACGCCAATCAGACCGATCAGAATCGCGCTCCACCGTCGCCAGCCAACTGTTTCGCCAAAGATCAGCGCAGCGCCAGCGACCACGACCAACGGAGTCGCCTGCAAAATCACAGTAGCTGAGGACAAAGGCGTCAGCACAATGGCTAAGACATAGAATAACCGTCCGAATACCTCGAAGAGCACGCGCACTTTCATCGGGCGCGACAGGACATCCGGCTGAAACAGTTGCGTGCCGCGCGCCAGTGCAACCGCCGCAAAGACCAGGGCCCCACCCACCCCGAACAGAACCATCACCTGCCAGATCGGTACGGCACCCGAAGCCGCTTTCAACAGCGCGTCTTCCAGCGCAAACCCCGCCATTGCGGCGATCATCCACAGGCTGCCGGTCAGATTTGACCGGGCATCGGTTTGTATATGAGCTGTCATGAGGTGCCTTCTGTCCCGGATACGTGCGGTGAACCTGACCGCAAATAGAACAAACTCCAAGGGGCATGGACGCACCACGCGCTGCCTGCGGCGCTTTGACCAAGTTCAGGGGACAAGTACGGTTTTTTGACTGTCTATCTTTTCTGTTGGATTTTAGCGATGTAGGGTCCGCTGCATGAAGTGGAACCTGCCCAATATTCTGACCGTCCTGCGTCTGCTGGCAGCCCCGGGGCTGGCCGTGATGTTTTTGTATTTCACCCGGCCCTATGCCGACTGGTTCGCGTTGATCCTGTTTCTGACAGCCGCCTTAACCGACTGGTTCGATGGCTATCTGGCACGAGCGTGGAAGCAGGAAACAAAAATTGGCGCCATGCTGGACCCGATTGCCGATAAGGCGATGGTGGTGATCGCGCTGATGATCTTGGTCGGGTATTCGGCCGAACACTGGACGCCGTGGCTGGTCCTGCCTGCCACTGTGATCCTGTTCCGAGAGGTCTTTGTGTCAGGCCTGCGCGAATATCTGGGTGATACGGCTGGGACGCTGAAAGTTACCAAACTTGCCAAATGGAAAACCACGGCCCAGATGGTGGCGATAGCCGTCTTGTTTTCACAGGGCATCTTCGAGCATTACTTTGTGATGGCCAGCTTCGGCATGGACCCAACGCTGATCGACCAGATTCTGACCGGGCAGGAAGACGACCTGAACGGCCTGCGCTGGCATCTTGAAGGGATGTTCTGGTCCAGTCGGATCGGCCTGTGGCTGCTGTGGATCGCAGCAGCGCTGACATTGATCACCGGCTATGACTACCTACGTAAAGCCATGCCACACCTGAAGGAGAACTAAGGGATGGATGTGCTGTATTTCGCATGGGTCCGCGAACGGATCGGCCTGCCGAAAGAACGGGTTGAAACCGAGGCGGCCACCGTATCCGATCTGGTCGCAGAACTTAGCGCGCGCGAGGATCGCTATGCAGCGGCCTTTGCGGATCTGTCGGCCTTACGTGTTGCGCTGGATCAGGAATTGTCGGATTTTGACGCCCCGTTGGCGGGCGTTCGTGAGGTTGCCTTTTTCCCACCAATGACAGGTGGCTGAGGTCATGCGCATCGTGGTGCAGGAAGACCCGTTTGACCTAGCTACCGAGGCAAATGACTTTGCGGCGGGCGATGCTGCAAATGGCGCAATCGTGACCTTTACCGGTGTTGTGCGTGATCTGGCCACGGGCGATTTGGACGTGATGGAGATTGAGCATTATCCGGGCATGACGGAACGGGCCTTGACCCAGATTGCGCAAGAAGCAATGGACCGCTGGTCGCTGGGCAATGTGCTGGTGATCCATCGGCATGGCAGGCTCGCTCCGGGGGATCGGATCATGATGGTGGCCACTGCCGCACCGCATCGTAAGGATGCGTTCGAGGCGGCCGAATATCTGATGGACTACCTAAAATCCCGCGCCCCCTTCTGGAAGAAAGAAATCACCACCGCTGGTGCGGAGTGGGTTTCGGCCAAGGACGAAGACGAAGATGCGCTGACCCGGTGGTAAACACGGGTCCCTGGATATAAGCCTTTGCACCATGCTGTTCGTATTCGGCGCTCACATGCTTATCATCGCGTGCTGCAAATTTGGATCCGCCAAAACTATGCTGGATAAGGTGTTGGTTTCAGGCAGCCGCTCAGCTTCGGTCAACTCTAGAACCGTAAGCAAAACATCCCGCATGTGGGCAAAGATGTTGAGACAATCTTCCTCAGCCGAAGCCGCAAAAAAAATGACTATCGGCAGGAAAGCGGTAATCAGCGCTGTCAGAATGCCGGTTCCGAATAGATAGTCGTTGAACGGATTTTTGACATCGTAGAAGCCCCTAAAGGTTAGAGTTTCCCATTCGATTTCGACCCTAAGAACAGACGGAAGATGCCGACTGGAACTTGACGGCATATCACCTCAGCTGCGTGGACCCAGCAAGCACCAATACCAGCTTGTTTTGGAGTTCTGGATTACCTGACGTTGCACAAGGCCCTTATCCGGAAACAGGGAATCGTGTTCACGGGATCGATGCGCATGTCCTAGCCTGAATAAAGAAGCACGTTCTCGGGGCTCTTTGGCGCACCCGGCAAAGCACCGGCCAATAAATTTGGTCACTTTTCGGAGGGGTCACTTTCTGCATAGTCTCGCAGTACTTGAATGTCCGAGAGCAGGGCATGTGTCCGGTCAATTTTAACGCCAAACGGCTTTAGCCGGGAAAAGGCGCGGCTCAGGCTTTCGGGCTTCATGCCCAGGCGCCCGGCAATCAACATCTTGTCATAGGGCAGCTCGACAACACAGTCCCCCATCTCGGCTTCGCAGAGAGTCAGAAGAAATTCTGCCACCCGCTGTGCGCCGGTCTGGGCCTTAAGCTGCTCAAGCTGGGCGACCAGAGAATGCAGATGGGTAAAGGTAGCTGCCAGAATTGACACCCCAATTTCCGGGTCCTCTCGCATAAGGGACAAAAGGACCGGACTTGGAATGTGCATGATCTCACAGGCCGAAACTGCCTCGGCCGAAACCGGATAGGGAACGTTACGCAAGGCGACCGCCTCGCCAAAGCTTTCGCCGCGGGTGAAAACGCTGACAACTGCTTCGGCACCGGTAGGGGACATGCGAAACAGCTTTACCCAGCCCGACAGAACCACATGAATGGCCTGGGCTTTTTCTTCCTGTAGAAAAATCGTCTCTCCGCGATCATATTTCCGCCAAATCGCGTGGCTTAACAGCGTGTCGATATGATGCTCGGGAAAGCTTTTGAGCAATAGTGACTGCTTGGCGATCGCTTTTAGTGCCTCATGCGCCACGAAGCTTTCCCCTCTTTTCTAGTTGCGTACCCGATCAGTACGTCCGTCTTCTTAAGGCTATGCCAAACCTTCGGCTTCCAAGCCAGCCTTTCCTTTCTGCGGCTTGACATTTGTCATGTTGCGTAGCGGGCCCGGCACATAGTCTTGCTGGAAAGCCAGTATTCCCAGGAGTGTTCGAGATGGACTACGAGCGTTTTTTCAGCCAAAGCCTTGAGCATCTGCGCGACGAAGGCAACTACCGCATCTTCATTGATCTACAGCGCCGCTGTGGCGCGTTCCCGAATGCACGCCAGACGGACGGCGCTTTACAGCGCGACGTACGAATTTGGTGTTCCAACGACTATCTGGGAATGGGCCAGCATCCTGACGTAGTCGGGGCAATGCACGATGCACTCGACCGTTGCGGCGCGGGCGCAGGGGGCACACGCAATATCTCGGGCACGACACATGACCACGTTTTGCTGGAACAGGAACTGGCCGACCTCCACGGGAAAGAAGCCGCCCTTCTGTTCACCTCGGGCTATGTGTCGAACTGGGCGGCACTTGGGACGCTGGCTGCGAAGATCCCAGGTCTGATCGTATTCTCGGACGCTTTGAACCATGCCTCCATGATTGAAGGCATCCGCCATTCGCGGGCACAAAAAGTGATCTGGAAGCACAATGATCTGGCGGACCTCGAGGCAAAGCTGGCCGCAGCCGATCCAGATGCGCCCAAGATGATCGCCTTCGAATCTGTCTATTCGATGGATGGGGATATCGCTCCGATCAAAGAGATTTGCGACCTGGCAGATAGATATGGTGCGATGACCTATCTGGACGAGGTCCACGCCGTTGGCCTTTATGGCTCGCGCGGTGGTGGCATCGCCGAACGCGAAGGGTTGATGGATCGCCTGACCGTCATCGAAGGGACGCTGGGCAAGGCCTTCGGCGTGGTTGGCGGTTACATCGCGGCATCCGCTGCCTTGTGTGACTTTGTCCGCAGCTTTGCCAGCGGGTTCATATTTACCACCGCCCTGCCACCCGCAATAGCAGCAGGCGCTGCCGCCTCGATCCGACACCTCAAGCAATCCAATACCGAGCGCGATCTGCAGAAAACCCGCGTTGCGCAGGTGCGCGCCAAACTGGACACCGAAGGCATCCCGCATTTGCCCAATCCCAGCCACATCATCCCGGTGATGGTAGGTGACCCGGTGAAATGCAAATTCATCTCGGATACGCTGCTGGAAGAATTCGGGATCTATATTCAGCCGATCAACTATCCGACCGTTCCCAAAGGCACCGAACGCCTGAGAATTACCCCCTCTCCGGTTCATACCAACGAAGATATCGACCATCTGGTCGGTGCCTTATCGGCCCTGTGGCAACGGTGTCAGATCGCGCGAATGCCGATGGCCGCACAATAACTGAGGCGTCCCCGCACTTGGAGAACTGCCGCCCCACGAGGGCGGCTTTTTTCATGTCAAAACAGTGAGAGGCCGAAGATCACCATCGCAAATCCGGTCAGTACCATGGTGAAACCGCTCAGCCAGGCCGGGCTGTGCGTCAGGTCCAGATATCGTGCAAGGATAATGCGGGCTTTGGACAGGGCCAGGATCAAAATGCCTGCGCTCAACACCGGTGAGGACAGGGGGAGTATCGTCAGCAGGGCCGAAGCGGTGCTCAGAACCAACAGGCTGAGCCATGCGCGGGTGAGCGGGTTTGGGAGCATCCAGCGGGAGCTTTTTGGATCCGATGAGGTTTGGGTCATGCCCGTCATCCCAACAGGTAGATCACGGGGAACAGCATGATCCAGACGAGATCGACCATGTGCCAAAACTGGGCGCCGGCCTCGATGTTGCGGGGATTGTCCCGCCAGGCGACCAGCAGCAGGATAACAACCCCAGCCAACACATGTGCCGCGTGGAAGCCGGTGAGCAGATAGTAGAACAGGAAGAACGGATGGGTCTCGTAGGTAATTCCTTGTGCAGCCTTGTCCGCGTATTCCACGCCTTTGATGATCAGGAATACAACGCCCAGCGCGGCGGCTGCGATTAGCGCCAGGCGGGCAGCAGTCCGACGCGCAATCTGCCGCCAATGCAAGGCTTGCGCGGCCAGATAGCCAGAGGTGACCAGAACCGCAGTGTTCAGCGCGGCTCCGGTGCGGTGCAGATGCGATTGCGCCTCGGCAAAGCCCGCCGGATCGGTCAGGCGCACGCCCATGAAAGCGATCAGGCCCGCACCAAAGACCAGCAGTTCCGAAATGATCAGAACCCACATCAGTAATTCGCCGGGCAACTCGTCGATAAGGGACGCTTCGCTCATGCGCCAACCAGTTGGCGGTAGATTTGCGGCAGCGCCATAGTCAGGCGATGCGGGTCCGGGATGACGGCAAAGCCGCCCTGCCCGAACATCCGCGGGAACCAGCTTTTACCTGTCTTGTCGATGGTGACGCCAAAGACCGATTGCCCGGCTCGGCGCGCCTCGCGCACGGCCATGTGGGTGTCTTCGATTCCGTGGCGGCCTTCGTAGTGGTCAAGATCATTGGGTTTGCCATCGGTGATCACCAGTAGCAACCGGCGCTTACGCGTTTGGGTGGCCAGATCGGCCGAGCAATGGCGGATAGCGGCACCCAGCCTTGTATAGTGCCCCGGGCGTAACGATGCGATGCGCTGTTCAACCTGGCTGCCCATCACCTCATCAAACCGTTTGCAGCGTTGCACATAGACCCGCTGTCGTTTCAGTGAACTGAAGGCGTGAATGGCGAAATCGTCACCACAGGCGTTCAGTCCCCAGGCCAGCGCTGCCAGCGCCTCGCGTTCGATGTCGATCACGGCGCGGCCAGTCACGGCACTTTCGGTCGAGCGGCTGACATCCAGCAGGATAGATACCGCCAGATCGCGTGCCTCGGGGCGGGATTGTTGCCAGATGCGTTCGGTACCTTCACCGTTTGCACAGCGGTCAACCTGCGCCCGAACGGCGGCCTCGATATCCAGCTGATCGCCGTCCAGATGGCCTCGGGTCATCACGCGGCCCGGGCGCAGCGCTTCGAACTGGCGTTTGACGGCGCGGATACGGCGGGCGGTGGCGGGGTCTTTTCCAAACTCGGCGGCATCCTCACGACTATCGGCGTCCGAGGTTAGAACGTTGACGTGATCAGGCAGATATTGCCCGGTGCGCACGTCCCATTCCGGATAGAGAATACGGCCCGACAGACGTTCGCGATTCACATCCTCGGGTGCCAGGTCCAGATGCAATTTCAGCTTGGTCGGTGGCGCCTTGGAAATCTGGCCCAAACCGATCTCATCCTGATCATCGGCGGCCTTTTTGGCATTGTCGGGATCATCGTCATCAATGCGACGGTTGATGTTCAGAAACTCGGCCCAGCTGAGGATCGCCTCGAATTTATGAAGGATAAAACTGTCGCTGCGTTCAGCCTGGTCGGATTTGCGCCGCCGGGCACGGTGGGTTTTCTCACCCGATTCCTCGGGCGGGCCTTCGGTATCGGGGTTTTCGACATCGTTATGCTCTGAAAAACCAACAGCGCGTAATTCCGGCCACAGAGGGACAGGGCGGAAATGTTGATATCCGCGTGGGGCAGTCAGGTCATCGTCAAATGACATGAATTGCCTGGCCTTCGGGGATAAAGGCGCGGGGTCGCCCAGCCGATGGCGGATCAGTTCTTCAACCGCTGTTTCCACAGGCGGGAGGCCGAATTTGTTGCGGTCATGCAGAACACCTTTGCAAAGCTCAGTGTAAAGCGGTCGCAAGCCGGGGGCGTTGTCCAAGGTTGCATTAACCATCGTTTGTACAGCGCTCAGCGCGTGCAGATCGGCGCGCAACGGATCACCTTCGACGATCCGGGTTCCCGCATGGGCCGCTGCGGCGGCCAGCCAAACATACAGCGCTCCGTTCGCCTCGCGCGCGGGAAACACCGCCAGACGGTCCGGGAGGCGCAGCACTTCGCCATCGAACGAAGCGCGCGGCATCAGTTCAACTTCGGTACCCAACCGACGGCGCCAGCTTAGGCGATGGTGTGAAACCTCGGGCGAGACCGGGCGCAATTCAACGCCCGGGCTGCCCCCAAGCCCGCGAAAAAGGACTGCCAGCCGCCCCGCGACCTCAGAAAGGTCGACCGCGGCTCCAACATGCACCTGGGGTGCATCGAGACGGCTGGCAAGGGAGTGCCACAGTTTCCCGATCGTTTCTTCGGGTTCCCATGGCTCAAAATCGATCCTGACCATCGGCCGGCCTCACCCAAAGACAGCCGTGACAAGATCGAGGAGCCCGCGTTTGATGTCCTCGTCATCTGTCAGAGGTTCTATCATGGCGGCAAGGATCGCGCGGTCGGTGGACATGCCCTGCGCGATCAGCGTGGCGGCATAGACGACCAGACGGGTGGAAACGCCCTCTTCAAGATCCTGCCCCCTGAGCCCGCGCAGTTTACCTGCCAAGCGGATCAGTGGCTTGCAGCGTTCCAGCGCCAGCCCGCTTTCTTTAGCGACGACCTTTGCCTCCATCTCGGGCGACGGAAAGTCGAACTCCAGTGAGATGAACCGCTGCCGGGTCGAGGGTTTCAAGGTTTTCAGGATATTCTGATATCCGGGGTTATATGAGGCGACCAGCATGAAACCAGGCGCGGCCACAAGCTCCTCACCGGTGCGGTCGATCGGCAGGATGCGCCTGTCGTCAGTCAGCGGGTGCAGCACGACGGTCACGTCCTTGCGCGCCTCGACCACCTCATCCAGATAGCAGATCGCGCCTTCGCGCACCGCGCGGGTCAGGGGGCCATCGACCCAGATCGTTTCCCCGCCTTTCAGCAGGTAGCGCCCGATCAGGTCCGCAGCGGCAAGGTCATCGTGACAGGCCACTGTGTAAAGCGGGCGGCCAAGGCTGGCGGCCATATGCGCCACAAACCGGGTCTTGCCGCAACCTGTCGGGCCTTTCAGCAGGACCGGCAGGTTGTTGGTATAGGCAGCAGCGAACACGTCACATTCATCACCCTGTGGCAGGTAGAAGGGGGCGTCAGCCGCCCCCGTTCTCAGTTTCATGGAGCCATCCATATCCATCACTCCGCTGGGGTTTCGGCCGCGCCGGATTCAATGATCTCTTTCCGGGGAACCCAGATCGAGTAGATGAACAGCAGCGCACCCAAGACCACGACGATGCCAGAGCCAAGGCGCATCCAATAGAAGATCGCGACCTGATCCTGCACATCCATGAAGTAGTCTCCGACCACCCGCTGCATGTGCGTCTGCACTGTTCCAGCAAAGGTCAGCACAAAGGTCATGAAAACCATACCGCTGGACATCAGCCAGAAGCTGCCCATGTTCAGAACCTGATTATAAGGATCGCGGTTCTTCAGGATCGGCATTGCATAGCTGAAGATTGCCAGGTTGAGGCAGACATACGCACCATAGAACGCCAAGTGACCGTGAGCCGCAGTGATCTGCGTACCGTGGGTATAGTAGTTCACCCCGTGCAGCGTGTGCAGGAAGCCCCAGACACCGGCACCGAAGAAGGCCAATGTGGCACAGCCCAGCGACCACAGCAGCGCCGCTTTGTTCGGGTGGTCCCGACGGCCCTTCCAGACCATCACAAAGGCAAAGGCCATCATCGCAAAGAAGGGGATCACTTCGAGGCTTGAGAAGATCGAGCCGATCCACTGCCAGTACCCTGGTGTGCCTATCCAATAGTAATGGTGACCTGTACCAAGGATACCCGAAAACAACGCGGCGGCGACAATGACATAGAGCCATTTCTCGACAACCTCACGGTCTACCCCGGTCAGCTTCAGCATCAGATAGGCCAAGATCGAGGCCATGATCAGTTCCCAGACACCTTCGACCCACAGGTGGACAACATACCACCAGTATTGCTTGTCCAAGGACAGGTTGCCCGGGTTGTAGAAGGCAAACAGGAACAGCAGCGCCAGACCCCAAAGACCCAGCAACAAGATGTTGGTGATCGCGGTCTTCTTGCCCTTCAGAACGGTCATCGACACGTTGTACAGGAAGATCAGTGCGGCCACGACGATGCCGGCCTTGACCCATTTGGGTTGCTCAAGGAACTCGCGCCCTTCTTTACCCAGCAGCCAGTTGCCTTCAAACAGGTTGAACGTATAGGTCAAGACCACGCCCAGTGTACCGACCACCAGAATGATCAGCTGCAGATAGGCCAGCATGGGCGAATGGATCTCACGCTCGGCCTCTTCCGGGATCAGAAAATAGGCCGCACCAAAGAACCCGAGGATCAGCCACACGATCAGCGAGTTGGTGTGCAGCATCCGCACGATGTTGAACGGCAAAAGCTCGCTCAGGAAATTAGGTGATACATAGATAAAGCCGGCCAGAAGGCCGCCCAGAACCTGTATCGCGAATAGGGCCATTGCCACCGCAAAGTAGGCATAGGCGATTTTTTGGGATTCGTATTTCATTGCTCCGTTCCCTTCTCAGCCCGCCTCGTTGGGCGGCCAGTCCTGAGCGTCGATATTGTCCGTCCAGATCAAAAAGTTGGTCAGATCACGGATGTCTTCGTCGCTGAGGTTGAAATTGGGCATCTGACGACGACCGGGAATGTCTGTCGGCTGCGCCTCCATCCAGCCTTTGAGGGCTTCAAAGGCCGATTCCGGGTCGTCCAGCACGCCCCAACGTGTCATCACATTGCCAACCTCGGGTGCAAAGTATGCACCTTCGCCAAGGATGGTATGACAGTTGATGCAGGCGTGTTTTTCCCAGACGTGCTTGCCCCTGATCACACTTTCATCGAGCTTTGCTGCGTTCTCAGAGTTCACGATATACCAGTGAGAATGGGCCGACAGAGCCAGAAAGATGAGGATAAAGAACAGTGACCCGCCATAGAATATATTGCGTGCCATGCTCTTGGTCATGACTTCTCGCATTGCGCTCTCCTTTGCGCAGATTAGCTAGTCTGGCCAAAATGACGGGATGGGCATGGTATATCCTTAACGAAAGTCAAGACTTGCAAAAGGAAATGAAATCACGCTGACCGTTGCACTTTGGGACCCGTCAGCGCGGGCCACATCGCGATCAGGAAAAGCGCAAAGGCGCTGACCCACAACCCGTCCGACAGCAGCATCGCAACCATGTAACCTGCATTCAGATCTGCCCCAATCCACCGCGACAGGGCCGCCACCGCCATCAGACCATAGGCCACCGCCATTGGGCCGGGTGCCACCAGCGCGCGACCACTGTGGCCAAGCGCGGCGCGGCTCATGACCGCCAGGGTCATGCCGCCGACGCATCCGATGCCCAGAATGTGTAGGGCTGCGATCTCGTTTCCGAAACCCAGCACTGACAGCCCCCAGAGGATCAGTCCCAGCGCCAGCATTGCAAGCCCAAGATACAGTGCCAATAGGATCGGCTTCCGCGCAGCCCAGCCCGCGCGCCAGCGGGCCATGCGCGAAACCTGCGCCACCCCTAGAACCAGCGCCATCGATCCAGCCACAGCACCTGACCCCAGCACCAGAACGATTGGTGGCAGGGTCAGGGCAACCGCCATCGCTGATTTGTCCAGAATTGGCACAGATATTGGCCAGTTCGCCTCGGGAACGCCCGCGCGTCTCATGGCGTTTCGGGTAAAGGCCGGGGTGATCCGTCCGCCAAGAATGGCAATCATCGCGCAGAGCGCCAGCAACCCCGTGCGCAGCCCGGTATGCAATGTGTCATCCGTCCTCCCGGTCCATTCAAGATGCGTGAACAGATCAGCAATCCAGATAAAGCTGAGCAACAGCAGAAAGAGCATGTTCTGAGGTTTCGGCCTCCGGATGATCTGGGTTGCAATCTTGGCCGCCAGAATCGGTACAAAGGCCAGGTCGACCACCGCCACAAGCGCCGCAGGCAGCATCCCCGAAAACCACATCGCCATCCGACCAGCCAACCACAATCCGGCGGCCAACGTTATGAACTGCGCACGCGCATCTGGTGCGCCGGTCCAATTTGGCACTGCGGTCAGAAAGAACCCGCCCAGCGCGGCTGTTGCATAGCCGAAGATCATCTCATGCGCGTGCCACATGGGCGGGGCCATGCCATAATCCGGCACTGCATATGGCACCGTCAGCCACAGCCCCCAAACCACTCCGACAAAGAGGCCATAGAGGCCGGCGGACAGAAAGAATACACGAAACCCTTCACCAAACACGCGGGTGATGATTGCGGGCATGGCTGCTCTCCTTGGTGTTTTCCAAGCCCTAGCAAGCCGCCCGGCTGCGCGACTTAACAAAAATCAAACCGGTCGAAAAAGTGTGCCAAAGATACAGATTTTCCCAGCCGGAAAATTGACGTTTTCCCTGCCCGCCGCCTGAATTGCGCGGCTGGTGTTGACTTTCGTCAAGGAGCACCCTTGCGCGATGCCCCACGCTTGGACCGCCTCACCAGCAAATGGAGAGTGATCATGTCACTTGGAATCAGCTATACCAAAACGGGCCGCGTCTTCGGGGTCGGTTTGGCGATGTTGCTGGGCAGTGTCGCTGCACCAGCTTTCGCCGAAGAGCCAACTTTGAACGAAGAAGCGTTTGAAGCGTCCAAACAACTTTACTTTGAACAATGCGCGGGGTGCCACGGTGTCTTGCGTAAAGGCGCCACTGGCAAGAATCTTGAACCGCATTGGAAGAAAACCGCAGCTGACGGCGCCGTGACCGAAGGCGGCACACTTGCGCTTGGGCAAGAGCGGCTTGAGAAGATCATCGCCTGGGGCACCGAAGGCGGGATGAACAACTTCTCGGACATCATGTCCGAGCAGGAAATCAAAGACATGGCGACTTACATCATGATGGAGCCGCCCAAACCACCTGAAATGTCGCTGGACCAGATGATGGCGACCCGCAAGGTATATGTTGAAGAAGAGGACTACCCAACCGAGCCGATGCATGGTCGCAACTGGGAAAACTTCTTTGTTGTTATCGAGCGCGATGTCGGCAAAGTCGCTGTTATCGATGGCGACACCAAAGAGGTGCTGACACATATTCCGACCGGCTATGCGGTGCACGTTCTGAAAGCATCCGAACACCATTCGCTGGAAGAGCCGGAACAGCCCGGTCGCTTCTGGTACACCATGGGCCGCGACGGCAAGATGACCAAGATCGACCTCTGGCAGACGCCGGACAAGATGTTGGTTTCCGAAGTCAAGATCGCGTATGACGCGCGCGACGTAGCCGTTTCCGGCGACGGTAAATATGTCATCGGTGGGGGCTATTGGCCGCCGCACTTTGCAATCGTAGACGCCCAGACGATGGAGCCGGTCAAGGTTGTATCGACCCGCGGCGTGAACGTGGACGGGGACTATGTGGAAGAGGCTCGCGTGGCCGCTATCTACACAACTCCGAATGAGCCGACCTGGATCGTTGCCGTCAAAGAGCTGGGGCAACTGTGGCAAGTAGATTATACTGATCTAGACAATCTGCGGATCGACAAGATCGACAGCGCCAAATTCCTGCATGACGGGTTCTTCGATCCGACGGGCCGGTATTTCCAGATCGCTGCAAACGCATCGAACAAGATGGTGGTTGTAGATACCGAGACCCACAAGCTTGAGGCGATGATCGACACGGCCGCGTTGCCGCATCCCGGTCCGGGCGCTAACTGGATTGACCCGAATTGCGGACCGGTAGCTGGCACAACCCACCTCGGGGTTGGCACCGTGACGGTCTGGGGCAACGACCCCGAAAACCGACCCGATGACGCCTGGAAGATCTGCTACGAAGTGGAAACAGACGGTCCGGGCCTGTTCGTCCGTACGCATCCGGAATCGGACTATATCTGGGCTGACCAGACCAAACACCCGGAACCGGAAGTGCAGCAATCTGTGCAGGTCATCTCGAAAGAGACCGGCGAGATCGTGAAAACCATCCAGATCACCGAAGACGAAGGCAGCGCCGCTGTTCACTTTGAATTCAACGCGGATGGAACCGAGGTCTGGGTGTCCAAGTGGAACCTGTCGGATTCAAAAGAACCCAACGGTCAGATCGTGATCTTTGACGCCAAGACATTGGAAGAGATCGGTCGTATCGAAGGACTGTACGCCCCGACCGGCAAGTTCAACGTCTACAACCGGTCGAACCACGTCACCTGACGGGTTTCGATCAACTCGGAGCAGGGCGGGCCCCTCGCCCGCCCTGTCCTTGTTTCATCCATCAGCCGAATGCGCAGGCCTGACACGCCGCGCCAGTCAACACAGCCAAAACGGAGCCCGGACATGACCTCCGATCCAGATAAGAAACCACCGATCTGGCGTCGGTATTTCCTGTGGGGAATGCCTGTGGCCGGTATTGCCGCTGCCTTTGCCGCTGGGATCGTCTTTTGGGGTGGGTTCAACACCGCCATGGAAGCAACCAACACCAAAGAGTTCTGTATCTCGTGCCATGAGATGCGCGATTTCGTCTATGAAGAATACACCGGGACCATCCACGATGTGAACCGATCGGGGGTCGGGGCGGTCTGTTCCGACTGTCACGTACCCAAGGACTGGACCCACAAGATGATCCGCAAGATCAAGGCGTCCAAAGAACTGTATGGCAAGGTGGTTGGCTCGATCAGTACACCCGAGAAGTTCGAAGCTAAGCGTATCCATCTGGCGATGAATGAATGGGAAAGGATGAAGGCCACAGATTCGCGCGAGTGCCGCAACTGCCACGACTTTGAATCGATGATGCCCGAGTTCCAGCGCCCCCGCGCGCGCCAGCAACATTTGAACGCAATGGAGACAGGCCAGACCTGTATCGACTGCCACAAAGGGATTGCGCATTCGAACATCCGCGACAGGGCCACAGATGAATATCTGGAACAGATTGAAGCCCCGAATCCTGATTTCATCCGTGCAATTCCGCCAGAATACCTGGCCAGTCTCGACCGTGTAGAAGCCAAGGAGGCGGCTGAGGCCGAAGCCGAAAAATCGGCCAAGACAGCACAACAAGAGGCGGTGCAAGCCCAGATCGCAGCCGCTGTGGACGCTGCAGTCGCCGAAGAACGCGCCAAATCAAGCGGTGAAGAATCTACAGCCCCGGCAGGCGGTGGCAGCGATATCGGAGGCGATATCGACTGGACCAGCATCGCAAGCGCGGATCTGAAGCTGTTTTATCCCGGTCAGGCTTCGTTTGAATGGGTTCAGAATGGCAAGTTCCACGGCGGCGCCCGGCCACTGACAAAAGGTGGCGACCAATGTTCGACTTGTCATGCCAAGGAATTGGACATGATTGGAAACAAGATCGTCGCAGGCGGCGAGCTGGAACCAACCCCGATCCCTGGAAAACGTGGTGTGATCGACGCAACTGTTCAGGCGGCCCATGATGCCGAAAACCTCTATATCCGCCTGCAATGGCCGGATGCAGGTCACAATCCTGCACCATTTGTGGATGGCGGGAAGATGGACCCGGACAACCAGATCAAGGTCGCCATGATGATCACCGGAACCGGGATCGAAATGGGGGATCAGGTGGGCTGCTGGGCCTCGTGCCACGCGGACAACACCTATATGCCGTTTGACCCGGGTGCAGATGCGATTGTCGCCAATGGCGATGTTGCAGGCCGCCTGGCCGCTCAGGACACTGTGACCAAATATATCAGCGAAAGCCGCACCGAGGTCGAAGTCAAAGGCCGGCGCGGGAAAGCTCTGGGTGGCTGGGACAAATTGCAGGCCGAAGCGCAGATCGCGCAATATCTGGATGACGGCACCTATCTGGATCTGATGCGCGTCTATGCCGATGGCAGCGCCAGCAACGGCTATCTTCTGGAACAGCGCATAGTCAATGATGGCGAAATCGCCGCCTCGGCCAACTTGTCGGGTGGTATTTGGACCGTCACGTTCTCGCGGCCCTTAAACTCGGGCGCACCGGGTGATGTGCCATTGGAACCGGGCAAGACCTATACGGTCGGCTTTGCAATCCACGATGACTTTGCTGCGGCACGATTCCACCACGTAACGCTGAACACAAGCTTCGCGTTGGACGACGACAGTGCCAATATCAACGTGGTCGGGCAATGACTGATGGGGCCGGGTAAACCGGCCCCAAAGTATTAGGTATGGAGACTTGGACAATGAAGATCCGCCTACTTCTTCCTGCATTTCTGGCTTTGGCGTCACCTGCAGTAGCCGCTGACGAAGACATAGCCGAGATCTGCGCTGAGGCAGAAACCCGCTACGTGGATCTGTTCGGTCAGCCGTCTTCAGATGTGGAAGATGCAGAGGTTGTGCTGATGTACAAATACAATTTCTGCCCAGCCCAACTGACGGTCAAAGCGGGGACCACAGTGCGTTGGGTGAACGTAGACAAACGCACCAGCCATAGCGTCCTGCTGAAAGATGGCAGCAAAGCCGAGAGTGACCGCCTGTTCCCCGAGGAATTTGTTGATCTGACATTTCTTGTTCCCGGCGCCCAGGATTACCTGTGCGGACCACATTGGGAGACACAGAACATGTTCGGAATGGTCACCGTAGAGCCCTGATAAGCGGCAGGCTGAAAGATGCGCGGGCGCAATTCCCGTGCTCCTTAACTTAAGTCAAGGAGGTCGGTTTACCTGTGCGCCAACTTGTTTCCATGACACGCCCGGTTCCCCCAGCAACGTCCCATATTCGCGCATGGAAACGACCAAAACACCGGGTTCCGAAGACATTCAGAACAAGCGAGTTTGCACATGAGCGGTAAGGTTTTTCTGATTGGTGCCGGCCCTGGTGATCCCGAACTGATCACCATGCGCGCCCTGCGTATGCTGCAGGAGGCGGACGTGGTGGTCTATGACCGCCTTGTTTCGGATGAAATTCTGGCCATGCACACCGAGGGCGCGCGGCTGATCGCCGTCGGCAAGGCCCCCAAGTGCCACACTGTTCCTCAGGATCGCATCAACGAAATCCTGCTGGAACACGCACGCGCAGGTCACGTTGTGGCCCGGCTGAAAGGCGGGGATCCGATGATCTTTGGTCGCGGCTCGGAAGAGGCCGCTTTTCTGATGGCACACGGTGTTACGGTCGAATACGCACCGGGCATCACGGCGGCACAAGGCGCATCCTGTTCGACCGGCGTGCCCCTGACCCATCGCGGACTGGCGACCTCGGTTCAATATGTCACCGGGCACAGGCAGTCCGACAAAGTTCTTGATCTGGATTGGAAACGACTGGCGGACCCGGATACGACGCTGGTCGTCTATATGGGCGTGGCCAATATCGGCCAGATCGCCATCGGCTTGATGACCGAGAACCTACCCGGATCCACCCCGGTCCTGGCTGTTGGGCAGGCCACCAGTGCCTCTGAACGCCGCCTTGTATCCCGACTGGACCAGATTGCCGCGGATGCGCGCAAGGCGGATCTGAAGGCTCCTACCTTATTCATTATCGGAAAGGTCGTTTCGCTTTATGCCAATCAGGCCCTGACCGAGATTTTGGAGCGGGCGCATGGGTAGCCTGGCGCATATGGACCGCAAGCAGCCGGGCTGGGCCGCGCATACTGTTCTGACTGCCGTCGTTCTGGTTGCCACTTCCGCTCTGGCCGCTGACGCCATCGACCCAACCGCCCTGAAACGGTTGGTCCACCAGGATTGCGGCTCGTGCCACGGATTGTCCCTGAAAGGCGGGCTTGGTCCTGATCTGCGACCGGAAACTCTGGAACATTACGAGGCGGACGTCCTGACGGGGGTCATACTGGACGGCATCCCCGACACGGCTATGCCCCCCTGGCGCCCCCTGATCAGCGAAGAAGAGGCCGAATGGATCGCCCGATACCTGCTGGAACAGGAGGCAAAATGAAACAACTTGCCCTTGGCATCGTTGCCCTAATGATGATGACACCTGCCAATGCAGACCCCACCGCCACCGGAGATCTGGGCCTTGTGATCGAACGGGCAAAAGGGTCGGTCTTATTGGTGGACCAGTCGGACCGGGCCGCATTGGCACGGATCGAAGGGTTGGGCGATCTGTCCCACGCCTCCCTAGTCTATTCACCCGACGAACGCTTTGCCTATGTTTTTGGCCGCGATGGCGGGCTGACCAAGGTTGATATAGTGACCCGTCAGATTGCAAATCGGGTCGTGCAGGCTGGCAATGCCATTGGCGGCGCGATTTCGGATGACGGCCAACTGGTTGCGGTGTCAAACTATGAGCCGGGTGGCGTACGCGTGTTCGACGCGGATACGCTGGAACTGGTTGCCGACATCCCCACCGACAGCAAAACCATAGGTCTTGTCGATGCGCCGGGCCGTCGGTTCGTGTTTTCCATGTGGGACACGGGCGAGACCTGGATTGCTGATTTCGCAAATGGCGCGCCCGAGATCACAAAGATCACCGATATGGGTAAGAACCCCTATGACGCGCTGATCACCGCCAATGGTCGCACTTATATCACCGGTCTGTTTGGTGAGGACGGGCTGACCGCACTGGACCTATGGGCAGACAATCCAAAACCGATCCGCGTGCTGCCGGGCTATGGGCGCGGACAGGAAGAGATGCCGGTATACAAGATGCCTCATCTTGAGGGCTGGGCACTGACGGATCGCGAATTTGTCCTGCCCGCGGTCGGCCACCATGAGGTTCTGTGGATTGACGCCGAAACCTTGACAGAAACAGGCCGCACCCAAACCCATGGTCAGCCGGTCTTTGCCATGGCGCGCCCGGACGGGCGACAGGTCTGGGTGAATTTTGCCCATCCATTGAACGATACAATTCAGGTCATCGACAGCGTCAGCAAACAGGTCATCCACGAATTCTCTCCGGGCCCTGCCGTCCTGCATATGGAGTTCACGGCACGCGGGCATGAGGTCTGGATCAGTGTCCGCGACGCCAACAAGGTCGTGGTCTACGACACGCATAGCTTTGAAAAGCTGCGCGAGATCGCGGCGGACAGCCCCTCGGGTATCTTTTTCACCGCCCGCGCGCACAGGACAGGGTTGTAACCCATGCAACATATCACTGACCCGATCGACCGTCGCCTGCTGGACGATTTTCAGCGCGAATTTCCGATTATCGACCGCCCGTTTCAGCCAGTGGCCAAGGCGCTGGGGCTGGACGAAGCTGAAGTGCTGAACCGTCTGGCGCGAATGCGTTCGACCGGCCGGATCACCCGGGTCGGGGCCACGATCACTCCGGGCGCGGTGACGGCCAGCACTCTGGCCGCGGTGGCCGCACCCGAGGAGCATCTGGAGGACATTGCCGCCCTGATCGACGCAGAGCCCGGTGTGAACCACAATTATCAACGTGAGGACAAATGGAACCTCTGGTTTGTAGCGACCGGCCCTGATCGCGCGCATGTGGACGCCACTCTGGCCCGGATTGGCCTGCAAACCGGTTTGCAGGTTTTGGACTTGCGTCTGGTTCGGCCGTTCAATGTTGATTTGGGCTTTCGAATGACAGGCAAGCAACGCAACGTACCGGCACCGCGCAAGGTGGACTGTTCCGTTCTGCAAAAGGGTGATCGCTCATTGATGCAGGCGCTTAGTTCCGGCTTACCGCTGGTTTGCGAACCTTACGCAGCACTGGCCGCCTCTTTGGACCGTAAACCAGAGGACGCCATGACGCGGATCCGGATCTTACACGAGGCTGGAATTGTCTCGCGTCTTGGCGTGATCGTAAGACACCGGGCACTGGGCTGGTCGGCCAATGCGATGGTGGTCTGGGATATGCCAACTGATCAGGTCGATCGTGCCGGGCCTGCGCTGGCAAAATACCCTGGCGTGACACTGTGTTATGAGCGTCGACCCGTTGAAAACATCTGGCCCTACCGCCTGTATTCCATGATCCACGCCCGCTCGCGCAGCGAAGCGCGAAACGTCCTGGCCGGGGCTGCGGCATTGCCTGAGCTGTTTGGCGCGCAGCACAAGGTGTTGTTTTCGACGCGCTGTTTCAAACAGACCGGCGCGCTGATCCAACCCAAGGAGACGGCGGCATGACCCTGGACGAAACTGATCGGGCAATCCTGAACCGAATGCAGGACGACTTACCTCTGACCTCACAACCCTATGCGATGGTGGCCCAAGAACTGGGGATTTCGGAACAGGATCTGTTGGTTCGCCTATCACGGATGAAGGATGACCGGGTCATCACGCGCTTTGGCCCGTTCTTTGACGCAGCCGCGATGGGCGGGGCTTTTTGCCTATGTGCCATGGCCATACCGACAGAGGCATTTGAATCCGTCCTGACCAAAGTCAATGCGCATCCCGAAGTTGCCCATAATTATGAACGTACGCACCGGCTGAACATGTGGTTCGTGTTGGCCACCGAAACGCCCCAAGGGATTGAGGCCTGCGCCGATGCGATCGAACAAGAGACGGGGATCGAAGTTCTCAGATTTCCCAAGTTGCAGGAATTCTTCATTGGCTTCCGGGTGGCGGCATGATCGACGCAAAAGACAGACTGATTATCGAGGTTCTGCAGGGCGGATTGCCCCTGGTGCCTTCGCCCTACGCTCGGGTTGCTGGAAGCCTTGGGATGGACGAACAAGCGCTGCTGTATCGCCTCGCAGAACTTAAGGCGCGCGGCGTTATACGTCGTATCGCCGCAGCCCCGAACCACTACAAACTGGGCATGACTTCGAACGGCATGACAGTCTGGGACGTCGATGACAGTCAAATCGCTGATTTGGGGGCACATATTGGCGGTCTGCCTTTTGTCACCCATTGCTATGAACGTCCACGTGCCCTGCCCGACTGGCCTTACAACCTGTTCGCCATGGTCCATGGCAAAGACAGGGGTGAAGTCGAAGAAAAACGGGCCGAGATTGCCGGTATTCTGGGCAGTGCCTGCCGGGGCAAGGACATCCTGTATTCAACGCGCATCCTGAAAAAGACCGGGCTGCGCCTGAAACCGAAAGGCCAAACGCCATGTTCCGCCTGACTGAATACATGCAGCAACTGGTCACCCCGACCCCCATGCGCAAGCGCCGCCCCGGCCCGGTTAAGCCGGTGGTCATCTGGAATCTGACCCGGCGCTGCAACCTGAAATGCCGCCATTGCTATACTGTTTCGGCGGATGTCGCGTTCCCGGGTGAGCTCAGCCACGAGCAAGCCATGGTAACCCTTGAGGATCTCGGCCAATTTCGCGTCCCGGCCCTGATCCTCTCGGGGGGGGAACCGCTGGATCGGTTCGATTTCTTTGATATCGCCAACCGGGCGCGCAAGTTGGTGCCGATGCTGGCGCTGTCGACGAATGGCACGCGGATTTACGATGAAACCGCTGATATGATCGCTGATGTCGGCTTTAACTATGTCGGCATATCACTTGACGGGATCGGGGCCACAAACGACTGGTTCCGAGGTGTCGAGGGCGCCTTTTCAGATGCCCTGCGCGGCGTGCGCGAGTGCAAGAAACGCGGCATCAAGGTCGGTTTGCGATTCTGTTTGACCGAGGGCACACAGCACCATCTGCCCGATCTCCTGCAGTTGTGTGATGATGAGGGGGTCGACAAATTCTACCTGTCTCATCTGGTTTACGCCGGTCGCGGCGACAAGAACAGAGGCGAGGATGCCGAGCATCTGCGCACGCGCAAAGGTCTGGATCTGTTATTGGACCGTGCGTGGGAGGCTGCCTCGGGCGGGCGCCCGCTGGATATCGTCACCGGCAATAACGATGCCGACGCCGGATATTTTCTGAACTGGGTCAGGACGCATTTTGATGCCGAAAAGACCTCGCATATACGTGCGCATTTGGCGGCCTGGGGCGGGAACTCCAGCGGGTTGGGGGTGGCCAATATCGACAATCTTGGTCGGGTCCATCCCGACACCTACTGGTCAGATTACACGGTCGGGAATGTGAAAACGACGCCGTTTTCCGAGTTGTGGACCGGGGACGACAAGATGCTGGCCATGCTGCGCACTCGCCCACGTCCGCTGAAAGGGCGCTGTGGAGTTTGTCAGCTCAGGGATGTTTGCGGTGGCAACACGCGCATTCGGGCCTTGCAACTGACGGGCGATCCCTGGGCCGAGGACCCGGCCTGTTACCTGTCAAACGATGAAATTGGCGTGGATAAAGTGGGCAAACGCCTGCAGGTCACACCTTTCCGGGGGAAAAGCCATGATCCGGCGCATCAGTTCTTTTAGGGCTCGCACGCTTGGAACACTGTGCGCGCTTCTGCTGACCAGCGCCGCATGGGCCGACGCCCAGTCCGACTATGCCGAACATTGTGCGTCCTGCCATGGTGACACCCGGCTGGGCGGTGTTGGTCCGGCCTTGATACCCGAAACGCTAAAACGCATGCGCGGGCCGCGGGTTGCCGCCGTGATCGCCGAAGGGCGCACC
Source organism: Ruegeria sp. YTSA105 (assembly GCF_059610225.1). Classification (NCBI taxonomy): domain Bacteria; kingdom Pseudomonadati; phylum Pseudomonadota; class Alphaproteobacteria; order Rhodobacterales; family Roseobacteraceae; genus Ruegeria; species Ruegeria sp. YTSA105. Next base: position 380,298 of record NZ_JBXWNE010000003.1, read on the forward strand.
GCCACTCAGATGCCAGCCTTTGCGCATAATCTGAACGCCCTGCAGATTGAGGAGTTGGCAGGTTGGCTGAAATCCCCGCTCGAGACCGCCCCGGACTGGGCCGAGGCAGACATCATGGCCAGCCGTACGCTGGACGCAGACTATGTCGAGATTGATGCGCCCGTCTGGTCCAGTGATCCGATGAACATCACGTTGGTGGTGGAAACCGGAGACCACAATGTCAGCGTTCTGGACGGTGACACATTTGAGGTTTTGGACAGATTTGAAACTCCTTTTGCCGTTCATGGCGGCCCAAAGTTCAGCCCCGATGGACGTTATGTGTTCATCATGTCCCGCGATGGTTGGGTCCAGAAATATGACATCTGGGCGTTGCAACAGGTGGGTCGCGTGCGGGCGGGACTAAACAGCCGCAACATTGCCATGTCAGGCGATGGCAAATGGCTGGCGGTGGCGAATTACCTACCCAACAGCCTGACCCTTTTGTCCACCCGGGATCTTTCGGTGGCAAAAGTGATCGAGATTAAAAGCAGGAAAGGTAATCCCAGCCGCGTTTCGGCCGTTTATCAAGCTCCGCCACGGGAAAGCTTTGTGCTGGCCTTGAAGGATGTGCCAGAGATTTGGGAGGTCTTCTATGGCGCCAATCCACCCCAATCCGGGCTGGGACACGATTTTCGTATCGAAGGGCAGTTCAAGAACCCGAATCCTTTCCCAGTACGCAAGATCACTACGCCCGACTATCTGGACGATTTCTTTTTCGACCAGACTTATGAATACGTCATGGGCGCATCTCGCGACGGGAACGGCGGTCAGGTGATTGATCTGGTCATTGGCCAAAAAGTGGCTGACCTGGATCTGCCCGGCATGCCGCATCTGGGTTCCGGGATTACCTGGCGGCGCGGCGATACAACTGTGATGGCAACGCCGCACCTGACTGATGGCACCGTCTCGGTGATCGACATGGAGACATGGGAAACGGTCAAGCGGATCAAGACCGAAGGGCCGGGGTTTTTCATGCGCAGCCATGAAAACTCGCCATATGTCTGGGCCGATGTTTTCTTTGGGCCCAACAAGGATGTGATGCATGTGATCGACAAGCAAACCCTTGAGATCGTACGGACCCTGCGCCCAGCGCCGGGCAAAACCGTGGCCCATGTGGAATTCACCAAGGACGGAAGCCATGCGTTGGTTTCGATCTGGGAAGATGACGGCGCGGTGATCATCTATGATGCAAAAACACTGGAAGAGGTCCGCCGTCTGCCGATGCGCAAACCTTCGGGAAAGTACAATGTCTGGAACAAAATCACCTTCTCGGAAGGAACCAGCCACTGAGGGCAAATGGCCGGTGTGGAAACTGGCCATATTGCTGTATCCAGCGTCTGCGCTGACCGTGGCCATAAACCTTTTTCTGGCTGGCCTGATCGCCAACAGCGCCGGATTCGGAGTGATTGAGCCTGTCACCGCCATCCTGTGGTCAATCCCATTGGGTGTACCTGCCTGCTGGTTTGCAGGGCGCTGGGTACGCAGTTTGATGGACGAAGCAGACGGCTAGGTCGGATTCTCCAAAGGCCTAACCGAAGTCAAGTATCTGCTTTCGGGAATCTCTTAGGACTTGGGAAAGATCACCGAGTTGGATTCTCCATGCCCGCCCAAAATCCTTTGCACATTTCAGCTGTTTGCGCGTCCCGCGCAGCTTGTGCGGTGGCAGGTATAATCCTTCTGCTTTTGCAGCTGCTTAGCCCGGCGCTGGCGAGTCCCGGGCAAAGCATGTGGGTTGAGATCTGCTCGGAGGGCGGCGCGGTCTGGGTCGAGGTTGATCTTGAAAAAGGCGATGCAGACCCGACCGCACCTTGCCCCAAATGCGCCGATTGCGCGCTGTGCGCCGTGACCGGTGCCGCACCTCTGCCCATGCCGCTGGAAGTGACGCTACGGGGAAGGGTTCAATTCTTATCTTGCCAAAACAACAGGTCCTTCGAGCTAAATGGCTCTGACCGGCTGTGGCCAGAAACCCGGGGTCCTCCCCCTGCACCAGAATTTAAAACCCAACGCGCCCCGCGCGCGTCCATGGCATCCATCCCAATCATCGGAGGTGCGCCGTGGTCGTAAGTCGCGCAACCCATTTCCTGTTGGCCTTTTTTCTGTCCTGCCTGATGGCGATCAGCGCACATGCCGACAGCCTTGCCAGCTTTTTGCCAGAACTTGAGCCCGCGGACCTGATCCCCGGCGCCAAGGCATTTGGCCCGATCAGAAAAGACATTCCGGTTGCGCCTATCCTGAAAGGGGGCAAAACGATTGCCTGGGCCTTTCTGACCTCGGATTTCGTGGGCACCACAGGCTATTCCGGCAAACCCATTCACGTCGTTGCAGCGATCGACAATGATGCGGTGCTTACTGGCGTTAAGCTGGTCAAGCATTCGGAACCCATCGTACTGATCGGGATTCCGAACGCACGCATGGTCGAACTGACCGAAGGCTACGCCGGCCTGGACCTTAGGGTTGAGGCTGAAACAGGCGGTGAGGGCCATGACCTCGACATTATCTCGGGCGCGACTGTCACAATCATGGTGATCGACGACAGTCTCGTGCGTGGCGGCATCAAGGTAGCGCGGGCGTTGGGGTTGGGTGGCTTGTCACCGCTGCAGGCCGACGGGCCAAAGCGCGAAGTCGATATGGCACAAGACGCCACTTATGACTGGACAACGCTTTCGGGTGACGGCTCGGTCCGACGCCTGACACTGGATGTCGGTCAGGTCAACGCTGCGTTCGAGGCCACCGGCGACCAGCGCGCCATCAGGCGCCGTGAACGGGGCGCGCCCGACGACACCTTCATCGACATGCATCTGGCGTTGGTTTCGGTCCCGTCGATCGGCAAGTCACTGCTGGGCGAGGCCGAGTATCAAAACCTGACCGAGTGGCTGGGCGAGGGCGAGCAAGCCATCCTGGTGCTGGGTCGTGGCGCCTATAGCTTCAAGGGGTCAGGCTATGTACGTGGCGGGATTTTCGACCGTATTCAGCTGATTCAAGGTGATAATTCGGTACGCTTCTTTGATAAACAGCAAGAGCGTCTGGGCAGAGTTGCGGCCGCCGATGCGCCCAGTTTCACCGAGTTGGATATCTTCAAAATCCCCGCTGAGGCAGAGTTTGATCCGGCCGAACCCTTCCGCCTGCAACTGTTGGTGCAACGCGCCGTCGGTGCGGTTGAAAAGACGTTCCTGACCTTCGATTTGGGCTACAAACTGCCTGAGCAGTACCTGTTGCCAGTCGTAGCCCCCACCGTTGTGGATGACGCCACAGGTGAAGCCGCCGCCAAAGCCGCTCTTTGGAAACGTATCTGGAAGGATCGCACAGTCGAGATTGCCGGTCTGGGCGTCATGCTGCTGATACTGACGGCGACCTTCTTTTTCCAGTTCCATGCCACGATGAACGCGCGGGTCTTTTACTGGTTCCGCATCGGCTATCTGACAATGACCCTGTTCTTCATCGGCTGGTACGCGAATGCCCAGTTGAGCGTGGTGAACCTGATGGCGCTGGCGGGCAGTTTGCGCACGGGTTTCTCATGGGATGCCTTCCTACTGGACCCGCTGGTGTTCATCCAATGGTTCGCCGTGGCAGCCGCCCTGTTGTTCTGGGGACGCGGTGCCTATTGCGGCTGGCTGTGCCCGTTTGGCGCGCTGCAAGAACTGACCAACAAGATCGCGCGGGCTTTTCGCGTGCCGCAATGGACCCTGCCCTGGGGCCTGAATGAACGGCTGTGGCCCGCGAAATACATGATCTTCTTGGGTCTCTTCGGCCTCAGCTTTGTCTCCATCCCGCTGGCCGAGAAGTATGCCGAGATCGAGCCTTTCAAGACCGCGATCATTCTGAAATTCATGCGCGACTGGCCGTTTGTGGTTTTTGCGCTGACCCTGTTGGGGATCGGCCTGTTCGTTGAGCGGTTCTACTGCCGCTATCTCTGCCCGTTGGGCGGAGCACTGGCGATCCCGGCCCGCATGCGCATGTTCGACTGGCTACGCCGTTACAAGGACTGCGGCACCCCCTGTCAGACCTGTGCCAATGAATGCCCCGTTCAGGCGATCCACCCCACAGGTGAGATCAATCCGAACGAGTGCGTCACCTGCCTGCATTGTCAGGTGCTCTACCAGTCCGAGGACAAATGTCCCGTCGTTATCCGCCAACTGAAACGGCGGGCCAAGACAGGGTCGGTCGATCTCAAGACCCCACTCGGACAACCACCGGCGAACCATCCAAACGCCAAACCGAAAACCGTTTCCTAAAAGGAGGAACGATCATGTCGGAACATGACAACAAACTAACCGTCACACGCCGCGGTATGCTGGGGGCGACCGCCACTGGCGCCGTGCTAGCCGGAACCGGTCTGGGATCAACCCTGATGACCGCAAAACAGGCCAGCGCCGCGGCCAATGCCAATCTCGAACCTGGTGAGTTGGACGAATACTACGGTTTCTGGTCCTCGGGTCAGACCGGTGAGCTGCGCATTCTGGGCTTCCCGTCCATGCGCGAGCTGATGCGGGTGCCGGTATTCAACCGCTGTTCGGCCACCGGTTGGGGTCAGACCAATGAATCGCTGAAGATCATGACCGATGGCCTGCTGCCTGAAACCAAGGAATTCCTCGCCAAGCGCGGCATGAAAACCTACGATAACGGTGACCTGCACCACCCGCATATGTCGTTCACCGACGGCACATATGATGGCCGTTACCTGTTCATGAACGACAAGGCCAACACCCGCGTCGCCCGCGTACGTTGCGACGTGATGAAATGCGACAAGATCACCGAAATCCCGAACGCCAAGGCGATCCACGGTCTGCGTCCGCAGAAATTCCCGCGCACTGGTTATGTCTTTGCCAATGGCGAAGATGAAACTCCATTGGTCAATGACGGCACTGTGCTGGACGATCCGTCGCAATACGTGAACATCTTCACCGCGCTGGACGGCGACACCATGGAAGTGGCATGGCAGGTGATCGTGTCGGGCAACCTCGATAACACTGACTGCGACTATCAGGGCAAATACGCCTATTCGACCTCGTACAACTCGGAAATGGGGATGAACCTGGCCGAGATGACCGAGAACGAGATGGACCATGTTGTTGTCTTCAACCTCGCGGAAATCGAAGCGGGTATTGAGGCGGGCGACTATCAGGAACTGAAAGGCGTCAAAGTTCTGGACGGCCGTAAGGGTCAGAACAAGAAATACACCCGTTACATCCCGATCCCGAACTCGCCGCACGGCATCAACACTGCGCCTGACGGCAAGCATGTCTGCATCAATGGTAAACTGTCGCCGACCGTATCGATCATGGACGTCACCAAACTGGACGCTCTGTTCGAAAGTGATGCCGATCCACGGTCCTGCATCGTGGGTGAGCCGCAGCTGGGTCTTGGCCCGCTTCACACTGCTTATGACGGCCAGGGCAACGCGTTTACCACGCTATTCCTGGACAGTCAGATCGTGAAGTGGAACCTCGACAAGGCAATCGAGGCTTACGGCGGCGCCGATGTTGACCCGATCATCTCGAAAGTCGATGTGCATTATCAGCCGGGCCATAACTCGACCACCATGGGTGAAACCAAGGAGGCTGATGGCAAGTGGCTGATTTCGATGAACAAGTTCTCGAAAGACAGGTTCTTGAACACGGGTCCACTTAAGCCTGAGAACGAGCAGCTGATCGATATCTCAACCAACGAGATGAAGGTGGTTCACGACGGGCCGACCTTTGCCGAGCCGCATGACTCGATCATGGTGCGCGCTGACATCGTCAACCCGGTCAACGTCTGGGACCGTAACGACATCACCTGGGAGGACGCCCGCAAACAGGCTGAGGCCGATGGCATCGATCTGGAAGACGGCGCCGAAGAACCAATCCGGGACGGCAACAAGGTGCGGGTCTACATGACTTCGCAGGCCCCGACCTTCAGCCTTGAGAAGTTCACCGTCAAACAGGGTGATGAGGTGACGGTTTACATCACCAACCTGGATGACGTGGACGATGTGACCCACGGCTTCTGCCTGGGCAACTACGGCATCGCGATGGAAGTGGCACCGATGGCGACCGCTTCGGTCACCTTCACCGCCGACCGTCCGGGCGTGCACTGGTTCTATTGCCAGTGGTTCTGCCACGCGCTGCACATGGAAATGCGCGGCCGGATGCTGGTCGAGCCGCAGGGAGCATAACCCATGCGTTGGCCCCTGCTCATACCGCTCCTGCTCGGCTCGCCCCTTTGGGCGGCGGATTGGGATGTGCCCAACCGGGCGGGGGCCATCAATGAAACACTGGCGCAGGCGGCGGATGGAGACACCCTTCGCCTGAGCCCCGGTGTCTACTCTGAGACATTGGTTCTGGACCGGCCCGTCATTATTGACGGGCAGGGGCAGGCCGCCATTGACGGACAAGGCGTCGGCAGCGTCATCACCGTGACCGGACCGGGCGTGACCGTACGCGGTCTGACAGTGATTGGTTCGGGCTCGAGCCATGATGGGATCGACAGTGGCATTCAGCTGGTCAAAACGGCCCATGCGCCGGTGATCGAAGGCAATGTGTTGCTGGGCAATCTCTATGGCATCGACATCCACGGCGCCAAGGACAGCGTCGTGCGCGGCAACCGGATCGAAGGGCGTCAGGACAAGCGGATGAATGACCGCGGCAACGGCGTCTATGTCTGGAACGCACCGGGTGCGCGGGTCGAAGGCAATGATATCCGGTACGGGCGCGATGGGATCTTTGTGAACTCGTCCAAGAAGAACACCTTTACTGGAAACCTGTTCCGCGACCTGCGGTTCGCGGTGCACTACATGTATGCCGACGACTCGGTGGTCAGCGATAACGTCTCGATCGGCAATGATCTGGGCTATGCGGTGATGTTCACGACCAATGTCAAAGTCACCGGCAATGTGTCGATTGATGATCGCGAACATGGTGTGATGCTGAACTACGCCAACAAGAGCGTGATTTCCGGGAACGTCGTTAAGGGTGCAAAGGAGAAATGCACCTTCCTGTATAACTCGAACAAGAACGAATTCACCGACAACTGGTTCGAGGGTTGCGGCATCGGCATTCACTTCACTGCTGGGTCAGAACGTAACCGTATCGTCGGCAACGCCTTTGTCGGAAACCGGACTCAGGTGAAATACGTTTCGACCAAGTGGGTCGAGTGGTCTGAAGACGGGCGCGGCAATTACTGGTCCGATTTCGCCGCCTATGATGTGGATGGCAACGGCGTCGCTGATGCCCCTTATCGCCCCAATGACTCGATGGACCATGTGCTGTGGACCCAACCCGCAGCCAAGCTGCTGCTCGGCTCCCCTGCCGTGCAGCTGGTGCGCTGGTCGCAATCAGCCTTCCCGGCACTATTGCCGGGGGGTGTGATGGACAGCAATCCATTGATGCGAGCCCCTGAACCCTCAGCTATGAAAAAGGTGCCTCATGACGGATAAGGCCCTGACGATAAACAACGTCTGTAAGGACCGAGGCAAAACCCGCGTTCTTGACGATATCACCCTGTCCCTTGCCCCCGGTCAGCGCGTGGCGCTGCTGGGCCATAACGGCGCGGGCAAGTCGACACTGATCAAATCAATCCTTGGCCTGATCCCGATTGAGGGCGGAGCCATTCGAATCGGAGACGCCACACCCGGCAGCGCACAGGCGCGGCGGGATACGGCGTACTTGCCCGAGGCGGTGTCCTTCCACCCGGCGCTTACGGGCCGGGAACAGCTGACTCTTTTCGCGCAGCTCTCGGGGTCCAAGGCCGATGTGCCCGGTTTGCTGGATCGCGTCGGCCTCAGCGACGCACTGGACCGACGGATCGGGACCTACTCCAAGGGGATGCGGCAACGTCTGGGATTGGCGCAAGTGCTGCTGGGCCAGCCGAAAGTGGCATTGCTGGACGAGCCGACGAGCGGACTGGACCCGATTTCTCGGCAGGATCTGTACGCCATCATTGACGAACTGGCCGCAAAAGGCACCGCCGTCCTGATCGCATCGCATGCCCTGACTGAGGTCGAGGCCCGCACAGACCGGATCGCAATCATGCGCGGGGGCCGGATGGTGGCCGATGACACGTTAAACAACCTTTCGGCGCTGGCGGGTCTGCCAATCCGCCTGAAGGTGCGCGCCAGCTCTAACCCTGACGCCTTGGCCGCCAAACTGGGCGGCAGCCGGATCAATGGCGCGTCCGTTGAGTTGCTCTGCACCGTCGACGACAAGATGGAGGCCCTGCGCCGGATCGCCAGATTGGGCGATGCGGTGGCAGATGTGGAAATGACACCTCCCAAGCTGGAAGATCTCTATCGCTACTATGCACAGGAGAAGAGGCCATGACCCGCTTCCTCGCCATCACCCGCACTGAAATGTTGATCCTGCGCCGCAACCGCTGGCTGCTGATGGCAACACTGATCATGGTGTTATTCGCGCTGGCACTTACCTTTGCAGGCAGTGCACCCACAGGCACGCTTGGCGTTGATATGCTGACTGTCTCGGTTGCCTCGATGACGACGCTGTCGGTCTATCTTGCCCCCCTACTGGCATTGATGATTGCCTTTGACGCCATCGCAGGCGATGTGGATCGGGGCAGCTTATCGCTGCTCTTGTCCTATCCCGCCGGGCGCGGAGAAATCCTGTTGGGAAAATTCACCGCCCATTTGTCGGCGCTTGCCTTTGCGATGACCATCGGTTTTGGCACGGCTGGCGCGGTGGCAGCATGGTTCGGTGGCGCCGGTCCAGAAAGCCTGTTGGCTCTGGTCCGTCTTATCCTCACTTCGATCGTGCTGGGCGCCGTGTTTCTCGCACTGGGATACTTGCTGTCCGCCCTGGCAAAGGGGGCCACGGCGGCAGCAGGTCTGTCGGCCGGGCTCTGGCTGGTTTTTGTCGTCCTCTATGATCTGGGCCTGTTGGGGGCCGTCGTCATGGACAAGGGCGGCACCTTCACTCAATCCGTCTTTCCATGGGTGATGGTGGCCAACCCGGCCGACGCTTTCCGTCTGTGGAATATCGCCGCGACCGAGGGCGTCGCGATGGCATCCGGCATGACCGGCGCAGCGCAGGCTCTGCCCGTCTGGGCCGCCCCGTTGTCTTTGCTGATCTGGCCCCTGCTAGGCCTTGCACTTGCCCGGCTCGCGTTCCGAAGGGTCGAGCCATGAAGCGTCTTTTCCTGATTGCTCTACTCGCCCTGACCGCCTGTAAGGAAGAACAGATTGCCGCGCCTGACCCGGTCGATCTGACGCCAGACGCACTCAGCTTTTTTTGCCAGATGAATATTGCTGAACATGGTGGTCCCAAAGGACAGATTCACCTCGACGGCTATCCCACACCACTGTTTTTTGCGCAGGTTCGCGACATGGTTGCCTATCTCAAAAGCCCCGAACGCGAGGCAGCCATTGTTGCAATCTATGTCAGCGATATGGGAACCGCCCCAAGCTGGCATCAACCAGGTCAATCCAACTGGATCAATGCCGAAGGTGCGACTTTCGTCGTCGGGGCCAATGTCGCCGGCGGCATGGGCGCGCGCGAGGTCGTGCCCTTTGCCGACCCGACCGATGCGGACAGCTTCATCATCCTGTACGGAGGGTCCGCTTTGCCCCTGACTGACATACCCGACGCCGAAGTGCTTGGCCCCGTCGATCTGGACCTGAAACTGGAGACACCAGCATGAGCCGTTTGTCCCGACGTCGTTTTCTGATCATGTCTGCGGCATGCGCCGCGCTACCGGCGGTCGCATCTGGCGCACCAGTCGCGCATTGGCGTGGCATCGCGCTGGGGGCCAGGGCCAGCCTTGACCTTGTTGGCCTTTCTGAGGCAGAGGCGGCGCCCCTGCTGTCATCAATCGAGGTTGAACTGAACCGGCTGGAAGATATCTTTAGTCTGTACCGATCGCGATCACAGATTTCAGAGCTGAACCGAAGCGGATTGCTGCAGCAACCAGCCCCCGAACTGTTGAATGTACTGAGCCTGTGTTCGACCCTTCACAGTGCATCAGACGGGGCTTTTGACCCCACAATACAACCCGTCTGGAGGGCGATGGCCGCGCGCGCCAGCGCATCTGAATTGACTGCCGCCCAAGAAACTGTCGGCTGGCACCGAGTCCGATATGACGCTGATGCGATCCAGCTGCCGGAGCCCGGTGTCTCAGCCTTGACATTGAACGGTATCGCACAAGGCGCAATCACCGATCGCATTGCGGCGCTGTTACGGTCCTTTGGCTTACGCGATGTTCTGGTTAACATGGGAGAAATCGCGGCAATGGGTCAGCGAGGTGACGGGCAAGACTGGCGGGTCGGCCTTGCTGGTCACAATAATCAAGTCCTCAAGAAGATCACTTTGCGAGAACGCTCAGTAGCCACATCATCGGTTGCAGGCACGCTCTTGCCGGGCGACCACGGCCATATCCTGAACCCATTCGGCCCAAGCCCAAGCAACCACACTGTTTCCGTTTCCGCACCCAATGCAGCCTTAGCTGACGGTCTGTCCACAGCTCTTTGCGCCGTCCCAAAGGAATGGACCGGTAGAATTCTGCAGAGTTTTCCATTGGCCAGTTTGGAGTTGAGCGGATAATCCGCAGTCTGTTCCAAGGCAGTCAAATCGGCAAATTGGACCTGTCCGCTGAATCAACTTTACCGGTGGTCAACCTTTCGAGCGCCAGCAGCCTCATACCGAACAGTCATCCGAATTCAGAAACACCCCGGTAGTGCCGGCTCTTGCAACACCAACGGTACCGATTTCGGTGGTTTTAGCGGATTTGCCGACAATCCAGGCACCAATGGTCGATCACGAGAGCAAGCTTCGAACCTACCGCGTCCCGCGAGGATTTCGAAGGGCCGGGTCATTGAGTGCTGGAAACGGAACACCCGACCTTCCGATCACGTTATTTCTTGGCGGATGTGGCGGGTAAAGCCTTCAAAACGTGTAAGCCATCACAAAAAACATCATATGAAGATTTGGTGGCGGAGACGAAGGGATTCGAACCCTCGAGACCCTTCCGGGCCTACTCCCTTAGCAGGGGAGCGCCTTCGACCACTCGGCCACGTCTCCGCTGGCCGGTGTATTCGATAAGCGCCAAGAAATACAAGGGACCTCGTGAAAAAATCTTCAAAAAGTCAAATCCATGATGTCTATGGCTTTCGGGCTTGATCAAAGGCAGCCGCGAAACGTCACCCGCAATGCGTGTCTGCCGGGCCTTCCATAAGGCGATCAGACCCAAGAGACGTCGGCTGGGAAAGCGAGCGACGGCCCAACGAAACACTGATTTGAAAAGGGCCCTGTCCGAAACACCGGCAATGTACAAACAGAGAGTTTCCGAAGCTCCGGGTCAGCCCAATTAGGTGGGAATTTTCTCCAGCTTCATAGAAAACTTGCCAAACACATAGGCATTAAGGCATATTTGCTTAGATTTTTTACAAATAATACAAAGAAATAAATTCCACGAGGCACAGACCGGGCAGCGGGCGCATTGCGCTCTGGAATAACCTTGGGGAAGGGATAATTAGTTTGGTCTGGTTAAGAGTGTTGTGTGTTTCCTGTTGTGTTTTGATACTGCCGTCGCAGATCCTGGCCAACATTGGTACTGTCGTAAGCGTCAAACAAGGCGCAGAAATTACCCGAGCCGGGAATTCCCGGCCACTGCTTGAAGGCATGGAAGTTGCCTCGGGTGATTCCATATCCACAGACAGCAGAGGGGTAGTTCAGCTGATCTTTGTTGACGAAACGAAGATCGCGATAGGGCCTAATGCAAAGATGGCGCTGGATGTGACCATGTTGCGAAACAAGAAGAAGGCCAAGAATTTTGCCGTTCAGGCCTTGGGTGGAAGCTTTCGTTTCATCTCGGGCAACAGCAGAAAACGTGCCTATTCCATCCAGACCCCCACAGCGACAATGGCTGTGCGTGGGACCATATTCGACATGTGGGTTGTGCCTGGCACCCAAAGCTCGATGCTGGTGCTGGAAGGCACCGTGCAGATGTGCGGCCTGAAAGGCGGCTGCAGATCAACTGGACGTCAATGCAGCCTGTTTGCCACCAGTCAAAAAGGCAAGGTGGGCCGCCCGGCCGATCAGGCACAGTACGACGAAGCAGTGAAAAATGGATTTCCGTTCATTCAGTCACAGGAACGGCTTTTGAGTCCGCTGCGCGTGAATATCGAAGGCTGCGCCGGAGAATCAGCACCAGTGCAGCCCATCGAAAAATCCGACGCTCCCGAGCCCCGCCCAGCGCCCCCGCAGCGGCAAGCGGTGAAGGCTTCGGTAGCATCTGCACCCGTTGAGGCGCCCAGTATAGAAGGCGGTGCAGCGCCGGATACGAAACCGAATAGACCTGTTAACTGAGCATCGGCTGATATGGGTAATCGGTAATGTCGGGCAGTGAAAGCGACCACTGTCTTCGGAGGCAACCGTGACGGTTAAGTCGAAAGAACGGAGCACTCGCCGCAGGGGTTTTCGCCTTGTGGGTTTGTGCCTGATCCTGTTTGGATGCTTTGTCAGGGTCATAGATCCGTTTCCCGTGCGCATGACTCGGCTAATATATTTCGACATCCTTCAGCGGATGGCCCCACGCGATTACACCCCCGACCTGCCTATCCGTGTTGTCGACATAGACGAACAGTCACTAGCCAACTGGGGGCAATGGCCGTGGCCGCGCAATCTCATGGCTCAGATGGTTGAAAACCTCGGCCAAAATGGCGCTGCGGTCATCGCTTTTGACATGCTGTTTGTCGAACCCGACCGCTATTCGCCTGCTCGATTATTGGAAGACCCTGCGTTGGCCGAGGTGCTCTCGGTCGATGAAGACGCCCAAAACCTGGACAACGATGTTTTTTTCGGAGCCGAAATCGCCAAATGGCCGGTTGTTCTGGGTGTAGCGGCCCGTGTGGCCGATGATGGTCAGCCCGTCATATCCAAGGCGGGGATCATCGAGATCGGTGAGTCTCCGACCTCAGGACTCGTCCAGGTTCCGCATTGGACTCCTCCTGCTCCGCCACTTTATTCAGATGCAACAGGCATTGGGGGCGTGAATGTCTCACCACTTGGTGGGACCGGTGTGGTCCGCCGGGTCCCGGTACTTTGGGGGGGACCGGATGGCGCCCTGCCAAGCCTGGGAATTGAGGCCCTTCGGGTGGCCTTGGGGGAAACAGTCCTTTTCGCCGAGGGCGCGTCCGATGAATCCGGTGTCATGCTGGCGCTTGAACTGGGCGATTTTCGATTGCCAACAACTCAGAACGGCGAAGTCTGGATCCGGTACAGGCGAGACCGGCCTGAACTGTATGTTTCTGCCAATGACGTTATGACGAATCCGGATGATCCTGCGCTGCGGTCCCGGATCGAAAACCAGATTATTCTTGTTGGCACCTCTGCGGCGGGTCTGTTTGATATGCACCAGACCTCGCTCGGAGAATCCGTGCCCGGCGTCTCGATCCACGCGCAGTTACTTGAACAGGTCCTAACGGGCGAAATGCTCAGCCGATCCGATGTGACCGCTGCGCTTGAGTTGGTCTCATTCGTCTTACTGGGGTTAGTGGTCGTCGCCGTCATGTCCAGCTTTGGTGCGGTCGCATCCTTCATTGCGGGTGGCGTATCTGCAGCCGTAGTTGTGCTGATCAGCTGGATGGCCTTTCAAAATCAACTCGTATTATTTGATGCAACCTTCCCACTTGCTGGTGGGATGGCGAATTTCGGGCTGTTGGCCGGATATCTATTCATTTCGACCGAGCGCGAGAAAAGAGCGATCCGAAAGATTTTTTCTCACTATGTCGCTCCTGAAATTTTGGATGAAATGGAAGGCTCGGACCATCAGTTGGTCCTTGGTGGAGAAACACAAGAGATCACCGTCATGTTCGCCGACATCCGTGGATTTACCCCGTTATCCGAGTCGGTTTCGGCCACGGAGCTCGTCGCCATTCTGAATGAGCTGTTTTCACAGGTCGGAGATCAGATTTTGCACGAGCGAGGCACAATCGACAAATTCATCGGCGACGCAGTCATGGCGTTCTGGAACGCTCCGCTTCCGGTCGAAAATCATCCCTGTCGCGCTGCACGGGCAGCCTTGATGATGCGCGGTGCATTGGCACAGTTCAATAGGTCCGAAATCATGCGCGAACGGCCACCCATTGCGCTGGCCACTGGCTGCGCGACAGGACAGGCCTGTGTGGGCAATATCGGGTCGCGGCGGCGGTTCAATTATACTGTGATCGGAGATGTGGTGAACGTCGCCGCCAGGATCGAACAAAGCTGCCGACATGTCGACTATGACATCCTGGTTTCGAATTCAGTTTACATTCTAGGCAAACAAGAGTTGGCGATGTTGGAAGCTGGGTTTGTGGACCTGAAAGGAAAAAAGAACCTGGAGCCCGTTTACATATTGATTGGCGATCAGGACATGCTCGACAGCGAGGCATTCCAGAACTTACGCGATGCGCATGCTCAACTTTTGTCGGCCATACGTGCGCGTGAACCGCTGGAGCGCACCGATGAGCTGCGCCAAAACTGCATCGACATTGCCAAAGAAATCGAACCCGGTCTTCTGTCCTTTTATCGCGCGCTGTCTGGGCGCACTGCGGATTTTCTGTCCGATGTCCAATCAAACAAGCTGTTGTTCAGTCATCACGCCCGTGAAGGACAAAATCTGGCCTAGCGGGCCCAGAGCCATTGCAACTTTTAAGCGAGCATGTGAACCCCATAGAACCGCCCTGAAGCAGGCGCGGAAGTTGGGGAACCATATTGCTAAAGCCAAATCATCCATCCTGAACTTGGCTCCTTACTTCTGGCCTGAAGAAACTGGATCAGCACCTTACTGCACCGAGCTGACCATGTTGGGTGCTCATCGTGAAACAGACGCCATTATGGCCTATGTTCCGACTATTCTGACCTTGTTTGGCGCCCACACGCTTACCGAAGCAATCAAAAATGGCACGTCGCCGAAAACGCGTTTTTCGCCCCCAAACACAGACCAGCCTGCGGTCTCCTGGGCATTTGCGGGGTCGGGCTTCTAAGCAACCTGTCCCGCGAGTAAGGGCTGTACGATTTTCTTGAAACAGCCGGATCTCTGCACTCTCTCGGGGTTGAAGTCGAAATGATCCTGGCCGGACCGGCCCACTGGAGCAAGACCTGACCTCGATCAAAGCCGCCGTCGCCAAAGACGAGATCAGATGGGACAGCCCGCTATATGGCGAAAAAAAGCAGCAATTATATGATGAGATTGACGTGTTTCTGTTTCCAACTCGATATAGTTTCGAAGCTCAACCAACTGTAATCTACGATGCCTTCGCGTCGGACACAGCCGTGACCTCTTTCGCGCGCAGAGCTATCGAAGAACAGGTTCAGGTTTGCATTGCGACCGTCGCCGTCGATCAGAGCTTTCACGAAACCGCCACCCAATTCCCCACGGGTTCCTAAGAAAGGCCGATCACGCGACCAACAGAATGACCACACCATTGGAGCATTTGGGCAAATCTATCTAATGTGAGGCCGCATTAGACGAATAGTAATACGCGATGGCCTGCGTCCTATTCTTAACCGATAGTTTTTCGTAAATGTTTGACAGGTGAAATTTCACGGTATTGGTCGATATCTGAAGCTCTTTGGACAACTCGCGGTTGGACATGCCCTTGGCTAGAGCTTCCAGAATCGCGCGCTCTTTCCGCGACAGGCTGTGGATCGGATTCTGTTGCATCTGGCGGACATCGATGAACGGAAACACCATCTTGCCAGCAGCCACGTCCGCGCAGGTTTCCAGCAACGCTTCAACTTCACCAGACCGGGATGAGAACCCCGCAGCTCCTGCCTGCATTGCAAGGCGCGGAACATCTCCGACATCATCGCCGTAAATGACAAAACGGGGCGCGCCTTCCTGTTCTCGCAAAACCTCGATCAATTTGGCCGCGCCAAGAACAGGCAAGCTCCAGGAAATCACACACACCTGGACCGGAACTCTCATGACCGCGCCCAGGAACCCTTCAGCTGTCGCCGATGTGGCAACCAAAGAGAATCGCGGATCACGTTCAAAAATCTCCGACATGGCCGATAAGACCAGCGGATTGTTGTCGGCAAGCATGACGTCAATCGGTAGTTGTGAAGGCTCTGTCATTGATTTTACATCCAAATCCTCAAGAAACTACCCATTCGTATAGGTCAAAACTTGGTATACTTCGGTATTCTTGCCAATACGGATAGGTTTTTCCCCATCCCATTAGAAGTCCTAAAGCAGTAGTAAGTTACGTTGCGCGATGACGCAAGCAAGGCTTTCCTGATCCACAACGAGATGTCTGGGCGTGGTTGACCACCCCAACGATCAAGGAGGATCGCAATGACTTTCCAGATTTATCCAACGCTCGAAATCCCCGAGACGCTGGCCGCAGGCCCCGGGCCGGGCAATACAGACGCGCGCGTTCTACAAGCCTTTTCCAGCGCCGGAGTTGCGGATCACATGCAGGGCGACGTTTTGCGCGGCATGATCGAATGCAAGCACATGCTGCGCGAAATCTGGGGCACCACGAACATATACACCTTTGCGGTCGCAGGCACTGGTTGGAGCGCTTTGGACACCATGTTCTCGGCTGTCATGCCCGGTGACAAGGTTGTTGCGTTCAACAACGGGACCTTTTCGGGCATCGATACACTGACCCTTCGGATCAAGGCAGCGACACCGGACGAACATGCTGCCAACCCCTTGGATCCGCAGGCCGCCAGTGTCACGATCATCGACGTGCCGCATGGTCAGTCGGTGACCGGTGACATGGTCGAAGCCGCACTGGCTGAACACAAGCCCAAATGGGCGTTTATGGCACATTGGGAAACGGGATCAGGACGCATCAATGATTTGCGCGGTTTCTCGGATGCCTGCGAGCACCATGGTGCAATGGGTCTGATCGACGCCGTTTCGTCTTTGGGTGTCGAAGATTTCCGGGTTGATGATTATCCGGGCATCGCGGGCTGGGCCTCTTGTCCGCAAAAGGGCCTGTGCTGCTTGCCGCTTACCTATGCTCCCGTCAGTTTTACCGACGCATATATCGACAGCCTGAAAGCAACGGGTGCCTACAGCTATGTTCACAATCCCATTTTCGAGGCCCGCCACTGGGGCATCGTCGATGGCCAGGATGTTGAAAAAGGCACATATCACCGAACACATTCGGGCTATGCTGTCGCGGCCTTTCATGAATCGTTACGCCTGACCCTGCAGGAGGGGCTAGCGAAGCGCGCGCATGCCTACAAAACGCACGAGGCCGTGCTGCGCGATGCCGTCATTGCGATGGGCTGCGAGGTCACCTCGGACATGTCCAGCCTTGTGGTGCTGAACCTGCCCGCTGAACTTGCAGGCCGCGAAATGGAGCTGGTGCAGAATTGCCGGGCCCGGGGCTTTGGCATCTGGCCAACCCTCAGCGCACCTGTTCAGGTCCGCATCGGCATCCTGAACCAACTGAATCATCAGTCGATCGGCCGCATCGTGCATTTGTTTGCCGAAGCAATCCGCGAGATGGGTGGTTCGGTGAATCTCGAAGCGATCGAAGCGCTTCTGGAAAGCCGCTACGGCACATCTATCGCTGCATAAACGGGAGGAAATGCAGATGGATATCCACGAATATCAGGCGAAAGAACTTCTTTCGAATTTCGGTGTCGAAGTCCCTTCGGGGGCCTTGGCCTACAGCCCCGAGCAAGCTGCCTATCGTGCACGTGAGCTGGGCGGCGACAAGTGGATTGTAAAGGCTCAGGTTCACGCAGGTGGCCGCGGCAAAGCTGGGGGCGTAAAGCTGTGCAATTCGGAAAGCGAAATATACGCAGCCTGTGAGGAGATGTTTGGCCGCAAGCTGGTGACGCATCAGACCGGACCCGATGGCAAAGGCATCTATCGCGTCTACGTCGAATCTGCCGTTCCGATCGATCGGGAAATCTATCTGGGTTTTGTGCTCGACCGCTCAAGCCAACGCGTGATGATCGTCGCCTCGTCCGAGGGCGGAATGGAGATCGAGGATATTTCCGCAGAACGCCCTGAAAGCATTGTCCGCTCCATCGTCGAACCTGCGGTAGGTCTGCAGGAGTTTCAGGCGCGCGAGATTGCCTTCAATCTGGGACTGGAGCCCCGTCTGATCCAAAACATGGTCCGCACCCTCCAAGGGTGTTACGCCGCTTTCAACAAGCTGGACGCGACTATGGTTGAAATCAATCCGCTCGTCATCACCGGCGACGATCGAGTGTTGGCGCTGGACGCCAAGATGAGCTTTGACGACAACGCCTTGTTCCGCCACCCGCAGGTCGCGGAGCTTCGCGACAAAAGCCAGGAAGACCCCCGTGAAAGCCGCGCAGCGGATCGTGGCCTGTCTTATGTCGGGCTGGACGGCAATATCGGCTGCATCGTGAATGGTGCCGGTTTGGCCATGGCGACGATGGACACGATCAAGCTGGCCGGGGGAGAGCCTGCAAACTTCCTCGATATCGGAGGCGGCGCGTCACCAGAACGTGTTGCCAAAGCTTTCCGATTGGTACTGTCCGACAAGAACGTCCAAGCGGTTCTGGTCAACATATTCGCCGGCATCAACCGCTGCGACTGGGTTGCCGAAGGCGTCGTGCAGGCTCTGAAGGAACTGGATATCGACATCCCAGTCATCGTGCGCCTTGCCGGGACGAATGTTGAAGAAGGTCAGAAAATACTCGCCAAGTCCGGCCTGCCGATTATTCGTGCAACAACATTGATGGAAGCTGCCGAACGCGCCGTTGGTGCATGGCAAAACGATTTGACCCAAAACACCAAGATGAGGGCTGTGTAATGAGCATTCTTCTGGACCGCGACACCCGCGTTATTGTTCAGGGCATCACTGGACGTATGGCGCGCTTTCACACCAAGGATATGTTGGAATACGGCACCAATGTTGTTGGCGGTGTCGTCCCTGGCAAGGGCGGCGAAATCGTAGAAGGCGTGCCTGTCTTCGACACTGTCAAACAAGCGGTCACGGCCACCGGCGCAGAGGCCAGCCTTGTCTTCGTGCCGCCCCCGTTTGCGGCGGATTCGATCATGGAGGCCGCAGATGCCGGTATCCGTTATTGCGTTTGCATAACCGACGGCATCCCGGCGCAGGACATGATCCGCGTCAAACGCTATATGTATCGCTATCCCAAGGACAATCGCATGGTGCTGACCGGCCCGAACTGTGCTGGAACTATCAGCCCTGGCAAGGCGCTGCTGGGGATTATGCCGGGCCATATTTACCTGCCGGGCAATGTCGGCATCATCGGTCGTTCGGGCACGCTGGGCTATGAAGCCGCAGCGCAGCTGAAGGAGCGTGGTATTGGCGTCTCAACCAGCGTTGGTATCGGTGGCGACCCGATCAACGGCTCGTCGTTCCGCGATATCCTTGAGCGGTTCGAACAGGATGAGGACACCGAGGTCATCGCCATGATCGGCGAAATCGGCGGCCCTCAGGAAGCCGAGGCGGCCGAGTATATCCGAGACCACGTCACCAAACCCGTCGTGGCCTATGTCGCCGGTCTGACCGCACCCAAAGGCAGGACCATGGGTCATGCCGGGGCGATCATCTCGGCATTTGGCGAAAGCGCCTCGGAAAAGGTCGAAATCCTATCGGCGGCGGGTGTGACTGTTGCTGAAAACCCTGCGGTAATTGGCGAGACCATCGCCCGCGTCATGGGAGAGGCTGCGTGATGGTCAAACCTTCGGTCCTTGTCACCCGTCGCTGGCCCGCCGCCGTCGAGGCGCAACTGGCCGAAAACTATAACACCGTACTCAACATCGGGGACAAACCATTGTCCCCGGCCGAGATCCGCGACGCGTTGAAACGTTATGACGCGGTTCTGCCTACGGTCACCGACACGCTCAGCGCCGAGGCGCTGGACGTATCTGCGGCGCAAACCAAAATCCTCGCCAATTATGGAGTTGGTTACAGCCATATCTGTGAACCCGCTGCGCGCAGCCTTGGTATGACCGTAACCAATACGCCGGATGTCCTGTCCGAATGCACGGCTGATCTGGCCATGACATTGCTGCTGATTGTAGCCCGCCGCGCCGGCCAAGGCGAACGTGAGCTGCGCGCGGGCGGCTGGACCGGCTGGCGCCCGACCCATCTGGTCGGCACCAAGGTCAGCGGCAAGACTCTGGGCATCATCGGTTTTGGCCGCATCGGTCAGGAAATGGCCCGTCGCGCGCACCATGGGTTCGGCATGAATATTCTTGTCCAGAACCGGAGCACTGTCTCGTCCGAGGTATTGAAACAGTTCAACGCAACTCAGGTCGATACCGTGGACGATCTGCTGCCGCACTGCGACTTCGTCTCACTGCACTGCCCGGGTGGGGCCGCAAACCGGCACCTGATCAACGGGCGCAGAATGGATCTGATGAAGCCCAACGCCTTCCTCATCAACACTGCGCGCGGTGAGGTCGTGGATGAGCACGCGCTTGTGCAGTCGCTGATGTTCGACACGATCGGTGGGGCTGCTTTGGACGTGTTCGATGGCGAACCTCGCATTAGCCCGGATCTGTTGCAATGCGACAACCTGGTGATGCTACCCCATCTGGGTAGCGCCACAAAAGAATCGCGCGAGGCCATGGGCTTTCGCGTACTCGACAATCTGGCCGACTTTTTCGCAGGTCGCACCCCGCGGGACCAGGTGATCTGATGCAAGCGCTGGCCCGCAATATTCCGTCCACCCCGGACCCTTCGGGCTATGCCGAGGAATTGCGCTCGGAACTGCGGGCGTTGTGGCGGAATATTCTGTCGAAGCGGGCGCCGCATGTGGCGACATGGGCCGAGGCCATGCCGTTGCAACCCATCCCTACAGGGCTCGAGGCAACGCCGTATCTGCAAGCCCTATCGATCTGGTTCCAACTGTTACGCATCATTGATGAAAACGCCCATGTCCGGGACCGGCGCCTTACCGAGACCCTAAGCGGCGCGGAAGCGGTCGAAGGCGGGTTTGCCGAGGTATTGTCTGAACTGCAATTAACGGACAGCCAGACAAAAAAACTGACGGCTGACCTATGCGCCGGTCCCACCCTGACCGCGCACCCGACCGAGGCCAAACGGGTCACCGTTTTGGAAATTCACCGGCGGATCTACCGCAATCTTGTCAGTCTTGAAGTGCAACGATGGACCCCGACCGAACGCACCGAATTGCTGAATGGTCTGGAAGGCGAGATTGATCTTTTGTGGCTGACAGGCGAACTTCGCCTGTCGCGCCCAAGCCTGCGCGACGAGATCGAGTGGGGGTTGCAATTCTTCCGGGATGCAATCTTTGACGCCGTCCCGCAGGTCATGGATCGGTTCGATCAGGCCTGCATGCATGTGTTGGGTCAGACTCTAGGCAAAACACCCAACATTCGCTTTCACAGCTGGATTGGCGGCGACCGGGATGGCAATCCGAATGTCACAACCGAGATGACCGCACTGGCCCTGCAACGCGGCCGTGAAACGGTTCAGGATCTTTATCGTCAGGCCATCGATCAAGCTGCAAGCCGGTTGAGCATCAGCGCGCTCATATTGCCGCTTCCTGAGTCAAACCGTGCACGTGTACAAGAAATTATCGACCGGACTCCGGACGACGATCGCAATCGAAACGAACCGTTCCGGCAGGCTCTCAATGCCATTCGCTATCGGCTGACCGATGGCGGCTATGATCACATCTCACAATTCGTAAGCGATCTTGGGGCACTTGATGCGGCTTTATGCGCGGTCAACGCCGACGTCCTGGCACAGAGGCATATCCGTCCGCTGTGCCGTGCCGCTATGGTTTTCGGGTTCCGAACCACAACCCTGGATATTCGTCAGAATTCAACCGTCACGAATGACGTTCTGACGGAACTTTGGTCACAATCCGGACATGCACCGGAATATGGCACGCCCGACTGGTCTACCCGTCTGCGATCAGAGCTGGCAGATCAAAACCTGCCCTATCAAAACCGCGAGGCGCTGAACGATCAGGCGCAGGAAATGCTGGCGCTCTTAGCGCTTGTTCATAGTGTTCGCTCGGGGCCGGACCCCAAGGCAATTGGGCCATTTATCCTGTCCATGACCCGGTCTGCCGATGATATTCTCGGTGTGTACCTGCTGGCCCGCTATTCCGGTTTCGGGTCCGAGACACTGGATATCTCGGTGGTGCCATTATTCGAAACGATTGCAGATCTTCGCAATGCCCCTGCGATCCTGCTGGACGTTTTGGCAGTACCGCTTGCCCGCCGCAGCCTCAAAACCGATGGAAATGAAATCGAAGTGATGCTGGGGTATTCGGACAGCGGCAAGGATGGCGGGTATTTCTGCTCAACATGGGAGCTGGAGCGCGCCCAACGTCGCATCGTGACGGCACTGGCTTCGCAAGGTTTCAAGGTCACGTTTTTCCATGGACGCGGCGGCTCAGTCAGTCGGGGCGGCGCTCCCACTGGGCGGGCGATTGCTGCGCAGCCCAGCGGAACAATTGCCGGGAGCTTGCGCGTAACTGAACAGGGCGAAGTTGTTTCGACCAGATACGCCAACCGCGGAACAGCCGCGGCCCATCTGGAACTGCTCCTCTCAAGCACGTTGCGTCATACCGCCAATCCCGGCGAAACCCTGGCCCGGCCCGAGTTCGACGACGCGTTGGATGCTCTGTCGGAACTGTCACAGACAGCCTATGTCTCGCTTTTGAAGATGCCAGGCTTTCTGGACTATTTCCAGCAGGCCAGCCCGGTCGAGGAATTAGCCCGCCTGAAAATAGGATCTCGTCCGGCACGTCGCTTTGGCGCGGCCAGTCTGGATGATCTGCGCGCCATTCCATGGGTCTTTGCCTGGTCGCAGAACCGCCACCTGATCACGGGCTGGTATGGTTTCGGGGCCGCAATGGCCAGCTTCCGCAAATTTCGTGGCGCGCGCGGTGATGAAGTGCTGCAGGATATGTTTCAGCACTCCCGGCTGTTCCGCCTTGCCGTCGATGAAATGGAGAAATCGCTCTATCAGGCGGATATGGGCATCGCCGCACAATACGGCGAACTAGTGCACGATGAGAACACCCGACAAATCGTCTTTCAGTCAATCAAAGCGGAATACGATAGCGCCTGCAGTGCAGTGCAATTTCTGACGGGAGGACAAACTATCGGACACCGTTTCCCTCGCCTGTGCGAGCGGTTTGATCGCAAACGGGCAGAACTGGCCCGCATTCACGCGCTGCAGGTCGAATTGCTGCGACAAGCTCGAACCGAGCCTCAGGCAGGATCGGTTCCTGTTCCCCTGCTGCAATCGATGAACGCTATTTCCGCTGGCCTTGGCTGGACCGGCTAACCCTTTTAGGAGGTTTCAAAGTGAACGCCCCGCAACGCACTCAAGGTTTTTTCACCCAGTCTCTCTCAGAGCGCGACCCAGAGCTGTTCGGCTCGATCACGTCCGAGCTGGGCCGTCAGCG